>JAMCWF010000071.1 GCA_023481295.1 Armatimonadota bacterium | reverse complement strand
AGGTGTTAAAAAGATAGGGTCAAGCCTTGAAGGACAGCCGACGACCCCCATCCTCACCTTCCCCCTAGGAGGGGGAAGGGATTCACTCGCGGATAATCTAATCTCCCTCCCCCTATGAGGGGGAGGGAGAGGATGGGGTGATTGTGTAATAGAATAATTCCCGCAAAACTGAACTCATACGTTATTTATAGATGGGAAACTTTTTGGACAAATTAAGATATATTAAATGGTCGTAAGCGAACGGACCAGCGAATTGTATCAGGTGGTTTCAGCCGATGAGTGCAAATATTAAATCCGGTCATCATTCACGAGATCACACCAGATCGGGCGGTGATCTGCGCATCGGGATTGACGCCGGGGGCAGTAAAACAGCGGCGGCCATCGTGAGATGTGCAGCCGATCAAAAATCAAACCTTGAAATTCTGGGACGCGGCGTGGCCGGCCCCTGCAGCATCACAAGCACATCTCCTGATGAGTGGGGGGCCGCCCTTTCGAAGGCGATTGATGGTGCGCTCCAAAAGGCAGACCTCGATCCGGCAACCCCATTTCATCGAGTTACCGCCGCGGTTGCCGGCTACAGCAACACCGATCTGCACCAGCCGTTGCTGAAGCGGCTGGAAGCGGTTGTTCCGGCAACCGAATATCGTTTGGCACCGGATTATGCCGCTGCATTGGCCGGCGCCGCTGCTGGTGAACCGGGCGTGGTGGTAATCGCAGGCACCGGATCGGTTGTTTATGGGGCCGACCCGGAAGGGCGGCACATCTGCGCCGGGGGCTTAGGTTATCTGCTGGGAGATGATGGGAGCGGCTTCTGGCTCGGACAGCAGGCGATTCGGCTCGCACTATCCGACCGGCTAGAGGATGGCCCACTAAGGCACAGGCTCTTCGATATATTGGGTACCTTGATTCCGTCAGAAATAATTGCCTGGTGCTACCGACCGGATGAGACGGGCCGGGTTACCCGAATCGCCCAACTCGCCAAGGCGATTGCATCAGCCGCCTACGATGGGGATGAGGTCGCCCTGCAGTTGATGCTCTGTGCGGCCGAGCATCTCGCCCACCGAGTGCTTTACATTTTGAGGTGGCTGAGCTTCAATCAACCGGTGAAGATTTATCGCATCGGTGGGTTATGGCGTGCCGGGAAGCCGCTGGTCGTGCCATTTATCGGGACGATTAAGGCGGCCTTCCCCGGTGCTGAATTTCCGGAAAACCGCTATGACCCCGAAATCGGAGCCGCCCTGCTCGACTGGGAGCCCCAACGCATCCACCGAGTAGGCTGACACCGATTTGCGAATTCAAAGAGGCGATTGAACCGTCTAGAAAACAATGTGAGGGGGGAGTTACAAGTTTTGATTAGAGTCGGAATTGTAATGGGCAGTGATAGCGACCTGCCGGTTATGCGAAATGCGGCGGCTGCGCTGGATGAGCTGGGATTGGAATCGGAAATGCGGATCATTTCGGCCCATCGCACTCCGGAGGAGGCGGCCGGATACGCGAAAACGGCTGAGGAGCGCGGAATACGCGTGATTATCGCCGGCGCCGGGGGAGCGGCGCACCTGGCCGGAACAATGGCCGCCTGGAGCATTTTGCCGGTGATTGGAGTGCCGATTAAATCGGAGGCACTGAATGGCCTCGATTCGTTGCTGTCCACGGCACAGATGCCCAGTGGCGTTCCAGTAGCCACTGTTGCGATCGGTGGTGCAAAAAACGCAGGTATCTTGGCCGCTCAGATCCTAGCCATTGAGGATGAGGATCTTCGTGAAAGGCTCCGTGAGTTTAAGCGGAAGCTGGCCGAAACGGTTGCCGACAAGGATTCGGAGCTGCAAAACGATTTAAATTGATTTCCAGATAGCCTGTTACTTCATCCGCACGGGCAACCCCTTGCGGTTGCCCCTCTACCATTCGGTCACTCTTCGCTCAGCACCGGAAATAGCTCCCCTGCGATCGGCTCACCCGGCTTCAGCCCAAGCCCATCGGTCACAACGTGGTGCTGCTCCCGGTAGGTAATCCCATCCGGCATATAAATCGTGATCATCGCGCGCCGTGGACGATCGGTCTGGTTCGAGCTGGCGTAGTGAAAGGTCAAGCCATTGTGAAAGGTACAGCTACCCGCTCGCATTGCCATTACTTTCGGTTCGACTTTCTCTTTGTCGGGCACGTATTGGAAGATATCCTGGGGATTTGACAAATTGATGGGCGGCAGCTTTCCCCACAAGTGTGAACCGGGAATAAACTGCATGCACCCGTTTTGCTCGTTCACATCGTCCAACGCCATCCAGCAAGACAGTGCGCCCGTCTCATTCATCGGCCAGTAGGGCAGATCTTGGTGCCAAGGCGAGGGCTTGCTGTCACCCGGTAACTTGACCAGCGCATGGTCATGCCACAACCTGACTTGAGATGTTTTCGCCAACCGCCGCGCAACGCCGGCCAGCTTGGGGCTTAAAACATACTCCCGAATCCGGTTATGAACCCGCCACAGGTTCACCATCTGCAAAAAAACCCGATCGTAATCCCTCAGGTCACCGGCCTGCTCTTTGCGCCGCTGAATGTTGGCTTGGGTCACTTCATCCACCGCCGCGCGAATGCGCCGCAGCTCTTCCGCGGTGAGAACGTCGTGAAGCTGGATAAAACCATCGCGCTGATAGCTCTCAATCTGCCGTTCTAATAGCGGGTACTCGTCCATCCTCAGGCTCCTTTAATCATTTGTTTAGTGTGGCGACATATACGATGGAATCCTACCTCAAATCACATCGTAATGCTCAGCTTCGCATTAGAAACCTTGAAAATTCTGCAATCGAGGCGCTAGGATGATCACAGTGCTCCGATATTTCCCTGTAAAACGCTGTGCGCGCTCGGTGATAGGTGATTGGTGATCGCCGGCTGTTGGGATTCAAAGATATTGTTCGCAACGATCGCCCGCTCGACTCCGGAACCAAGCAGCACGCCGGGGCTGCTTGGATCAAACTGGCAACTGGTGAGGGTAAAGCTCCCGCACTGATCGGCACGAATGAAATGATGATCTGATTTGGGAAACGCGCGGATAAACCAGCAGTTATTGATGGAGAGGTTGGCGCACCGATGAACGTACACCGCGGGGGACCCGTTCGTTTGAATGTGGCAGTTACTCATTCGGATGCTGGCCTCCACGCCATCTACATCGAGCGAGGTGAAATGATCCACTAAATCAGCGGTGGAAAGGTTGATCCGGTGATCTCCTCGCACAACGCATCCCTGCGAGCAGAAATCGGTTGAGCAATTGCTCAGCGAACCATAAAAGGTGCCGCCGCCGGGTGATTTATCGGTCTCGAACAGGTAACCGATTTGGCAGTTGAAGGCGAACAGATCGGTTAGCGCGCAGTCATCGTTGCGCCCGAATTGAAAGCCGGCGCCGGTGGCCATCGCGCCGTTGTTCCAGATCTCGATATTGTGAAGCTGGCTCACATCGTAGCTGCGGGTGAGATAGAGACCGGTGTGGTGCGGCTCAACCATAAAGATATCGAAGAGGCGCGAGCGACCGGGCGTCGCTCCGGGAGCGGTGATGATGCCGTCATAGGCATATTGAATTCGCACGCTGGAGATAGTCGGTCCGCCGCCAGCCAGCGAGATGGCGGGAGGTGGATTCTTTGAGGGGAAGGTCGCATTCACCGGATAGACGATCGCAATGCCGTGCAGCGATGAGAAAGCACCCATCACGATGGCGGGCGAATCGACCTGCTCGATCTGCAGGATCGGCATTGGGATTGAGTCGGCCGCCCACCCACCGGCTACTTGTCCCATTAGAAGTTGATTTTCAAGATGAAGCGGCCTGGTCAGCCGGTACGTCGCCCGTGGCGCCATCACGGTAGCGTTGCTGCTCCTGGCCTGTTTAATGGCGCGCTCAAAGGCATCGGTGTCATCACGCTTGCCATCACCGGCTGCGCCGAATGAGAGCACGTTAAGTATTTCACCCGGCTTCACATCGGTTTTGAC
>JAMCWF010000069.1 GCA_023481295.1 Armatimonadota bacterium | reverse complement strand
GCCAGATAACGCCCGATGTGATATCGCCACCATTCAAAATACCGGTAACCAGCCGATACCGGCCAACACCGTCATCGCCAGATTGTACAACCTGACCGGACTGGACTACTTGCACGGCGATACCGGTCCCACCTTACCCGCTTTGGCGCCCAATCAAACGGCGACGTTTCAATATTGGGTTCAGCCGACCGGCAACCGATCACCGCTGGTTACATCGTTAAGCTTGATTCAAAACGGATCTCCTATCCAGACCCGGGTCCTCGTACTCCAGCATCTCACGGCCGCCCCACCGACTTTGCCGACCGCCGTGCCTCCCAAGCCGTTGGTCCGTATCGGTCATCGAGCCGCCTACCTGGAAAATAATCGGATCGGCGCGGTCATCTTTCATACTTCAGCCGACGTCGCCGGTCTATCCTTATATACCAACGCAAATGGCGTTTGGCGGCTGGTGGGAACATCAATTCCGTTGGGCCGTGTCCTCAGCGGGGTGATGGGTGCGCGCTCATGGTGGGACGATTTCAACCTCAAGCGCATTACATCGGTCAATGGTAATAAATCGGTTGGTCTGGTGTTAAACGGAACGATGGGGTTGCGCTGGACCGCCAGTTTGACGCTGACGCTTAACGCAGGGTCGTCCGTGATCTTAGCAAAGATGACCTTATCACCATTCGAGGATATGACGCTCGAAAGAGCGGAGCTCTCGCCGCTGCTGGCCGGGGACCGAAGCTACGGCACCGCCGTATCCGAGCTGGTACCGCCGCAAACCCTGTCAAAAGGGCTGGTAACGATCTGCCGATGGGGCGATATCACATCGGGCGTTATCTGGCACCTGCCCGAAATTCAGTTAAGCCCTCACTCATCGGGACCAAGCTGGCGGATCGATCCCATTCCTTCGCCGGCCGGCGCCGATTTCAATCGGCTGGCCGCAGTGGCAACGGCCTCCGGTGATCCGGTCATTATCAATCGTGGCGATCCAGTCACGATCTCGGCCCGGATATTTACCCTTTCCAACGCAGTAAATGCCCAAGCGGCGTTATCGGCCCTTCTCGGTAAGCCGAAAAATGGGATCACTAAAGCCAACAAAGATAGCGGGCTTGCGCCTTTACAAGCCCATCCGCTTCGGATAAAATAGGGGTCAACTCTATATGTAACGCTTTCCGATTGATAGGAGGCCGCATATAGGGGTTTGTACCGTTACAACGAAAGGTAGTTCATTCGCGCCGCTATGTCGCGCCCTAATTTTGTTCATCTCCATACCCACTCCGAATACAGTCTGCTGGACGGTGCTGCGCGACTCGATCTGTTGATCAGCCGGGCGGCCGAGCTTGAGATGCCGGCTCTGGCCTTGACCGATCATGGAATGATGTACGGTTCACTCGATTTTTATGTGAAGTGCCAGAGCAAGGGGATCAAACCCATTATCGGGGTGGAGGCATACGTTACCCCAGGCAATCACACCGAACGTCGGGGTGCTGCGAACGAGAAAAATGCCTATCACTTGCTTTTATTGGCCAAAGATGAGGTCGGCTATCACAATCTGTTGAAGTTGACCACCATCGCCGCAATTGAAGGGTTTTATTATAAACCGCGGGTTGATCATGAACTGCTTAGGCAGTATCACGAGGGATTGATTGCAACCAGTACCTGCCTTGGAGGTGAGGTTTGCACCGCGCTATTGCAAAACAACTACCCGGCGGCCCGCGATACGGCCGCGATGTACAGCGAGATATTCGGTCCCGATAACTATTTCATTGAGCTGCAAGATCATACGCTTCCCGAGCAGCATAAATGCAATGAAGGTCTGCTTAAAATCGCGGCAGAGCTGCATCTGCCCATCATTTGTACCAACGACGTTCACTACCTGAATCAAGCGGATGCGGATGCCCATGATGTGCTGCTTTGCATCGGGACCGGCGCTACCGTTAATGAACCGAATCGCATGCGGTACGGCTCCAATCACTTTTACATGAAATCGGCCGAAGAGATGGCGTTGGTTTTCAAACAGCATGGCGAGGCGGTGGAGCGCACCGTTGAAATTGCGGATCGGTGCAGCTTAAAGCTGGAGTTCGGCCGCCTTCAGTTGCCCACCCCTGAAATACCGAGCGGCTTGGAAGCCCATGAGTATCTCACACAACTGGCTCAGGATGGAATCGCCCGGCGTTACAAGGGGCTGCCGTCAGATGCGGCTTTGCATAGGTTGGATTATGAGCTTTCGGTGATAAGGCAGACCGGTTTCAGCCAGTACATTCTGATTGTGCGCGATTTTGCCCGATTCGCCCGCGAAAGAGGCATCTTCTTCGGAGTGAGGGGGTCGGCGGCGGGCAGCCTCACCTCATATGCGGTGGGGATCACCGATATTGACCCCCTCGAGTACGACCTCACCTTCGAGAGATTTCTAAACCCGGAGCGGGTTCAAATGCCGGATATCGATATGGACTTTGAGGATTCCCGCCGGGACGAAGTGATCCGATATGTTACCGAAAAGTATGGAGAAGATCACGTTGCTCAAATTACCACCTTCGGCACCCTTCAAGCGAAGGCTGCGGTGCGGGATGCCGGCCGCGCGCTGGCAGTACCGATTCCGGATGTGGATCGCATCTGTAAATTGATCCCATCACAGCTCGGCATCACAATCCGCGATGCGTTGGAGCAGAGCACCGATCTGAAAGAGCTGTATCGCAGCGACGAAAATGCCCGCCAGCTCCTCGATACCGCGCGCCGACTTGAGGGAATTTCCCGCCACGCTTCGGTTCATGCGGCTGGCGTCGTGATCTCGCGCGATCCACTGGTTAACCACGTGCCGCTCAGTCGCTCAGCCGATGGCGGTCTGGTGACGCAGTATCCAGCCGGCGCATTGGAGCAGATCGGACTGCTGAAAATGGACTTCCTGGGGCTGATAAACCTTTCCATCATCAGCCGCGCTCTGCAAAATATCGAGAAGCTCAGGCAGGTCAATCTCGATTTAGGCTTGCTGCCTCTCGATGATCAAAAGACGTACGAGATGTTGGGGCAGGGCGAGACGACCGGCGTTTTTCAACTGGAAAGCGCCGGTATGAGGCGCTACGTCCAGAGTCTCAAGCCGAACTCCATTCGAGACCTGGCCGCCATGGTTGCTCTCTATCGCCCCGGCCCGATGGCTCACATTCCCACCTTCATCCGCGCCAAGCATGGGCTCGACCCGATCAGCTATCCACACGATTTGCTGAAGCCGATTCTGGAGGAGACCTACGGGGTTATCGTTTATCAGGATCAGGTGCTCCGGATCGTGCAGGCTATCGCCGGCTACACGCTCGGCCAGGCCGACATCCTACGCCGTGCAATGGGCAAAAAGAAACGGGAGACGATGGCTCAGGAGCGAGCCAACTTCGTGGATGGAGCGGCAAAGAACGGAATCAGCGTGAACAAGGCGAACGAGATTTTTGACCTCATCGAGCCTTTTGCCGGATACGCGTTCAATAAGGCTCATTCGGTTTGCTATGCGCTGCTGGCTTACCAAACGGCCTACTTGAAAGCGAATTATCCGGTAGAGTATATGGCCGCCTTGATGGCCTGCTTCAGCGACCGAGCCGATAAATTGAGCGGCGCCATCGAGGAGTGCCAGCGGTTAAAAATCGAGGTGCTGCCACCTGATATCAATCGTAGCGGCGCCGAATTCGAAGTGGAGGGGCAATCGATTCGTTTCGGCCTCAGTGCGATAAAGAACGTGGGCCGGGCGGCGGTTGAGATAATCTTGGCCGCCCGCTCCGAGAATGGCGATTTCACCGCTCTTTCCGATTTCGTGAGCCGTACCGCTGCCCACGGCGGCATCAATCGCTCGGTCATCGAGGCGTTAATCCGATGCGGCGCCTTCCGCTCCGTACATTCAAACCGAAAGTCGCTGCTGAATTTACTGGACGATGAGTTAAGCCGGGCATCCCGGGAGCAGCGGAATCGGCGGGCCGGGCAGTCCCCGCTGTTTGGGGGCGATCAAATCCAAACGGCCAATGGAGATAATATCCCGAACGATGTAACGGATTACAATCACGCCGAGATGCTGGCGTTTGAAAGGGAGCTTTTAGGCCTCTATATCTCGGATCACCCGTTAAAGCATCTACCGTCTCGACTGCAGAAGCAGGCCAATACCACGATTGCCGAGCTAAAAGAGAAGGCCGATCATGATGAGGTCTCTCTGATTTGCATTGTGACTCAAGTAAAGCCGTTCACCACCAAGCGAACCCATGAAAAGATGGTCTTTTTGACGGTAGAGGATTTGTCCGATTCGGTTCGGGTAACTGTTTTTCCGACCGTTTATCGCGAATGCAGCAAGTGGTTGGCTCTGGATCGGGTCATCTTGTTAAAGGGAAAGGTCAGCTACCGAGAGAGCTCCGCCGTTCGCGAGCGAAAGACAAACGGGGATTCCGGCGAAGGCAATGAGGAAGGAAATGGGTTTGCCGGTGAGGTGGAGATTTTAGCGGATGAGATCAAGCAGGTGGATACTACCTCCAACTCAAAAAGCAATTCCGACGGTAAGCGGATCCTTCACATCCGCATTAATGAGCTGCACCGCTCCAAGCTGCGACAATTGCGTGGGGCGCTGGATCAATATCCCGGTTCCGGCCGGGTTTGGCTTCACATTACCAGCGAAAGAGGGGAATCGGTGGTGGAATCCGGCGGCGGTGTTGATTTAAAACAGCCGATCCAAGAGGCGGTGAACCAGATATTGGGCGGTGATTTCGGCTGGATTGAGTAGTCCTCCCGTATCTGTTTCCGCAGACACTGGTAATTGTGCTAAGTGCTGCGATATATCAACTAGTCTGAATTTGGTAGCTGGATAGGGTCTCCTGGTGCGCATCTTAATTTGCCCCAATGCATTCAAAGGGTCACTCAGCGCGAGCCAAGCAGCCGTCACCATCTCGGATGCCGTCGCAGACGTGATCCCCGATGCCGAGTTGGATATCTGCCCACTCGCTGATGGGGGAGACGGCACCCTTGAGACGCTGGTCACTGCTACCGGTGGAACCGTTAACTCAGCGCCCGTTCATGACGCCTTGATGCGGCCGATTCAGGCGGAATGGGGACTACTTGGCGACCGGCGGACCGCGGTAATCGAGATGGCACGAGCGGCCGGGCTGACCCAACTGAATCCCGCTGAGCTGGCACCCGACAAAGCGACCACTTTTGGAGTGGGAGAGCTGATCAAGCACGTCGCGGCCACTGGATGCAGTCGGATGATCATCGGGATCGGCGGCAGCGCGACGAATGACGGCGGTTCGGGTGCTCTAACGGCATTGGGCGCCCGGTTCCTGGATGGCGATGGCGGTGTGCTACAGCATGGGGGCTTGGCGCTAAATAATTTGGCCGATGTGGATATTTCCGGGCTGGAGGCGTACCGCCGTCTCAAATTAATGGTGGCATGTGATGTGACCAACCCTCTATTGGGCGCTGAGGGGGCGAGCGCGGTTTACGGCCCCCAAAAGGGTGCCGGTCCCAACATGGTTAAAAAATTGGAATCGGCACTGCAGCGTTTCTCTGAGATAACGGCTCGGATTACTGGATTCAACCTGGCTTCTATGCCGGGAGCCGGTGCGGCTGGCGGCCTGGGTGCCGGCCTCGCCGCCTATCTAGGCGCTAGTCTAGAACCGGGTTGGTGGATCGTAGCGCGCGCGGTGCAGCTTGAAGAGCGGATGACGAAATGCGATCTAATCATCACCGGTGAAGGCAAGATTGACCTTCAGTCGGGTTCCGGCAAGGTGGTTGGTGCGGTCGGCCAGCTTGCCATCGCCGCCGGAAGGCCGGTCGTTGCCCTCTGCGGAGTGGTGGACGTAGATCTTGAGACGTTGAATCGCTGGGGTGTTACGGCGGCCTTCTCAATCATACATGGCCCCTCTTCGCTGCCGGAAGCCATCGCGAACGCGGAAAAATTACTCTTCGGCGCTTCAAAGAATGTGGCTCAAGCGCTGCGGCTGGGATATAAGATCGGGCGCTCACTCGAAAATCCGTTGCTCTGACGGTATTGATTCGCATGGTTGGTGTGGTGTAAATGCCGTAAGTAGCTGGCAAAGCGAGTCACATCATGGCTCATTGCGAGTGATAAAAGCCATCCGAACACCAGCGTGTATGCGATGTAGAGCTGCCATTTGCGAGTCGTGCCTCTTTTACCGGTTTCAAATTCGGCCACCACTTTCGGATGCCGGAACCAGATCAGTGAAATGACGCTTAAAGCCGAGAGCGCCACCCCGAACAACATCCCACGGCCGTAGACATGAAATGAGCTTGGCAGCCATGGAACGGCCGATACCGAAATATCGGCCACCGCGTCGGCTACCAGTACCATCGCAAATAGGAGCTGTAAGATGTTGGCCAGCGCTAAACCCTGCAGCGAAATACGGCCCCACCGCTTCCGTTCGATGGCCGCCCATGCAATTAAACAGGAGAGAATCAGAGACCACCACAATGCCGGGTCATTCGACATCCAACCGTACTCCATAGCTCGAATCGCTGAGTAGATGGCTAGTACCATCCAGCAACATCCTAATATCGTAGTCAGCGAAGTGCGCAATTGTAATTTTAATCCGTTCGTTGGTGCCATCACGAGCGTGTACCTCCACGCTTTCCCATTAAAAATGAATTGGCGACAGTTTATCTGCCAACCGGCGAAAGCGCTTCGGCCCACTTCGTTTCCCGGCAAATCGTACAAAAACGCGCTAGCTCGGTCGTTAATTGCACTATATTTACGAGATAATGACTGCGGATTCCTTCATGTATCCTCATACGCTGTAGAAATGGATAAAAATCTAAACTCCAAACAGTTCGCCAATATGTTCTGCCTCACGCTACTCCAACTTTGCTCGATAGTTGGAGGGAAACAACCATCTCACCGTCGTGGCTGATTCGCTCGCCATCCATTCGCCTCATCGTGATCTCTTTATGTGTTCAGCCCCCATCAGCCATTGGAGAATATGAGGCGCCCTCAATACTGGAGTAAAATGTGATGAAATCAGTAACCGATTCCCACTTATCGGTTAAAATGCGAGGTGATCAGTTGAAAGTACCAATTTATATCGGGCAGCCAGTTGCTGGAGCCCCCTACACGCCGGCCATTCAATCGAACGGTTTGATCTTTGTTTCCGGGCAGATACCCATCTTATCCGAAACGGGGGAATTGATGGAGGGGGAATTTGTGGAAGAGGTGGAGCAGTGCCTGCAAAACCTCCAAAGATTGCTTGAGGCGGCCGGCAGCAGCATGGAGCAGGTGGTGAAGGTGACCGTCTATTTGCGGGATATGGCGCTCTTTTCACAAATGAATGCGGTGTACCGGAAGCACTTCGGCGAGGTCAAGCCGGCGCGGACTTGTATTGAAGTTTCCGCCTTGCCACTCAACGCCCGGATTGAAATCGAGGCGATTGCGGAAGCGAGTTCGTAAAAAATGATCCTAAGCCAAAGAAATAACGAGGATGTTGTCGGCTACTCAGTCCGGTCGGTAATTCTTAAAAGCCGGCTTATGAAGCGATTGAAGGCGGCGAGAGTCGCCTTTGCGGCCGCGTGATATCCGCTCTCTCCGACCAGCACCGTTCCGACGCCGGGTTGTCGTCCTTCCGGCGTCGTCAGGGAGCCTACCACCGTAATTGCCTCTCGGCCACCGATGACCGGCTGAGTCATAAGCTGTTCAATCTCGACCGAATAGCCGTTGGGAAGAGAGCGGGTAATTGCGGAGGCGGTCGAGTAAGCGACCAACCGGAGCAGATCTTCCGGGCAGGTTACCGGCCTTGAAACGAATTCTCGAAAGCTGGTCGGGGCGGCCCCTTCTTCTGACTCCGCGCTGGGTTGGCCGCCGAGCATCTCAAGCTCAACCTGGACGTGAGCCAGCCCCGATTGTTCCGACACTTGAAGGCCGCTGAGCTTCAACCTCGGTTCAAGAATGGTCTCTTCGTGAGCGTTGTTATTATTGCGATCACGGCGTCGCCCTATTTTGCGGTGTGATTTTGATTCGGTACAGCTTTGACTGGCCAAATTGATTAAATTGTTGAGAGTGGCCGCGTAATGGACATGCTCCCGCTCCCGCGTGCGTTTCCCGCCGAATTGACCGATGGATACGCTCAGCTTCTCATCGCTCAGTTCGGGAAGCTGCAATGAGATGATGCGTCGCTCGATGCGCTTGCCGAGCTCTTCCGCCTCCGATGCCGGACGAACGGTTGCGATGGCGAACTCATCGCCGCCATATCGGCACAGCATATCAGTCTCTTCATCGATGGCGGCTATCAACGCTTGAGCCGCTGCCTTGAGCACTTCATCCCCTACAATGTGGCCATATCGCTTATTGAACGGGCCGAAATTGTCCAGATCCAGGAACAGGACCGTAATCTCGCGACCGGCTTGAAGCTCCGAGATCGCCCAATCCCTCAGGCTGTCCGACCAGGGTAGCTCAGTCAAGGGGTCAAATGAACGTCCCAGCTCCGGAAGGAGGTCGCCGCTGGTGATAACGCCGACCAGCTTACCTTCCTCTACCACCGGCAGGCGCCCGAAGTCGCTCCGGGCCATAACATCGGCCGCCTCTTTAACCGTCATATCCGGTCGCAAGAGGGGAATGTCGGTTAGCATAATATCTCGGATCAGCGAGGTCGGTGGGGCGCCCATTACGTTGCTATAGAGCACCAGCCCAACCAGTTCGGAGCCGGAGAGAACCGGAAGGGCGCCGACCTGATGGCCGCTCATCAGGATGATGGCGGTTTCAACCGTGTGTTCCGGGTTGACCCACACTGGAGATCGTTGAATCACATCGCTTATCAGCTTCATCGTGGATGGGGGATCGGCACCAACTGAGCCTCGGCTCGCAGTTAAAGCCTCACCGTTTCTCCTCTGTCGTAATCATGTACTGCTTAACCGTTTGAGGCCAAGTAGTAGAACTGAACGACTTGGCGCCGAAGAAGGGGCCGCATCCACGGGTCAACTGGATGCGATCAGGTTGTCCCTAGCCGAACTATACGATCCAGTTATTGCCAATATTATGCCGATGAAACGAGGGCCGATTTCATCGCGAGAACCGTGCATCAGTTATGCAGTCTCCAAAGTGACTTATACGACCATCTAAACGATTTTACCAGAATTTTGCCGGTTGAAAACCGGCACTTTCGCTTGTTTAATTTTCAATTTTATGAAACAATGCGCTTTTCCGCAACCTTTTGGCAAAATGGATATCGATTCAATCGAGCAGTAGGTTGATATAACCGGCCGGATCGAACGGTAGAAGGTCTTCGGCCTTTTCACCCAATCCAATGAACTTGATCGGCACTTTCAGCTCATCTACCACCGTTAGGGCAAATCCTCCCCGGGCGGTTCCATCCATCTTTGTCAATATGATGCCGGTTAAGGGCGTGACTTCCTGGAAATGCTGAGCCTGCGAGAGAGCGTTTTGGCCGGTCGTCGCATCCAGCACCAACAGCACCTCGTCAGCCGGGCGCCCGCACTCCCTTTCAATCACGCGATGAATCTTTCTTAGCTCTTCCATCAGGTAGCTCTTGGTTTGAAGGCGTCCGGCGGTGTCCACCAAGAGAACATCGTAACGCCGGGCCTGAGCCGCCTGCAGCGCATCGTAAACCACCGCCCCCGGATTTGCGCCTGCTCGATGCTTGATGACCTCTGCACCGACCCTCTCCGCCCAAGTCTCCAACTGCTCGATGGCGGCCGCCCGAAAGGTATCGGCTGCAGCAATGATCACCTTCCCATCGTTATCGGTGAACCGTTTGGCCAGCTTTGCCAGGGTGGTGGTTTTACCGGAACCATTGACTCCAACGAATAAAACGATGGTGGGAGGTTTTATTGACCGCTTCAAGGCGATATCAGCCGACCCGTTGAACACCGAAATAAACGATTCCTTCAACTTATCCTTTACCGCCTCGGCGCTGTTGATGCGCTCGGTTTGAACGGCTTGACGCAGCTGTTCGATGGCGACTGTCGTGGTATGCACGTTAACATCGGCCTGTAACAGGACGGCCTCCAGCTCCTGAAACACCTCCTCATCCAGCTTTTCACGGCCGGATACGATGGCCTCAACTTTCTGGTAGAGGCTCTTAATCAGTCCAAACGGCATAGGCACTCCTTCAACTTTTCTCGGTGGATGATTGGGAGACTAGATAGCTGCGCCACGCACCGAGGACAATCACGATGAATCCAAATAAGATCCCCGGTAATTTCAAACCTGCTTTTGCGATGATCAGTCCTCCTACCGCGCCACCCAGCAGACATCCCACGATATAGGTCGTTCCGGCTCCCGATGCGACGTTCCCTTTCTTAGAATGTGCGACGCACGGCAATATGGAGGAGACCGCGATCATCAGTAACATCAACGTTACGGATGCCCGGTAGTTCAGCCCACCGGCATAGATCAGTAATGGAATGATCAATACGCTGCTCACCATCCCCAGCAGGGTGGTGGCAGCGGATCCTATAGCGCCGATCGCGAATGCCCCAGCATTTGAAAAGAGGTGATAAAATGGGATCAACTGAGTGGAAGGTGCGTGGAACGCATCGGCCAACATAAACATCCCGATCAACAGCTCCAATGCGGGAGCCGTTCGCATAGCCTTAACCAGCACCGGTGATTTCGATAATGAAAAGGTCACCAGCGTTCCGAACCAACAGCCGACGATGAATGTAACGATGGAGAGTGGGCTCAGCGATGGCGGCATATGGCTGCCGGTAATCACGACCAATGCTCCAAGGCTGGTAACGAAAGTGGCAGCCATACTGGTGCCGCGCGCCCGAACACGGTGCAGTCCCAGCATGTAGGTCAATAAGGTGACCGACGCAACCTGCAGTCCGATGCCACTGATCCCAGCGATCACACCGAAGATACAACCCAGTACGCCCATCACCGCGTTTTTAATCAGCGGTACATTTATCTGTCTTCGGGCCATCGTCTTACCCTTTAATGCCGGTCAGTGTAACTCCTTCGATGAAGTATCGTTGAGTAAAGAAGAACAGCAATATGACGGGCAATGTCACCATCACGCTGGCCGCCATCAACATCCCCGGCTCGCCGCCATGTTCGGTTTGGAAAAGCTGCAGCGCGTAGGCTAATGGCATGCGCATAGGCGAGTTGACGTAGATTAACGGGCCCATGAAATTGTTCCAAGCCCCCATAAAGGTCATAATCGTGATTGCAGCTAAAGCTGGCTTAATCAACGGCAGCATGATGCGTGAGTATATGCCGAAATAGGAGCAGCCGTCAATTTTAGCCGCATCTTCGAGGTCCATCGGAATCGTCATGAAGAATTGGCGCAGCAGGAAGATGCTGAAAGCGCTGCCAAAAAAGGTGGGCACCCAGAGCGGTTTCAACGAGTCGATCCACCCCATCCAGCGGAAAATTAAAAAGACCGGCATCATCGTTACGGCGCCAGGCAGCATCATGGTGGCCAGCAGCACCACGAAAAGAACATCGCGCCCGGGCCAGCGAAGCCTCGCAAAGCTGTAGGCTACCATGCTGCATGAAATAATGGTCCCGATGATACTGAGGAGGGAAAGGTAAACCGTATTCCACAGAAAAACGAGGCCATCATCCGTTTCGCTCGGCAAAAATCGAAGCGCGTCGGGATAGTTTTTCCAAAGGGGATCGAAGTGCCGGATGTCCTTCAGCGCCGAAGCAGCCTCGATGATCTGCTTACCTTTTAACGAGGCCGGTGAGATGATCTGAATGAGGAAATTCCCATTATCAAACTGATGGATTTCAGCCACCTTCACCCGCTGTCCATTGTAGTTGGTCCAGGCGAGACCGGCATCATGCCCGTTTATTTTAATGATAAGCTGCTGGGTTGGATTCCATTCCGGTGGAAACTTGCTCATCTGGGAGTCTTCCTTCAAGGAGGTAACCACCATCCAGGCAAAGGGCACCAGGAACATAATCGAGCCGGTAAGAAGAACTAAGTGAAACGCCGCTTGTTGAACCGACTCGCGAGTGCGTTTCCGATCCTTCCAGGTAAATAGCGGTCTCAAGACGATCCAGTAAAGGCCGACGCCGACAACCGTCAGAATTGAGCCGTAGCTTAGGATAGCGGATGTTGTGTCGAGGGGAATGATTTTAATGACAAAATAGAGGAAAACCGGAAGGATCGCCTCAATCGTTCCGGTCAGTGGGCGACGGGCACGGAAACCGGCCACCGCTACCACGATTGAGGTACCGATACCGACATAAACCAACAACACCGCAAACATCCAAATCGCAGCCGCCATCTAAATCCTCCGCCTTTCCGACACCAAGCCCTCACCTTGACCGATCGGCATTCGTGCGGACTTGATCGGCCGGAGTTCGCAATTTAGCATTTCAGTACCGTCATCCATACTCCTCTTTATTTCTTTTCCACCTCGTAATGCACCCATCGAGGCGCAATTTTAAGCTGTATCGCGGTTAATACGAGGATGATGACAAAGAGGATCCAGGCCAGCGCCGAGGCGTACCCCATTTTAAAATATCGGAAGGCGTCGTTGAACAGCAAAAGCACCGGCACCAGCATGCTGTTGACCGGGCCGGCCGTGTTGGCGCCCGATCCCTGACCGCTCAAGATGTAGACTTGATCAAACTGCTGCAAAACCGCAATCGTTCCCATAATTAGGTTGAAAAATATGTAGGGTGAGAGCATCGGGATCGTGACGTTCCGAAACTTGCTCCAGATGCCGGCGCCGTCCAGATCCGCCGCTTCGTAAAGCTGGCGCGGCACCCCCTGCAAGCCGGCCAGCCAGAGGATCATGCTGCTGCCGGCGCCCCATAACCCCATTATAATTAAACCCGGCTTTGCCCATTGTGCGGCGCCAAACCAGCCCGGAGGCTGGAGGTGAAACCAGGCCGTGATCGTTGCCTTCCAGAAGGCGTTCAGCAAGCCCTGATTGGGGTCGCCGTTTAAAATCCAGGCCCAAAGGACCGCGCTGGCAACAAGCGGCACAATGGAGGGCATATAAAAGAAGGTGCGGTAAAAGCTCATGCCGGATACCTTTGCGTTGAGCAACATCGCGATGGCCAGCCCGGTCACAATGCCCAATGGAATTCCCCAGATCGCTAGGTAAAAGGCATTCCAGAGCGAGGTGTAGAGGTATTGCCGGTCAATTCCGAAAATTTGAATGTAGTTCAAAAGGCCGACGAAACGGGGCGGGTGCAGCACGTCATAATCGCAAAAGCTGAGAAAAAACGAGGCAATGATTGGGCCGGCGGTAAAGACCAGAAATCCGAGTAGCCAAGGCATCGTGAATAGGGTACCCGCGATTGCCTCCCCACGTGACAGGCGGCCCATCGAGAAGAGCCTCTTGATCCGGATTACCAGGAATATCGTTCCAAGCGCAACGAAAAAAACGGTGATCAAAATCGGAATCAACGGGTTAAGCAGCGGGTAGTCGGTTCGGCTGTAAGCCTTGTTGAGTTGGATTTGAACCATCCTTCTCGCTTTAGTGAGCGCCTGGTAGGGCGTTTCACCGGTTTCGCGATGGTGATCTGCTTCGTCCATTGCCTGAACCTGCTGGTCCCAAAGCAATTGGCCGACAAAAGTGACCGGCCGAAATTTAGATACCCTCATCAAGTTGATGAAAAAGCGAAGCGGATCCCGAAATTTGGGGTTTCTCGGAGCATATTGCTTGAAGACCGCCTCATTCACCGTCTTATTAGCGGAAAGCGTCGGGACGAACGGACGCCCTTGACTGCGGTTGTATGCCTGCTGGGCGCGCGCATCCACCAGGCCGGCGGCCGGACTGGTCATCCATTGGATGAATTCCCATGCCTGTTTCAGGTGCTTTGCCCCTCTTGGAATCGCGTAAGAGAAACCGCCTGACCAGGTGATGAAGCGATGGTGACCCTTAAATCGGCCGATCTGCAAGAGACGGTCTCGCGGAACGGGCGCCGGCGCCACCCCAAAGTCCAGGCTTGGATCATAGCGCGCGATACTGTCCAGCACCCAGTCGCCGTCTATCTTCATGGCAACCTTGCCGGTTAAAAACGGATCCAGCTCGTTCGGCTGAAACCCCGATGCAAAGGAATCCACCTTGGTGACGCCGCCCAGCGCATCGTAGATTTTAACCATGTACTGCAGGGCGCCTACGGTATAGGGATTGTTGATGGTGCAGGTGCGCCCGTTTGCCGACATAAACTCACCACCGTTTTGCCAGCTGTAGATGTAGAGCCAGGAGTTTCCATAGTTGGGAATGAAGCCGATTGACTTGAAGGAGCCATCCGGGTTCAATTTGGTCAGCTTTATGGAATCGCGATAGAGTTGTCCCCAAGTTTGGGGAGGATTATTCGGGTTCAGCCCCGCCTCCCGAAAAAGGGTCTTATTGTAAAAGAGGGCGCGATCATCGGTGGAGGAGGGGATGGCGAACACATGCCCCTGGTAGACCGCCTCCTTCCAGCACGCTGGGTAAAAATTGCTCGTTTTGATGGTGTAAGGACCCTGCTTTTGATTTTGCAGGAAGGAATCGAGTGGAAGGAAGGCGCCCCGCGATGCCCAATCACCGATTGTGAAACGATCTTGTCGAATCACATCGGGCGGTATTCCACCCGCGATCGCGGTCATCAGTTTTTGCGGGTTCATCGAGCCGGCGCCCATCGAAAGAACACTTACGTGAATGTGCGGGTGCATCCGCTCGAAAGCGGTAATTCGGGCCTCCAATCCCTTGGTTTCAGAGCCAAATTGCAGGCCCCAAACCACCAATCGGATGGTACCGGGTGGCAATTTGTCTTGAAAACAGCCGGTTAACGAGATAAGCAGCAGGGTAGAGATCGCTAGTATGAAACGCGATACTGTCTGGTTTGGCTTTAAAGCCATAAAAAATCCTGATCCTTTGGTTGTTTTGGAAATAGGTGGGCGCTGCCTGCGGATTCGCGTCGAGGTCTACCTTTCGCACCGAAACCGATCTATTTTAACCCAGATGAGCCGCTTTGTCAAACGCACGAATTGCCTCACGAAAAAACCACACGAAAAGGGATCGTTGCCTCAAATTAGAAATCCACACGAAAGTATGATCAAAATGTTCTCCTTTACTCAATAAGAAGGAGAAGGAAGTGAGGCTGACGATGGATGAAAGGCGGCCTGTCATCCGGGAGATATCGAGGCGATATCGGATGGCGGGCAAGAAGGAGCGCGGGGAGATATTGGATGAGTTCATGAAACTTACCGGTTACCAGGATCGGTCCCCCGCCGCTTTTGTTTTGAGGTACAGCGGAAAGCGGGTTCGGGTAGGTTCTCGGTTGGTGATTGAAGGGGATGCCGGTAAGAGGGCTAAGCGAAAGCGCGTCAACTATTACGATGAAGATGTGAGAGCGGTGTTGAAGCTGTTATGGCCTCTGATGGATTACATCTGCGGCAAACGATTGAAGGAGGCGCTGCCTGAGATTGTGCCACGCCTGCTGCAGCACGGTGAGGTCAAGATGTCGCCGGTGGTCAGGGAGAAGCTATCGAGGATAAGTGCGGCCACCATCGATCGCCTCCTTAAGCCGGAAAGGGATAAATTACGGCTCAAGGGTCGCTCCGGCACCAAACCGGGCACGTTGTTGAAGCATCAGATACCGATCAGGACCTTTGCAGAATGGAATGAGGCCCGACCTGGTTTTGTGGAGATCGACCTGGTGTCGCACGAGGGAGGTAACAGTAGAGGAGATTTCATCCAGAGCCTTGACATCACCGATGTCAATACCGGCTGGACTGAGGTTGAGGCGGTGAAGAACAAGGCGCAGGTATGGGTGTTTGAAGCGCTGAAGGGGGTTCGCAAGCGCCTTCCGTTCGAGCTATTAGGGATCGATTCCGATAATGGCGCTGAATTCATCAACCGCGAATTGGCCAACTACTGCATTAAAGAGGGCATTACTTTCACGCGCACTCGTAGCCACCCAAAGAACGACAACTGTTATATCGAGCAGAAGAACTACTCGATCGTGCGGCGGGCGGTCGGTTATCGGCGTTATGACACGGTCGAAGAGCTTGAGCTGCTAAACAAGCTATACGGTATTCTACGGCTCTACAACAACTTCTTTATGCCTTCGATGAAGTTGGTGCAGAAGATACGCAATGGAGCAAAGGTGACCAAGCAGTACGATAAGCCAACCACGCCGTATCATCGGGTGATGGATTCACCGTATGTTTCACAAAAGCAGAAGGAGGGTCTTAGTCGCCTATACGAAAGCCTGAACCCGGCTGGGCTTAAACGGGAGATCACAAGACTTCAGGTGAAGCTGGAGCGGCTGGCAACCGTTCCAGTTATGGCGAGTGTAACGATGCAGTCGGATCGGGTTGTGGCGCTTAAGGCATCTTCACAACTCAATAAGGCGCCCGCTAAAGGTGAAGGATTAGCTTCGCTGGTCGGAGTATAATTTCGTGTGGTTTTTTAAATGAGGCAATAGGGATAGTATGGATCGAATGAAGGCGGGTTCCTTGATATTTCGGGGTCGTCGGCCGAAAATTCTCAAAAGGTTGTTTTTCCATCAAGTCTAACAAAAGGGATATCGTTTGCCCTCACTGAGTTGGAATGGCCGGTGAGCGAAATCCAGCATAATCGAGCCAAAACCTCATCGTTTAATGCGATTGTTCACCGAAGAACTGACCAAAGCCAAAGTTAATCTTATTTAACCGGCCGGTAGTCAAAAGAAGCCACCCACTTCGGCCTCTGATGGAAAGGCACCCCGATATGTCGTCCGGTTCGTCCAACGCTGTAGACCGCAAAACCCTTTCCCACCCGGACATTTTTCAATTTCACCTTCGGCATCATTCCCGCGCCCTTAATCCTAACAACCTTATAAATAAATCTTTTCGTGTGCAGATGGTATTGCAGTGCTTTCCCATTATAAGGGTCGGTAAGTGTTACGCCGGCCGCAGAAAGCTGCTTGGGGAAGGCACCATACCGAGCGCGATAAGCCAGCACCTCCGCCGCCGCCTCCAATACGTTGCACCTGGCAATTACCTGCTGCTCACTTTCAGCGGCCCCTCCGTAAGATGGCATCATAATCGCTGGCAATATCCAGGCCGGGTTTATCGTTTTGGAGGCAGTGTGAACTTTTGCCTCTATAGCCTTATCCAGTCGCCCCATAACAATTGACCGCTCAGGATATGACAGCGTGCTTGCCTTGAAATAGAGCAGTTGCTCCCGCAGGACAATCGCCAGTCCGGCTTCGGCAATTAATCGTGATAAAAATGATCCTCCCCGATGATTGTTATTCCTTGATCCTTCAGACCCGGCCAACTCATTTAAGCCCATTTTGCCATTCTGAACCATATCGCAGATTATCGTGTCCATAACACTCTCACCTTTCAGCCCGTGGCGCAGGCTGAAGCGAGGTTGATCGGCGGCCAACGTCTTCTGTATCAGGTCATCCACGGCAGCATTGAGGCCGGCTATCCGTAATATTTTCTCCATCCCTTGCAAAGATATTGCGTCTAGCCCTAAACCGACCAAGTATCCGATAATGACCGGATCCGAAGTTGCGTGTTGCGCCAGCCTGAATCCTCGTGCCTGCGTCAGGATAGCCCTTCGGAAATGCCCTTGCTTGGCCAGCAAAATACTCTTCGCCCGCAGCAGCCGGGCGGCCTCACGCATCCACCTATACTCTGGAAACATTAAACTCGGTCCCAACGACCAGTTTCGATTGAAGTCGCAGTCGGGTTTGCTGGTCGCCCGGTCAATGAGCGCCATCACATCCTGACGGCCGGCCAACAGCTTGCCGGCGGCGGCATAATCGGCTGCCGTAGCATTTCGGGTGCCGACGTTGGCGATCGCCTCATCTACACCCGGTGAAATGGGCTTGGATTTCAGGATGGCCATCAGTCTCTCGTAGTCCGGCGCCGCATTCAGTGCCGGCGGCGGAAGCGGCGTCTGAAGCTGGGCTGGATCCAATGGCATTCCGGCTTGCTGCGCCAGCGCCTCTTCCCGTGGCAGCGTGGCGGCCACCTGCATAAGGCGATTGTAACGAACGAATAAGAAGCCCACCACCACGATGATTACAAGCGCGCCTAAAATCGCTAAGAGGTAGATCCACTTTTTCATAATCGCTCCTCGCATACCGCTTACATCTCGACCGGCTTCAACTATTCTGTACTTTAACTCCAAGTTGCGTTTATGTCAAGTCAGATTAAAATTATCACCCTCTCGGAGGGGGAGCGGCGGACGCTCGTCTGGCCACCCCAACAATTGCCCCTCACCAACAAAGGTTGAAGGGGATTCTTAGCGGTGTGGTGTAATAATAAAACCAGTACCATAATACCAAGTAAACTCGAACAGCTCCTAAATCGAAATTAAACATCAAAATCGAGGACTTTTACTTTAATGGCGTTTAGAATCAGACGACGGGAGTTCCTGACCAGTCTCTTCAGCTCATGCGCCTTTCAACCGAATTCAAAACGATTGGGCGTTGGCCGCCTCCTCCAGATCTCAGTCCGCTCTCAAGCCGATCTCCATCCTTCAGCCAAAATACCGGTCGAAACCGTGTTGGGCAAGCGGCGGATTCTTTCCCTGGACGGCCGATGGGAAATCGCGCAGGGTGGCATGGATTCCGAGCCGACGGAATACGCCGCCAAGGTACCGGTTCCGGGTTTGGCCGACATGGCGGCGCCGGCTTTCCAGGATGTCGGGGTGGAAAGTCCGGAACGACGGGCTTTCTGGTACCGGCGCCGCTTCTGGTTAAATGGTCCGGTTTCGGTCGCTCAATTAAAAGTTAACAAGGCGCAGTTCGGCACCAAGGTTTGGGTGAACGGAACGCCGGCCGGAGAGCATCTGGGCTGTTTCACGCCGGGCCGATTCGATATATCCCGGTTGCTGCGCGCCAATGCCGAAAACATCATCGTCATCCGGGTCGGCGCCTGGAAAAACGCGGTGCCGGATTGGGTTCCTCCAGGGACCGATTATGAGCGCATCAAGTGGATACCTGGCATCTACGACTCGGTTTCCTTAACCTTGACGGAATCGCCCTTCATAACCGGCCTTCAGGTGGCACCGAACATCGAGAAGAGCGCCATCGAGGTTCAAGTCAGCATGCATAATAACGGGCCGACGCTCGCACGATCCAACATCCGGTTTTCAGTACGGGAGTGGAAAAGCGGGAAACCGCTGGCAAAATCTGAACTTCCTCCGGTTGAGATTGGCTCGAATTCGGGAAAGACCGTCACCGCAACCATCCATCTGGAAAAGCCAACGCTCTGGTCGCCGGAAAATCCATATCTCTACGTTTTACGATGTGACACTGGCACCGACACGCTGGAGGCGCGCTTCGGCATGCGCGAGTTTCGCTACGATGTGGGAAGCGGATATGCGCGGTTGAACGGCAGGATCTACTTTCTCCGCGGCAGCAATTTTTGTATGTTCCGCTTCTTTGAGGATCCGAAGCGTGGTGGGTTGCCTTGGGATAGAGGCTGGGTCAGAAAGCTGCTGGAGCTGCCAAAGCGGGAGCTTCACCTAAACTCGGCCCGGGTGTGCATCGCGCCGTTTCCCGAGTTCTGGTACGATCTGGCCGATGAGATCGGCTGGCTTTTCCAAGATGAGTACCCGATCTGGGGCTTCGATGAGCGCTGGAGCGACCAGGAGCTGATCACCGAATTTCGTGAGTGGCTGCAGGAGCGGTGGAATCACCCCTCGATCGTAGTGTGGGATGCATGCAATGAGACCCTCGAGCCGAGGCTGGCGAAAATCATCGAAACGGTGCGTCCGATGGACCTATCGAACCGACCATGGGATAACGGCTATTCGCCGCCTACCCAAGTCGGGGATGCGGTGGAGGTCCATCCCTATCTCTACATCCGACCGGACTTTTACCTATATGAGTTGGGCACTGTGCTCGATAAAAAACAGGTCGACACCATTTTACGCCCTTCGCCGGTCGTCATCAACGAGTACGATTGGCTCTGGGTCAATCGGGATGGCACGCCAACCCGATTGACCGAAGCGTTGTACAACTCCCGATTGGGTCCCGACGCGACCCCCAATGAGCGCTGGGAGTTTGGCGCATATCGTTTCGCGGTGCTGACTGAATTCTGGCGCGCCACCCGGCTGGCGGCCGCCGTGCAGTACTTTTGCTATATGACCTACTCCAGGCCGGGCGGACAGACCAGCGATAATTTCGTGGATATCCGCAATTTGGTGCTGGAACCACGATTTCAAGCGTACATGCGCAATGCCCAATCGCCGCTCGGAGTGATGATTGACGATTACACCGAAAAAGTGGGACCGAGCGTCAAGCGATCCATTCGTATCATCGTCACCAACGACCTTTATCAGCGGCGCAGCGGCCGTATTCGGTTAAGGGTGATGGGTCCCACCGAAACGAGGTCGCTTCAGGAAACAACCGCCTCATTCGAGGTCAGAGCGCTCGGCCAAGCGATAAAAGAGTTGCAATGCGTTAACCCCGACCAGGTTGGAAAATATCATCTGGTGGCGGAACTCACCTCGAAATCGGGCGAGGTGGTGAAAAGTTTCCGAAAGTTCGAGGTCGTTTCGCCGGAGGAAGCGCAGGCGTTAACCAATCTGGCGCTTGGCTGTCATGCGACCGCATCCTCTTTTATTAACGATGTCAGGGGCTA
>JAMCWF010000047.1 GCA_023481295.1 Armatimonadota bacterium | reverse complement strand
GATAGGGTCAAGCCTTGAAGGACAGCCGACGACCCCCATCCTCACCTTCCCCCTAGGAGGGGGAAGGGATTCACTCGCGGATAATCTAATCTCCCTCCTCCTATGAGGGGGAGGGTTAGGGTGGGGGTGGATTGTGTAATCGAGAATGATTCCCGCAAAACTGAACTCATACTGTATCTTGAGATTCATCCTTGCCTTCATCTATAAAGGGTAACATGGTATGCACATTTTAATTTTAGGCACCGCGGCAGCGGAGGGGATACCGGGCCTCTTTTGTGATTGCCGAGTCTGCACCATCGCGCGGGAGGTGGGAGGAAGGGAGTGCCGTAGCCGAACATCGGTGATGATTAATGATGATCTTAAAATTGATTTCCCGCCCGATACTTTTTACCACACGGTGCGATACGGATTAAACCTGCGCAATCTCCGACTTCTGCTCTTTACTCATATTCACGAGGACCACTTTTCGGTGCCGGAGCTTCACTACTCCAGTAACAGCTTCGTATCACAGCCGTTGGAGAATCCCATCACGGTGGCCGGGTCGGCCCAAGTTATCACCAAGCTCAGCGAGCAGCTTGATCTAGGCCATGTACCGTATAATCTCCAAACGATGGAGCCCTTCATCCCCTACCATTTCGGCCGATACACGGTTACCCCGATCATCGCTCACCATGCCCCCGGCCTCATCGCCTACAACTACATCATCGAGGAATCGTCTCACAAGCTCCTATACGGCTGCGACACCGGCTGGTACGATGAGCGCACCTGGTGTTACTTAGAGAAAGAGCAGCTTGACGGGGTGATTGCGGAGTGCACCAAGGGGCGGATTGTAGGCGGTTATGATGGGCACATGGGCGTTGATGAGGTTATCCGCTTGAAATCGAGACTTGAAAACAGCGGAGCGATTACGACGGGTACTCAGGTGGTGACGGTTCACTACTCTCATTTGGGTGGAATGACCCAATCAGAACTGGAGCAGGAACTGTCAAAACAAGGAATTGCAGCGGGTTACGATGGTCTCCAGGTAACGATTTGAGTTAGGTCAGCCGGATGTAAAATATCAAAGCAAAAGGAGGATGGTATCCCATCCCCCTTTTTACCGAAGCAACCGGCTGACCTAGTAGATTCCGCCTCCGTAGCCGCCGCCTCCGTAGCCGCCGCCTCCGCCGAAGCCGCCCAGACCACCGCCATAGCCGCCTCCGCCGAAGCCGCCCAGACCACCGCCATAGCCGCCGCCGAAGCCGCCGCCGCCGAAGCCGCCGCCGCCGAAGCCACCGCCGCCGAAGCCGCCGCCGCCGAAGCCACCGCCATAACCGCCGCCGCCGAAGCCACCACCGCCGAAGCCACCGCCATAACCGCCGCCGCCCATACCTAGGGTAGAATAGCGAGGCTCAATAACAGAGCCGCCAAAGGCGGTGGCGATGTCGGCCGCATCAGCGAAGTTCACCGGAATTTTGACCGTGTGCTGTTGAGAAGTCGTGTTCGTCTGTTCATTGTTGGTGTTGTTCTGCTGCTGATTGTAGTAGTTGTTTTGCTGTTGCTGCCTCACCATGATCTGATACACACCGTTTTCAACCCGGTATGTGAGCGGCATGGTGGAGCTGGTTGATCGCAGCAGAGAATCCAACGCCACATGGAAAGGTACGTCATGCAGGCTGACGGTAACCGTACCTTCGATTGAGTTGTCCAGCGTGTAGTTCGCCCCAACCGAGTCGAACAACAGCCTGAGCGCAGAACGAATATCTGCGCCGTCAAGGTTGAGACTGACACGCTTGTTGGAAAGGTCGCTTGAGCCATTCCCCCCGCCTTGTGCGTATGATCGAGTAGGTGCAATCAACGCAAATGATGCGACGAGGAAGAAGATCGGCACCATCATAAGCCAGCGCTTTGTTGGTAGATGATTGACCATCAGTTCTCTCCTTGTATATTGATCTCAAAGATCCCTCGAACGCGCGATGCGGAAAGTGGTTACCCCCTATCGGCAGGCGTCCGATTACCTATATAGACGTATTTTTGGGTTGAAAGGTTACGGATAGAGGGTGGATTCCGTAAAAAATTGCATTTGTAATTGAAAATCGAATAGCGGAAGGTTAGCCGATGCGAGGAGTGATCACAACGTAGCGATTGGGTTCCATCCCTTCGCTGTAGGTGGTGACCTCCGGATCATCGGCTAATGTATTGTGGATAATGCGTCGTTCTTGAGGAGGAAGCGGGTCTAGCTCCGCTTCCTGCCCGAGCGATTTGACTTGAGCCGCCAGATCGAGTGCGAGCTTTCTTAGCGTTTGCGCACGCCGCTCTCGATAGCCTCCGGCATCCAGAATCAACCGCTTTTCACGGCCGTACCGTTTTGCGAAAGCTTGGTTGACCAGATATTGAAGAGAATCGAGATACTCTCCGTATCGCCCGAAGATCGCAGCCGCATCTTCACCCACCAACTCCATATTGAGATAGGGCGGGTTCCAGTCCACCGTACCCGGCCTGACGTCCAAGTTAGTTACGCTGAAAAGCTCGGTGATATAACGGGTGCAATCGCCGGCGAAATCCTCGGCATCTGGAAAGAACGACTGGTTCAATGGAGATATCCCTTCTTCTGATCTAACTGGTTTCATTCAATCAAGAATTGATTCCATCTAACGCTTCCGTTTACGCGGCCTTGCTTTAGATGGATTGACGGTCTCCACGACGGGTGAAGGCGTTTCCGCCTTGGCGCCGTTACGACTGATGGTGGCGCTGGCGGCGCTCGAATTAGCCGCCTCCAGAGCAGCCTGCTGCTTCAGCGGCCGATGCATATAGTAGTACTGCTGCACCATGGTTATCACGTTTAATGCAAGCCAATAGAGTAGAAAAGCGGAAGGCCACTGGTAACGCCAAAACATATAGAAAAAGATTAACGATGAGATCAATGCCATCGTTTTTTGCTGTTCGGCTTGATTGGGATCGGTTACCGGTGTAAGGCGCATTACGAGGTAGTTCGAAGCGGTGTAGATAACCAGCAAGGGGATATCGGGCATGCCCAGGTTCGCAGCCACGATTCCGGGATAGCGATGATCCAATGGGCTGCCTATCCACAGGAAGGTCCCCTTCATAAAAGCAAAGCGGTAAACCTCGATCGCGGTATAGATTAATATGAGAAAAGGTATCTGCAGCAACATCGGCAAGCAGCTTCCGAAGGGGTTGATCCCATGCTCCTTAAACAGGTCCATCTGCTTCTGACCCAGATCCGCGCCCTTGTATTTTGATTGAAGCTCCTTGATCAAGGGTTGGAGCCGCTGCATGTCACGCATACTGGCGTATTGTTTCTTCGTCAGAGGAGTCAGCAGCAATCTCACCAACACGGCCAGCAATAGCATGGAGAAGGCATAGCTGAAAGCTGGTACTCGACCAGTGACATTGACCAACGCATTGATTAATTTATATTTCCAATCATGGGAATTGTACTGGTCAATCTGTGTGATTAGGTTCGGAATCGCATCGGACTGTTTGAGCTGAGCGACCGCCTTGGTGTTTGGAAATTCATTCTCCAATTGCTGGAAGAGCTGATAAGCCTGTTGCTGAAAGGCGTTCCGCTCGGCCGGATTCTTACCGGCTGTCGCTGCCAATTGTCCTGCATCGTAGAGCGCCTGGGACGCCAGTGCGTCGTTTTTTCCATGAAGGCTGTTTGAGACATCGGTGTAGGCGTTAATAGCGGCCTGGGTTTTCCCCTCTGCTTGTAGAGTCTGCGCCTTCGCGAGTGGATTTTCCGGTTTCGCTGCCTGCGCTATGGCGGTAAACGGAATTAGAATCAGGACGATAATGGCGAAAGCGGTACTGAGCGGCCAGAATCGGTACTGAAAAGAAAACATCACGCTGTTTAATTGGTGGTTTAAATTCTTATCGAAACGCACTTTTCCCTCATTATGGAACGGGATCGTCACCGCCCTTGTCAAATGGATTGCATCGCAGTATTCGCCACATCCCAAGACCGATGCCTTTAATCACGCCGAATTTCAGAATCGCTTGGGCGGTGTATTCTGAACAGGTCGGCTGAAAACGGCACACCCGGGGCTTCAAACGCGAGAAGCGCTGATAGATCCGGATTATGCCAACGATTATCCACCTACCTAAGGGTGCTCTCGGATCCGTCCTCGTTTCGGCTGGCCGTTTTCGCTCGTTTTTCGATGCGTGAAAATCCATTTCGTACCGCGTAACAGATATCGGAGAACGCTCGATCTTTCACACCGGAGCGCGCAATAATTACGTAGTCTCTAGGGGGACCGGATGTCGCTCCGATGGATTTGACCGCTTCGCTGAGGCGACGTTTCAACCGATTGCGCACCACTGCTTTTCCCAGTCTCTTGCTGATCGAAAACCCAAATCGCGGCGAGCCCTCATTGCGGAGTAAGGCGTAGATAACCAGCCACTGAGTTACGACCGATGACCCTTGCGCATAGACCCGTTTGAAATCACCCCGTCTTCTGAGTCGAAATTCCTTCCCTAACAATTGAAGCTAGTACGTAAAAGGGGTACGGCATCAAACGGTGAGCCGCTCACGCCCTTTCAAGCGGCGGGCCTTTAATACTCGACGACCGTCGTTCGTTCGCATACGCTGACGAAATCCATGCACCCTTTTGTGTCGTCGTTCTTTTGGTTGATAGGTACGCTTCACAATTTCCTCCAGCAAGATAAACAAAAGAGTATAGCACATGCTGAATGAGATGGAATAGTGCCGCTTCAAGAAGTTCAACAATGGACCTGACCGATTAATGGTAAGGGGCAACCGGCAGCTGCCCGCCGGCAAACTCGATAACATGCCGATCTAATAAAGCACCTGTTTTAACCGTTCCCGCGTTTTCTGATTGTGGGCTTTGATTACCACGAGAGCTGGATTGTCGGTGCTGAAGGTACCATATTCCGGTAGCGACCGCAATTACGATCAGCCCGGCGTACAGGATAGCCAGCAGCTCGGATCGCTGATAGCGAAAGTGCCGCCAGTTCGCCACCAGCAGCACGAGCGCGACCGGCACCAGGGCGGGTAAAGCTTGCGCCCAACTCCCCAATCGGTCCGCTTGACTCACTATCAGCATATAAAGGATTAGGGTGATGCACAATCCGATGAACGTCTTCTTTTCATTCATCGCGAAACGGCATACACAGGCATAGAAAAAGGCGATAAACATGAAATCAGCGAATCCGATGAAGAGCGCCGGGGCGGCTCCAAAACTGCCATGTGCGATCGGGGGCAGTTTAACTAAAAAGGGCTTAGCGAGGTTCGGGGCCTTGGTCATAATTTGGTGGACCGGACCTCCGCCCATCACGGTGTACCAGTCCACCATTGCAGCCACCACGCTGACCGGCGGGATTAAGTTCTTCTCGCGGATGATTCCCGACAGCAGCACACCGATCGAGCTGGCGAAACACATAATGATGAGCGAGCTTACACCGGGAATCGTAATGAGAACGATCAGAGGGACGATCGGGGGATGATGGTGCGTTGCAATTAATCCAATTACGAAGATAGCGAAGGAAACAACCGCGAGAAGGATGGCTGACCCAGATCGTGACAGGTGTTTTGCCATTTGAGTAATGAACAACACCTGGACAAACATTGCAATAATTGTTGACAGTACAAATATGACGAGGCTGTCGTAGGGAATCCGCAGGGCGATTTGCCAATAAACCAGGTAGATAATACCGATTAGTAACGGACCCTTTGGCCCTAAAAAGAGATGCCGCAGCCGAAGAGAGTATTCTTTTCGCATGTCTTTAGGAATTGCCACCCACCTTCATAGAGGAGCAATCCTCTCCTTATCCTATCGCACTATCAGCGGGTATAACCGTATTACAGTTGGAGTGTTCCGATGATTACCGCTTCAAGATCGTTAGTCTCGCAATTCGGCGATCACCCAATCTTACGCTTTATCCTTTACAAAACAGGCGATTGTATTATATAATGTTAACAATTACAGTGTCAATTCAGCGCCCGGCTGACCCGCACGGGACCGCAAAGGAGCGGCTCCCATGATTGTACACCCACTTCATTCCCACTTCTCGCACTTTTCAATGCTCTAACGAGGAATTGGACCGTCACTTCCACCGGCGAGGAGGGATTAGCCACCGATTTAAGCGGTGGCGGGAGGCGGTTTATGCGTGGTGCGGTTGGGACGCTGGCAGGAGGTTATTCAATGACATCAAATCCACTGCGAATACTCATCGGAGATGACGATCCGATAATCCGAATGGATTTAAAGCAGATGCTGAGTGAGGCGAGCTATGATGTGGTTGCCGAAGCGGAAGACGGCAGCCAGGCGGTGGAGCTGGCTCGTCAGTTAAAACCGGATGTGCTCATTCTCGATATTAAAATGCCGGAGATGGATGGAATTGACGCAGCCAAAATCATCGCCGAGGAAAAAATCGCACCGGTTATCCTGCTCACCGCGTATAGCCAGGTGGATTTAATTAACCGGGCAAAGGAATCGGGCGTTTTTTACTATCTGCTCAAGCCGTTCATTCAGGCCGATTTGGTGCCGGCCGTCGAGATCACCATGTCACGATGGGAGCAGTTCATCGCGCTGGAAAATCAGGCGCAGAGCTTGGAGGATAAGCTGGAGACCCGTAAAGCGGTGGATCGGGCGAAAGGGATTTTGATGGACCAACACGGTCTGAAGGAGCAAGAGGCTTTCCGGCGGATCCAGGTACAGAGCATGAACTCGCGCAAATCAATGCGGGAAATTGCGGAGGCGATCATCATCGCGCACAACGTGTGAAATTTTCACACTTCGTAGCGGTATTTCAGAAAGTGGTGTAATTCGGATGCGCTCACTACTATTTAAGCGACGCTTGCGCGCCATTCAGCAGCGCAGCGACGATCCGGATATTCAAATCCTACAGGCCGAACTTGACAGCGTAGAGCGGCAGCTCCGTGAGTCGCATCTCTTGCTTGACCAGCTCCGTGCTGAGCTGGAGGAAAAGGCAGGAGAAACGGAGGCTCTGCGCCGCATCGGAGAGGCGACCGGCTCCGCCATTGACCTCGAGGAGATGCTCAAGGTCATCGCGGATGTGGCGGTCCAGGTTACCGGCACCGATTCCTGCCAGGTCTACATCTATGACAGCACCCACGATGAGCTGGTACTGAGGGCGGCTGATCCCACCGCTCAAAATATGGTGGGCAAAATCAGGCTTAAACTGGGTGAGGGAATCACCGGCTGGGTCGCCCGTGAGCGAAAACATGTGGCGGTCATCCGTCAGGCTTACGCCGACCATCGCTTTAAATACTTCTCCGAGATCCATGAAGACGAATACGAAAGCATTTTGTCGGTGCCGCTGGTGATGAAGCAGCAGATATTAGGGGTAATCAACGTCCGTACCCGCCAACCTAGGGAGTATACCAAGCACCAAGTGCGCCTACTCTCCGGAATCGCCAGCCAGGTCGCTGGCGCCATTCAACAGTCGGAACGGCGCAAGCAGCTCGAAACAACCGCCGTTCAATTGCGAACTCTCTCCGCCGTCAGCGAAGCGATCACCTCCAACCTGTATCTCGAAGAGCTGCTGCAGCTCTTCGTCGCGGTGATCGCGCAGACCCTGGGGTACAAGATCTGTACCGTCATGCTGGTGAATGAGGAAAATCAGGAGCTGATCATCAAGGCCACCCAGAGCGACAGCAGCGACTACCGCAAAAAGCCCAATCCTAAAATCGGAGAGAGCATCGCCGGCCGGGCGGTGGCGGAAGGCAAAGTGATCACAGTGCTGGATGTAAAGAATGAGCGCGATTACGGCTTCCCGGATGTCGCCCAGAAGGCCGGCCTCTGCTCGATGGCCAGTGTACCACTGATGGTGCATAATCGGGTTATCGGTGTATTGAACTGCTACACCGAAAAACCGCATATCTTCAGCAAAGAAGAAATCGCGATCCTCCGTGCGATGGGAACCCAGGCCGCTTTGGCAATCGAACACGCCAAGCTGATGGTGCGCGCGGCGGTCATTCAGGAAATGCACCACCGGGTCAAAAACAACCTTCAACAGATCGCCAGCTTGGTCCGCCTCCAATCGCACTACAGTCAATACAAAACGGTGGAGGAGGCGCTGAACGATACCCTGAAGCGGATCCTTGCCATCGCGGCCGTTCACGAGCTTCTATCCCGGGACGATCTTGATGCGGTAAGCGTGCGAAAGCTGGCCGAACAGATCCTCACCGCTACCAAGCAGAGCGTGGTGCATCCCGGCAAAACGGTTCATAGTAAGGTGGAGGGAAATGACCTGATGCTGCCGCTCTCCCAAGCCACGCGGGTTGCGCTGGTTTTGAATGAGCTGATTCAAAACGCCATCGAGCACGGTTTTCGCTCCTTGGATGAAGGGAGAATACACGTTCACATCATCGAAGATGAAAAAGAGGTTCGACTGGTAGTGATTAATGACGGCGAGCCACTACCCGATGATTTCGACTTGACGAAAACGAACACGCTGGGGCTGAGAATTGTCCAGGATCTGGTATGCGGAGGGCTAAAGGGAAGATTCTCGCTGGTGAACGGCAACGGCATCGTGGCTACGGTCGTATTTCCTCGTGATGCAAATGCCGCCGATTGAAGTAACAGTTCAGTTTTACGGGAATTTTGTTTGGTAACGGGAGCATCACCCCCATCTTTGCCTTTCCCCTGAGAGGAGGAAGGAACCAACGCGCCGATAATCCAGTCTCCCTCTCCGATTAGGTGGAGGGTTGGGGTGGAGGTGGATTGTGTAACCGAGAATGATTCCCGTAGAACTGAACTCATACCCCTCGCTGCCAACTCCGTCTCCCCATGCTGGTATCTGGTATACTCTGAGGATGGTATCCTAGGGTGAGGATGCTGGTTGACCTATGATGGAAGATACAAGCTCTCTTGAATCGGCGCCTAGCCGTATGATATCGGAGCCCTCGCTTACACTGCCGGTCGTTTCTGCTCTGGTATTTATCGGCCAGATTGGGGATATGTTGGTGCGATCCACCCTGCTCATTCTTCGTGGAAAGGTGGATTGGCGCGATGCAATAAAACAGATGGATCTGCTTGGAGTAGGCAGCCTGCCGATCGTATTTGCGATCACCTTCTCGACCGGCATCGTGTATGCTCTCTACTCCACCGCATTGATGGTCCAGTATGGCGCTGGCCGAATCGTGGGTGGCACGATCTCATTTTCATTTGTCACTGAGCTAGGACCGATGCTGGCCGGAGTCGCAATGGCTGCCCGCGTAGGCTCCGCAATTGCGGCTGAAATTGGGACGATGGTGGTCACCGAGCAGGTTGATGCGCTACGAGCGATGGCCGTGTCACCGGTGAGGTACTTGATCGCACCCCGGTTGCTGGCCTGCCTGCTGATGGCTCCGGCAATCGGACTAGTAGCCATTTTTTCCGGAATATGGGGCGGAATGATTATGTCCGCCTTTCATGGGGTTCCAATGCCGGAATTCTTGGATTCGGCCCGAAGGGTTGTTTTTGCCGCCGATCTTTGGAAGGGTGTTTTCAAAGTCGTATGGTTTGCCGTCACCGTTTCTATCGTTGCTTGCCAGCAGGGATTGGTGACGACCGGAGGAGCCGCTGGAGTTGGCAAGACGACAACCCGATCGGTGGTGCTTTGTGTTCTACTGGTCTTTTTATCCGATGTGGTGCTGGCCCAAATCCTCGGCGTAACCCGTAGAGTGTGAATAAAACAATGGCGGAATCGGCATGTCAAAGGCATCCAGCCATCCAGATTCAAAATATCAGCTATAGTATCAATCAGCGGTCGATTTTGCGTAACGTATCGCTTGAGGTTCAGTCCGGCGAGACTCTGGCGGTTATGGGCATGTCGGGATCCGGTAAAACGACTTTGATAAAATGCCTGGCCGGCCTGTTGAGGCCGCAATCCGGAACCATAGAGATCGAAGGCGCCAACATCGTTTCGCTCTCGGAATCGCAGATAGAGAAAATACGATTGAAAATGGGTTTTGTCTTCCAGTATGCTGCACTTTTCGATTCGTTGACCGTGTTTGAAAACGTATCGTTTGGGTTGCGTCGCCATCGCCATCTTAAATCTGCCGAGTTGAATGCTATCGTGAATGAAAAGCTGGCCCTTGTCGGGTTAGCCGATTCGGCCCGCCTCTACCCCGCACAGCTTTCCGGTGGGATGCAAAAGCGGGTGGGAATCGCCCGCGCTCTGGCGATGGAACCTAGTATCTTGCTTTTCGATGAGCCGACCAGCGGCCTTGACCCGATCATCGGCGCCAGTATAGATAACCTCATTCTCTCCCTACAGAGCCGCCTTGGGATCACGGCCGTGGTTGTGTCACACGATGTGGCCTCGGTGTTCCGCATTGCAGACCATGTCGCACTGCTCCATGATGGATCGGTGGCTTGCTATGGCACCCCGGATGAGATTGCAAATTGTTCGGTTGAGATGGTGCAAAAATTTATTGGTAATTTCCACCCAACGCCGCGTGGCGACCGGATTCCGGTCAATTGAGTCGGGAGGCCGATGATGCTTGATCCGAAAGAGGCGCTTCGTGTGGGCATCGTGCTCGTTATTGCAGTAATACTGGCTTACGCCGGATGGGCATTTTTGAACCGATGGTCGTGGTCGAACACCTACATCATTAAGGTGCCATTCCAAGACACCAAAGGCATATTGCCCCAATCCCCATTGTTGATGAATGGGGTCAGCATCGGCTCGATCCAGAGCATTCATTTAGATCCAATCACCCATGTGCCGACCATTACGCTTCAGGTTGAAAAGAAGTACCCGATCCCGGTGGATTCCGTCTTCGTGATCACTTCCGGTTTGCTGGTGGCGAATCCACAAATCGAAGTGATTCCGGGGATTTCGAAAGAGGATCTTGCCAATAACGCTACGGTCAGCCCCGATCATGCCAAGGTCGCCGGTGCGTTGGAGACCATTTCACCTCAGATGAGTGCAACCGTTCAACTAATGAATCATTCGCTGCTTGATCTGACAAAGCATGCCAACATCGTGCTGGGCAAGACCGGAAAACTATTAGACCAACTGAATAACCTCACCATATCGGCAAATCGGCTGGTTGGGAATAAGAGCCTGCAAGCCAATCTGGAGGAATCGGTAGCAAACCTTCGCCGCGTAACCGATCAGGCCGCAGTTACCGCCAAGAACGTGAGCACTCAAATTCGCCGGATGTTAGCCCGCAACGGGCCGAAATTCGACAAGCTGGCCAATGGAGCGGTTGATCTCCTGCAGCGCCTTGGCGATACGGTGGATGCAGCACGGGGTGCGGTAGCCAAGCTTTCCGAGCAGGTGAGCAATCCCCGCCTCCAGCAGGGTATGCAGGACACCCTTGAGCTGGCGAAAACCACGATCGCCCGCTTCAGTCAGATCGCAACCGATATTCACGAGCTGACCGGTAATCCCCAAGTTCAGCAAAATCTCCGGTCGTCGGTGGAAAACTTGAAAAACGCCTCCTCCGAGGGTGAAAAAATACTCGGCAAGGTAAACAAAATCGTCAATAAAATCCAGTTACCCAGCACTCATCATCTCTTTGGTATCGGAACCCCCAAATTTCAGGTAGACTTTTTGGAGCGTACCCAAGCACCACATTTTCGCTCGGATGTTAACCTAGAGCTGCCCATCGGTGCCCAAAATGCTTTTGACCTTGGCGTGTATGGTTTTACTCAGCAAAACCTCCTGAACGCCCAATACCAGTCCTTCATAGGCGATAATACCGACATCCGTTATGGAATCTATGCATCCAAACTGGGCGTCGGATTGGATTGGCAAGCGGCGCCGGGCACTCTCTTTACGGTTGATGCTTTCGATCCGAATAAGGGCCGTCTCAACGCACGCGGCCTGTTCCGAATCAACCATCGTTTCTCATTGTGGTTCGGCGGCGATGATCTTTTCCGCCATACCACCCCAACAATGGGCGTTCGTATGAATCCTTAGTGGTTACAATTTGCGATCCGCTCAGTTAATTTAGGAAGGGATCAATTCAACAATGAAAGTAATTTTGCAGCGCGACGTCCCAAAAGTCGGCCGCAGTGGTGAAATCGTGAATGTTGCCAGGGGCTTCGCCCGCAATTACCTGTTTCCTCGGGGGCTGGCTACGGTGGCCCAGGGCGGCGCGCTCCGCGAAGTGCAATCTCGATTGGCTCGTGAGAAAGAGCTGGAGGCTAACCAACTCACTCAAGCGCACGAAAACGCCGAAAAGCTGAAAGACGCAACCATTACCATCACCGGTAAAGTGGGTGCCGGCACCAAATTATACGGCTCGATTACCGCCGCTGACGTTGCCGATATGGTTGAACGAGAATACCAAATAAAGGTGGACCGCCGGCGGATTGATCTCATTGACCCGATAAAATCAACCGGCAGTTACCCATTGCGGATAAAGCTCCACAGCGAAAAGATCGTTCCCATCACGCTCGAAGTGATCAGCGAGGCCGAGGCAGCATCCCGGGCCAAAGAACCGGCATCAGTAACGGTAACCGCGGACGAAGAGCCGGTTGCGGATGAAACCGGCAGCGTGCAGCCGGTGGAATAGCACTTATGCCGGTTCATCTCAGTGGAAAACGGCATCACGATTGAGGAGTTAAGGTGCCAATAACCGACAGACCGGAAGATTTTATTCGCGGGGTTGCGGCTGACCGCCGTGATGCGAACGATCTGGCTGGCCGGCTTCCGCCGCAAAACCTCGACATGGAAATGGCGGTCCTCGGCTCCATGCTGATCAAGCGGGATGCGATTGACATTGCGGCTGAGATACTGCGTTCGGAGGACTTTTATCGCGAAACGAATCGGATCATCTTTGACGCGATACTGGCCCTATGGGCGAGGAACGAACCGGTTGATCTGCTGACCCTTCAAGAGGAGCTGATCCGCATGCCTAATTCCAACGGGCAGGGGGGAGTCAACCAGCTCGAAGCGGTCGGTGGCATCCCTTACCTTACCAGCTTGATGGATGCGGTACCCACCGTGACCCACGTGGAGCACTACGCGAAGATCGTAACTGATAAGGCAACTCTTCGCCGGCTCATCGATGCATCCAATCAAATCCATGGGATCGCCTATAGTGACTTTGATTCAGTGGATATAGCGGTTGACGAGGCGGAACAGATCATTTTCGACGTCGGAAAGCGGAGAAGGGAATCCTACTTCACGCCGATTCGAGTGTTGATGAATTCGGTGTATGACAAGATTGAGTATCGCGCCGAACATAAAGATGCTGAAACCGGACTTGAAACCCCCTTCCATGACCTCAATTTCATGACGGCCGGTTTGCAGCCCTCCGACCTTATCATTGTCGCCGCCCGGCCCTCAATGGGCAAAACCGCGCTCTGCCTCTCATTGGCGCAATATGCCGCTATGAAAAAAAATACTACCACCGCCATCTTCAGCCTGGAAATGTCCAAAGAGCAGGTTGGGATGCGGCTTATTTGCAGTGAAGCGAGGGTGGATGCCCATCGGCTTCGCACCGGATATATACCCGACAACGATTGGACGAAAGTAGGTGCGGCGGTAGCCCGTCTGGCGGAGGCGCCCATCTTCATTGACGATTCAACCGATGCATCGGCGCTCGAGATCCGCTCGAAATGCCGCCGACTCAAGGCAACACCCCAAGGCTTGGGACTGGTCATTATTGATTACCTTCAGTTGATGCGTGGGCATCGCCGGACCGAGAATCGAACGCAGGAGATATCAGAAATTGCGCGCTCTTTGAAATCGCTGGCGCGCGAGCTGGCGCTGCCGGTGGTTGCCCTCTCTCAGCTTTCCCGCGCGGTCGAGCAGCGTGAGAATAAGCGCCCCATGCTTTCAGATTTGCGGGAATCGGGCAGCATCGAGGCGGAAGCCGACGTGGTCATCTTCATTTATCGGGAGTCTTATTATAAGATGCGCGAAGCGATTAACGACGAGGAGGCCGATCTCGACAAACAAAAAGAGTATCCGGTAGAGAAGACCGAACTCATCATAGCAAAACAGCGCAACGGCCCAACCGGGCACGTCGCGGTCGCTTTTCATCAGCAATATGCGCGGTTTGACAACTATGAAGAAGGGTACGAGGAGGATTAAAGTGCGACTGTTGGTAGTTGGTGGAGGTGGACGGGAGCACGCAATTATCTGGAAACTGGCTCAAAATAACCGGGTGAGCCGAATTTACTGCGCGCCCGGCAACGCGGGAATCGAACGCCAGGCCGAATGTATCAAGCTGAAGGTTACCGATGTGGATGCGCTGGGTAATTTCGCCGAATCGGAGCGGATTGATCTGACCATCGTCGGCCCCGAAGCGGCTTTGGCGATCGGCATCGTAGATCGCTTTGAAGCGCGTGGCTTGCCTATCTTCGGTCCATCCACCGATCCGGCGCGACTTGAGACCAGCAAGATATTCGCTAAAGAGGTGATGCGGCGCTACAACATCCCCACCGCCGACTTTTGGATCTTCGACAATCCGAACGAGGCACACCAGCAAATCCGCCGCTTTTATTCCAAAAGGACTGATATTCAGCAGAATCTGGTGGTTAAGGCTGATGGTATCGCGGCTGGCAAGGGCGTGATCGTCGCCTCCAATGAAGATGAGGCGCACCAGGCGGTTGATCTCATTATGGTTCAACGGGCGTTCGGAGATGCAGGCGGGCGTATCGTGCTGGAGGAGCGACTCTACGGCCGAGAGGTTTCGATCATGGCATTTACCGACGGCGAAACGGTGATCCCGATGCCGCCCTCTCAAGACCATAAACGTGCTTTTGATAATGACCAGGGACCTAATACCGGTGGAATGGGCGCCTACGCACCGGTGCCTGGCTTTACACCGGATCTGTTAAGCCAGGCCCTTGAATCGGTTTTGAAACCCGCCATCTACGCCATTCGTGATCTCGGCATCCCCTACAAAGGCGTGCTTTATGCCGGAATCATACTGACATCGGATGGAATAAAAACGCTGGAGTTCAATTGCCGCTTCGGCGACCCGGAAACTCAGGCTGTTCTCCCTTTGCTGGAAACCGATCTGCTGGAGGTGATGCAGGCGGTGGTCGAGTGCTCGCTGGAGAAGGTGAAAGTGGCGTGGAAAGCCCAATCGGCGGTCTGCGTGGTGGCGGCCAGCCAGGGCTATCCGGGTGATCCAAAAGCCGGCTGCGTGATAGACGGCTTGGATAAAGTCGCATCGCTGTCGGATACCATCATATTTCACGCCGGCACACGCTTGGAAAACGGGCAGTTCGTGACATCGGGAGGGCGCGTGCTGGGTGTAACCGGCCTGGGGGATAATATCAAGCTCGCACGTGAACGGGCCTACGACGCCATCGAGCAGATTGATTTTGATGGAATGATGTATCGCCGCGACATCGCCGCATCGGTCACCGCCCCGGTTTAAGAAGCTATTATATCCCCCATTCAAGCGCTAGAGCTGAATGCGGGCACTAAATTTCCCCCCAGTGGCGGCTGGATCTATCAAGAATCGGAATTCGATGGCTGTCGGCGGGAGGCGGCAATTGCGGCAACGATTATGAACAGGCAACCAACCCCCACTGCGGTATAACCGGCTGCGCTGCTGAAATGCCGAAATGAGGCCGTTGCAACCGCCCAAGCCAGACAAGAAATCGCAAGCCACACTCTTGCTCTGCGAGTCGATTGGCTGGAAGCCCGCCTGCTCGACATCCAATTCATCGCCCCGGCCACTAAAAAACCGACCGCGATCCAATCCATCATCGCCTGAGCGTTCAGCATTTATGTAGAAAATCGCGCAGCAGCGGATACATTTCACGATAGAGCGAATAGCGCTCGGCATATCGGACGGCCAGCTCCGGCTGAGGCTCATAGGTCTCCTTCACCTTGACCAATTGGCTCACCGCTTCCTTTAAATTGTGATAAATGTTGGTCGCGACGCCAGCCAGCATTGCCACGCCCAGGCAGGCTGCCTCGGAAACGTTCAAGGACGAGACGGGGCGATTAAAAATGTCGGCCTTAAGCTGCATCCAGACCCGCGACTTGGCGCCGCCGCCGATCGCTCGCAAATGATGGATGACCACCCCCGATTTCTCGAGGTAGTCCAGGTTTAGGCGCATTTCGTAAGTTACCCCATCCAGGAGCGCCTTCACCAGATCGTTGTGCGTGTGGCCGAGTGTCAACCCTAGAACCACCCCTTTGGATTGGGGATCAAACCATGGCGTGCCGGTAACGGTAAAGTGCGGCAGCACCAGAATGGAAGATGGGCCGGAGCTCGCCTTACCGAGCAACACATCATAAACATCGAGGCCGCTGATCTGCGCCTCTTCAATTTCGGTGCGGCCGAGGTTGTCGCGATACCAGCGCAGCAGCGAGCCGCCGGTAAAATTAAAGGCAAGGGTGCAGTAAAGACCGGGGTAGGCATGATGGTAACAGCAGTAGCTGTTTCGGCGCATCTCATCCGTCAGCACCAGGTGATCAAATGCGGGTGTGATGCACTCCACCGTTCCGGTTGCATCCATTGCAACACCCGATTCGATGACGCCGGCTCCGAGCGCTCCCGCCGGTTGGTCGTGGGCGCCGGTTACCAGCATCACCTTCTTCGGTAAACCCAAGCTGTCAGCCGCCGCATGAGTAATTGGAGCAACCACGGTTCCGGAAGGAAGCGCCTCCGGAAATAGGCTCTCCTCGATGCCGGCCACGCCCAAAATTTCTTCGGACCAGCGCTCCTGACGGACATCAAATGCCATGGTTCGGTCGGCCAGGGAGTAGTTGATCGCCGCCCTTCCTCCCAGCTTATAGATCGCCATATCTTCCCAGCATAAAAATTTGCGAGCCTTACCGAACACCCCCGGCTGATTCTCCCGCCACCATAAGATCTTATTGATCGTATGCATGGGGTGCAGCGGCATACCAGTGATTTGAAAGATGCGGTCAGCGCCCAACTTGCTTTCAAAGAAGGATGCCTGCTCAACCGTGCGGTTATCGAAGGTGACGATGCTGTTTCCCAGAAAATTGCCCCGATCGTCAATCGGGGTGCATGCCTCCCCCTGTGATGAGAATGATATGGCGGTAACCGGGTCGCCGTTACCGGCCCGGGCGACCGCTTCCTGAATGGCACTCTGCACACCGTCCCACACCGCTTGGGGATTCAACTCCATCCACCCTGGATTTTGACCCTGCAGCAAGGGATACTCCCGATATCCCTGGCCGATCACATCGCCGCCAATTCGAAATACAATCGCCTTGCATCCGGTCGTGCCGATATCAACGCCCATCAGGCTCATATCGTCTTCATATCCTCCTCGGTTCGAGCGGTCGCCGGCAGCAGACAGAAGTGCCGCCCATTACTCAATTCACCACGAAAAAACAAGATATTAGCAAATAAATATCCCGAATTTGTTATTCCCGCGAAAGCGGGAATCCAGAAGGCTCTGGATTCCGGATCAAGTCCGGCATGAAGGTATTTAATCGCCGGATTAATAGCCCGACTCATGCCACTCCAGTCAAGGTTGCTCTAGTGAAGAGCCGCACCGGACACAAAACCGTGCCGTTGGAAAGTTCATCGCGTTACATGTCGGGCACGGCAGCCTCGACCATTTCGCGGATGGGACCTTTACCACCGCGGTCACATCCCCGATGCGCGGATCTGAGTCGGTATGCATCAGCCGATCTTTAACTCGCTGCACGCACTCGGCCTGTAATCCCTTGGCCGCCAGATGATCGGGTTCCAGCATCAGTGTGGTTCGGAGCTCATCCAGTGCATCTTCAAAATCACCACGTTGAGCTAATACCAAGGCCATATTGTAATGCGCTGAAGCCCTGCGCGGAGCGCAGCGTATCGCATCCCGGAACGCTTTGATTGCGTACTCCCAATTCTGAGCATTCGCATAAGCGATTCCTAATAGCTCGCTGGCTTCCGCACAATCGGGCTGCGTCGCTAAAATCTCAGTTAACAAGGTACGGGCTAAACGCTGGTTACCCGATTTCATCGCTTGAACAGCGGCCGAAAGCCGCCCTTGCGCAGCTGGAACGTCATCTTTCATTCGCGTACTCCTTCATCGAGCCTACTCATACGAACGTGATGTTGAAGTAGCGCTGCCCATCTCCTAAAATATGGGCAACCTGATGATTAATTGCAATGCCTCCACCCGCACCGAATGATTCTTATCCAGCCGACCATTTAATTCGGGGTGGGGTTAATTGTCACGCGCGCCGCTCCCTGTAGTATGATTATGCCTCTGCAACCCGAAACCCTGAAGATTACCGGTATCCATCCCGATAATTTCACCGGTTGCTTTGGGCTGAATATTACCACTGATTGTACCAGCTTTGCTATTTACAACCATATGATTAATCGCCTATCGCTGAAATAATTTTAAATCTGAGTTAAATGCAAAGCCCGTCTTTGTCTGGAATGAATTGGTGCCGGAGCAACCACTGGAAGCGTTGAAATGAACCATTTGATGCGGAAGGAGAAATTCCACTCTTGATTCGCGGTATCTATTCGGCGGCGTCCGGAATGCTGGCCGAACAAACCGTTCAAAACGCGATCGCGGCCAATCTGGCCAATCTCAATACGGTCGGCTATAAGCAGGACGTACCCACCTTCCGTGCCTACCATGAGATGGCGCTCAATCGGATTTCGGGAGGTTCCGCCACTCCGATCGGCAGCGCCGGGATTGGGGTTCAATTTGACCGGATCACCACCGACTTCTCGGCCGGCCCGCTCTCCCACACCGGCAATGCCACCGATCTGGCAATCACCGGCAGCGGCTTTTTCGTCGTTCAGACCGCTGGCGGCCCTCGCTACACGCGAGCGGGTAACTTTCACCTCACCGCAACCGGTGAGCTGGTGAACGCTGACAACGACCCGGTGATGGGTGTGAAGGGCATCATCAACGTTCCAAAGGGCCAGCCGATGGAGATCGGGTCGGATGGCAGTGTCAACGTCAATGGAAAATTGGTCAGCCGCCTTCAAATTGTCCAGGTGAACCCTCAGAATATCCAAAAGCAGGGATACACGCTCTTTGATGCGCCAGCCGGCGCCGTTCAACCGGCAAAAGGTTATGCGGTCCGGCAGGGCTATTTGGAGCAATCCAATGTCAACCCTATTGACGAGATGGTTCAGATGATAGCGGTTGCCCGCGCATACGATTTGGCTCAACGGGCCATAACCAGCCAGGACAGCACACTAAAAGAGGCCGCCAGCAATGTCGGCCAGGTGTAAACGCTAACCAAGAAATGCACATTTTATCGGCCGGACTGTCTGCCGCGCAGATGGAGGCCGAAGCTGGCTCCGGATCGATGGAAGGAGCCATACATCATCGGCCATTTCGCAAATGGCCTTCAGTTAGGAGGTAATTCCGAGATGCGAGCACTATACATAGCCGCCACCGGAATGAGCGCGCAGCAGTTTAATTTGGATGTTATCGCCAACAACCTGGCAAACGTCAATACGGCCGGATTCAAACAATCCCGCGCCGAGTTCCAAGATCTACTCTACCAGACGGTTCACGCACCCGGTGTTCAAATGGGGCAAAACGCTCAGCTTCCGGTGGGCTCACAAATCGGTCTTGGCGTAACGTCCGGTGCGACCGCCATTCAGTTTACTCAAGGGGCGCTGCGCACCACCGGCGGCAACTATGACATCGCAATAAACGGTGACGGCTTCTTTCAAATTCTAATGCCGGATGGAACCCTCGCCTACACCCGTGACGGACAGTTCAGCGTTGACAGCACCGGCAAGCTGGTTACCAGCCAAGGTTACGCTTTGCAACCTGAGATTGTGATTCCGCAGGATATGCAGACGGTCACCATCAGCCCCGACGGTATCGTTTCGGTCACACGCGCTGGTCAGACCAATCCGGATCAGATCGGCCAGATCCAACTCACACGCTTCATTAACCCACAGGGCCTGATGAGTTTGGGCAGCAATCTCTACGCGCCCACTCAGGCATCCGGCACCCCAATCACCGATGTGCCTTCCCAGAGCGGTCTGGGCACCCTGATACAGGGTTCCATTGAGGGCAGCAATGTGAACATCGTGAACGAGATGATTGATCTGATAATGGCTCAGCGCGCCTATGAAAGCAACAGTAAAGCCATTCAGACTGCCGACCAGATGTTGACAACCGCCAACCAGATCAAGCAGTAGCGGGGTGGGAAACGATGCGATTACTTACAGCTACCCTCATTCTTATGATCTTCACTTTACGGACTGCCGGCGCATCGGCGACTCATAAGTTGACTGAAGGCAGCTCACGGCACAAGGTGTTGATCATCGTTCAGCCCAATACGACGGTCAATACGGGGCATATCTTGCTCGGTGAGATCGCCGATATCGCCGGCTCCGATTCCCATCTCGTCACCGAGCTGAAATCGCTGGATGTCGGGGTATCGCCGCTGGCCGGGCTTTACCGCATTTTATTACCGAGCGACATCATGGTGCGCTTGCGATTCAACCACATTGATCTGAACCGTATCGCCATTACGATACCCAAACAGGTGCGCGTCTCACGATCGGCTGCCAATGTCACCGGCGAGCAAATGCTGCAGGCGGCGATTGCGGCGGTGAAGTCGGCGATGAAAGACACCAGCGGAGTCAAGATCAAGCCGGTTCAGATTCCGCAAGATGCCAGCGTGCCGGAAGGGGTTGTGACGGTGACTGCCGGCGCGCCGGAAGGCCAACTAAACAGCGGCATCGTGACGGTGCCGGTAACGATCTCAGTCAACAATCGCCCCAACGCCACGATAGATGTGCCCCTGCGAATACAAAAAACGGCCATGGTGGTGGTCGCAGAGCATCCATTGGAGGCACAAACGATTATCGGCCCGAACGATGTCACCCTGGCGCCGGTGGTTCTGCAGGATGGAGCGCCCGACACGATCTACCAGCTTTCAGACGCAATCGGAAAAAAAACAACTCGGCGCATTTTGGAAGGCTCACCCATCCCGGTCAACGCGGTGCAATTGCCGTCCATCATCGCTTCCGGCGATCGAATCATCGTGGAGATCATGGTTGGTGGCGTTACCGCGCAG
>JAMCWF010000068.1:15684-21224 GCA_023481295.1 Armatimonadota bacterium | reverse complement strand
ACCGCCGCCCGTTTTTAAGACAAACGCAATTACTCATCATGGAAACCCAGCAAGTGCGAAACGTCCAGCAGGTATTGCGCCCGTTCACCCAGCTCCCGGCCAAGCTCAGTTGACTTCCCAGCGCCGAAAACCGCCCGGCAAGCGTCAGCGTCAAATCTCGGCTCACCATCGTTATCAGGCAAGTTTTCCATATCGGCCAGCGCCACGCTCAAGCGTCGGTAATAGTGCGCAATCGCCCGCTGATCGGCTCTAACCTTGGGGGAGATTAACTTGCCTGCAAATCCTTCAACCTGATCCAATAAGCCGACTGCCGGTAACTCGCCGAGTTTCCGATTAGGCGTATAGGTGAAACCGCTTGCCGTCTTTCGCACTGCAACCGGCTCGATGGTCTCCTTCTGCTCCAGCGCTTCCCTGATCGCTTCCACGGTTGAGGGCGAAAGGGCGGTTCGCCTCGAAATCTCCATATTGGAGACGGTTGGGTCACGGCGAAGCATCCGCTCGGCCTCGGCCCGGCGATCACTCAAGGAAAGAGGCTGCCCGTGTCGGCTGTTCAACCCAAAGGCCAACCCCCTTAAGTCGTGATCCGCTGGTTCCTCAATCTGCTGAGCTTCGATCTTCTCTAAGCCGAGATTTTGCCCGGCTGCCACCCGATGATGGCCGTCAATCAGCAGCCACCCTCCATCCTTCTGAACTACGACAATCGGGGGCCAACCGGGACACGCTTCAAGTTCACGGATATGGGTGTCGCTCAGACCAGCAAGCCGTGGTTGGATGTTCTCGTCAATTGTGATTTTCTCAAGTGGGATTTCGATCGTTTCCATTTTGAACCTCCGCAACTGGTGTTTTTCCTAATTCTAATTTACTCATTTCACGTGCGAGAAATCAACTGATAACTCTTTACAAAACCCATCATTTCGGTGTATAATGTAAATCATCAGTCACTGGCTGGAGGAATCAAATGGCGCTGAGCTATACCAGCGAGATACTCATCGAAGAAGCAAAAAGGGAAGGTTTTATCGTGTCCGAGCGGCTGATTACCGATTGGGTTGAACTCGGCTTGTTGGACAGACCCGGAAAGCGCGGTCTCGGACGGGGCCGGGGATCAATCGCAGTTTGGCCGGAGAACCAGCGCCACCTCTTTATCAATCTGTTGGACAAGCGGCGTGAGGTAAACCGCATCGGCCCGCTTTGCAACATTCCGGTTTGGCTCTGGCTCTATTGGGGCGATGCTTACGTTCCGCTCCGCCAGGTTCGCCGGGCATTGCGGACGTGGGGAGAGTCCCAGGGAGTTCCCCGCAAGGGAGTATCGTGGAAGCAAGGGCGAAAAGCGGGAGGCAACCTCGTTAAACAGATCAGCCATCCCGATGCGAAAGTCAAGGATCGCAAGGCGTTGCAGGAAGCGGTAGTCGGGATGCTATCTCGTGGAGAGTTCGACCGAGAGCGGCTGCTTCCGCTGGTTCGCCGTGTCTTCGATCCACATAACACGGGGAAGGATCGTGGGCCTGCCGGTGCGCCGTTTTCGCCCGATGGTATCGTGACTATGATCGAAGCCCGCCATAAAGCCTTGCTGCAGTTGGACGAACTTAACGATAGCCTTTTTGAGTGGGCGCGTTTCACCCACCTCATCGGTCTACAGGAGTATCAGAGTGAGAGGCCCCAACTGGCGGCTGACCCTGATCTTGGGAAGCTGTTCCACCAGTTCGATCTAAATGAGATAGCGAACAGATCCTGCTATGACCTAGTCACCTTCCTCGGTATTGCGCTGATCATGCCGGCTACAGGGCCGGTCGGCTCTCTTGAAAACCCGGAGACCTGGAAGCAAAACAATCTTCATCTTAATATCAACCGGGTGGATATCTCGGTTGGAACGAAGCAAAGCCATATCATTACCGAGGGCGGGGTAATCCTTCCCCATCAAAGATGAGAATGTTACTTAATAAACCAAGCCCCCGCGACCGATTGGGCAGTCCGGGGGCATGGCATACAGAAAGGAGCTTCCGTATGCGTACTGAGTTTACCTTAATATGCAGCCGGTGCGGAGTGGAGTTCACCGCTTTGCAGGCCAAGCGCCGGTTCTGCAGCCGAACCTGCTATCAGGAGTGGTGGAATGCCAACGTGAAGGAGAAGGCCGCCGCCAAGAGGTGGTGTTACCAACCGCCCGAACCCGATCCCATCGCTGATGACAATGCGCTTTGGGCGCTGCGGGGCGACTACTGGCAGAGCGAAGCCTCGTCATTCCCTGTCACCCCCTTGAAGAAGGGGGGAAGGCGGGAACCCAGTTTGGAGACGCTCAGGGGGCGCAAGCCTCAGCCGAAGCCCTTGATCTTAACCGGTCACGGCGTCCACCCTCTACCGGGAGTGAGGGTGACGGGGGTGAACCACGGGGCGCTTCTGGTGAGGAACGGCTTCACCCACTATCCGCAAAAACGAAAGGAGTGGCGCCTCTTTCCCGGCGACCGCAAGCTGCCATCTCGGATTATCCTGCTGAACTTTCAGGGCGAGGTGAAAAGCTACATCGCCGAAACGGGATATGCCGACCTGAAGTTGAGGGAGGCCCAACTCAACACGCTGAATAGCGAACTTGGCCTCGTGATCGCGACCCGGCTCATTCAGGAGAAGATCGAGGGCTGCGCCGGCACAATCAAGTCGTTGCCGGATACACCGCAAAAACCGTTATCCCCCCGACTAGATCGGGGGCTGGAGGCGGCGCTACAGGAGTTGTCAAAGCCGGTTGAGGATGTTGAGGCGCTGAGGTTGATCGAGGGGCGGGCGGCTTTAGCTTACTTCACCTGCTGGCAATCCATTCCGATTAAGTGGAAGGGGGTTGGCCGGTGCCCGATCCCGCTGGAGTGGATGGCGGTTGGTCAACGGCAGTCGCTGGTGAGCGGCTCCAACCGCAACGCCAACCACCCGGTGAACGCAATGCTGAACTACGCTTACGGGGTGCTGGAGAGCCAGGTAAGGATCGCAACGGTTGCCTCGGGGCCTGCCCCCAGTCCGCATAGGGGGCTTGACCCCGGCATCGGTTACCTGCATAGCCTGCCCCAGTGGTTCGTGGCTGGGGCCATCCGACCAGGTCGCTCGGCGCTGGTCTACGATCTGATGGAGCCGCTGCGCCCACTGGTGGATCGCCTGCTGATTGGGTTCATTCGATCCCACACCTTCACGCCAACCGACCCCCGCTTTCGCGGGGGCAAGCTTTCCGATAATGTCAAAGGGTATCTGCCGGCTTCACCCCCACTTTCGTGAGGGCAGGCCCCCAATTGGCCAAGACGGTGGCAGAGTTGACGGTGGCTGAGGAGAGGGTGAGGGAGGGCGTTGCTGAGCTGGTTACCGGGTTGAATGAGGGGGAACGCCGGCAGGAATTCCCCGCCCCTCCGCCGAATATTACCTGATAAAGCGTAGCAAGGACATCGTATGACCGAGATTATCTGGGTTGGCAAGTATAAGGACGGCGAGAAGCAAGGCCCTCTGCACGTCGCCCTGCCGTTTCAAACGGTCGAGACCGTAAACGAAAGCGCCCAGCAGCGGCAGAAGGCGCTTGACTTCTTCAGCGCCGGGCGTGAACCCGAATGGCGCAACCTCCTGATCTGGGGCGATAAGAAGTACGTGCTTCCCTCCCTGCTGCCCAAATTCGCCGGCAAGGTGAACCTCATCTACATTGATCCGCCCTTCGCCACCGGCGCCGACTTCTCCTACACCGCCTCAATCCCTGACGACCCCGAAGCTGAGAACGGCAACGGAGCCAGTTTCGTGAAGGAGAGCGTAACCCTACCAAATTGCCCCCCTGATGAATGTCCTCACTTTCCGCCGGACGCAGTTGGCGATCCCGTGCTCGTAGAACTCTAGTTAGACTCACGCGTTAACCCAGCGCAGGCGTCGAGCGGACGATGAGAGTAGTTCGGCCTAGCTGACTGTCAGCCCGGAATATGCCGGATTTGACTTTAGGGTAGCTTCAACCATCGCACGGTCGTCGGAAGATGTCCAAGCGCCTGCGTAAACCTTGGTGATTGGGAGCGGTGTAGCGGAATCTAATGTGAGGTATAGTCGCCCATTTCGCTCTCCATCTTGAGGGCGGTCTTGCCTGAATCGCAATATACGCCACTCCTTCTCGTCCTTGTAGTCTTCACGCTTCCAGCAGACCATGCTTTCAGTAGCCAGGAGGCGAATCTGATCGGCACAGGTTGCAGGGCTGAAACCAGCCTTGGCAGCTAGAAGATTGACAACGGCGTCGACTATGGCTTGTTGCTCGATTTGGTCGTATTCAACTTTGCGAATAACAGGATTCATTCCGGGAGCCCAGTAGGGACTTGCTATTTGAGTCCAGGGAATCGCGAGACAGAATCCTCGGCCATGGTCGGCGAACTTGTCCCAGGCAGCCAGATTATCGGGCTCTTCGGTGAAGCATCCGATGTACGTCAAGCCTTCTTGTTCCTGCATGTCCAGGATGGGAATTAGCTTTTGGGCGAGCACTTCGAGGGGCGAGCCAGCCGCTGTATTATTCGCGGCTTCGGCTAAAGCTTCTTTAATTTTCCGATTACCCATTACAAGCTCGTGATCGTCCTGCATTTGCCTGGCATCGAACATCCAGAACGATCCACTCGCCAGGATGCCGCGCGCGCCCTGAGCGCTAGTGTAATGGTAAATGAGCTTGCCATCTGGGTTGCGTCTGCCATCGCGAGAACGCTTAAGCAGATCGTAGATTCTCGCTTCGACCGTCATTACTGAAGACCCTTCCTAGACGCTTTCCGGCAACGGCCGCAGCCAGGTCCGCCCGGCAACTACTGCGAGCCCGTCCGGATGGTAGTGCGGCTCGGTTGCCTGAACGTCGGCTATGGTATCTCTGATGCGAACCTGATCCCATGATCCCAAAAGTATGAGCCTCAGTACCGTTGGGTGAATTCCGATCTCCAAGTCAGCCTCTGCGACTGGCATGAGAACCGGTTCGAACAGCATGCGTCGAAAGTAGTCCTCGTTGGTTCGGATTAGATTCAGGGCAGCCGCGTAGTACGATGACCAATCCTTCGCGTGAACGGTTACGGCGACTGGATTGCGTACTCGCTCCGGCTCAGGGGTTGGGTCTCTCCAATAGAACCGCAGAATCTCATTGCTGAGATATGCGATCCCGCCAATATGGAACCGCGGCGCCGCTCCATTGACAGCGGTCAGGCGCATCGCTTGGTCTTTCGCCTTCTGTTTGGCTTCTTCATTCGGTGCGCTGATCCGGCCCTTGCATTCGAGCGCCAGCCATTCATTGTTCGTGTTCTGTCCGACGAAGTCAGGTCGAGACCTTCCGGTCAGGAACGGATTGAGCTGCGGTCGAAACACGTCGAGGTGCAATAACCAGGGGGCGTTCAGCAACGACGCGGCAAACAGTTTACAGAAGGTCAGTCCAAGAAAGTAGTTGACTGCTCCCTTCTCAGACGGGTCGAGCGTCCGCGCCGCTGCCGTTCGTCGTAGCCGGCTCGCGGCCGGGCTACTTTGCTCCAGCGCCATTCGAACAAGCGACCATCGGAAAATTAAAGAAGCTTTAGCCGAAG
>JAMCWF010000068.1:0-15674 GCA_023481295.1 Armatimonadota bacterium | reverse complement strand
TCGGCCAACGGTCACGGCAGACCAAAGAATATCGTTCCATGATGTCGGGAGCGTACCGAATCCATTCGCAACGGGCGAACCTGCGGGGAATCCTTCCGACTGGTAGTCGATATGTACGGGCATCGTGCCGTTTACCTTCACCCTTGAAGAGTCCGGCCTATTGTCACGCTTCGCCTCCCTGAGTTAACGCGAGAAGCTTCTCGAAATCGCGAACTGCCGTTGCCGGGCTTTCGGCTGAAAAAGCGTTCTCCCACTCAGAGTCAATAGGTCGCTGGATATTGTCCGGCAGGTTGTCCGCTAGTATTTCGCCGTTAGTTGCTTCTGGGAGCAGATTGGGCATTGGCGTGAAGAAGACGAACAAGTGATAGGCATTCTCACTGTCCACCAAATTGTCGGTCGGTGGGTAGTGCTCTGCTGCCCAACATTCATGTCCGAAAAGCTCGACCTTGATTCTGTGATAGTCTCTCCAATCGTGACGAGTGGAACCTGCCTGGTCGGTGATGCGGACGTGGAAAAAGAATGGATTACCTGAGTGGAATTCGACTATTGCAGAGTATCTACTGTTCTCGTATCGAATCCGATGTCCGAGGAGGATCTCGACTTGTTGAAATGGCTGCCACGCAGGAAGAGATCGATCGTATTCCGCAAGCGATTCCGTGGACCACGACAATTCCTAACACCTCCTGACCTGAACTCGGACCACGGCTTCTTCAGCCTCTTCAACACGAATGGCGGAGTGCCGAAGCTTTGCGGCTCTTTCTCTCCATCCGCAAGGACCTTCCATATCGTGGCTCCGGCACGTTTCTCCCGTCCGACCGCGACGCCCCGGTTCAGAACGATCTACTCCTTCTCGTCGTAGACGCGCACGCGGAAGATCTCGCCGTCGTTGTCCTTCAGCGGCTTCGGTGTGGACGGCGGCGAAACCAACTCGTATTCCGCGCTCTCCTCCCGAACGACGGCCGGCTCGCTGTTCGCTGGGGCATAGGTGGATGGGTGATGCGAACGCTTCGCGAAGCAATTCCTCCGGCGGTGTCCAGCCGTTTGCGGGCGGTGGGTCTTCAACGTGTATCTCCTCAATCCAAGAGTTCACGTATCCGGGGTCTTTTCTCCGCACGTGCTTGTGCACTCGGCCCTTCGATATGCTGATCGTCTTCTTCAGCCCGGCTAAGCAGACCGGCTTGACTTGTTCCCACCCCCACCCGTCGCGTAGAAACAGCAGAACCCGCAGCAATCGTTTAGTTCCCATTGCAAGTTCTCCTTTTCAGTACCGGTAGAAAAACCACAAACAACGGGTGAGGCAAACAGAGACAGCAGGACACCACTCAACTAGCTATTCAATATATCAAAGAAACTCCGAAATGTCAAGCATTTCTACCGGCTTTTTGACATTATTTTGTGAAATTCGCTTAAGCGGCAAACGACCCCCCAGCCTTGCGATGCTCTCCAAACTGGAGACGGCCCTAGTCCCGCCGCCCCAACCGTTCAAGTAGCCACCTCCCCGTTATGCTAAAATGGAGATATGGCCACGATGCTTCAATTTCACTTACCTTATATTGCATTGAATGCGGTTAAACCCGACCTGCCTGGCCAGCGGACAGGCCCCGTTGCAGCTCGGTCACCGTTTCGAGGTCACTTGATTAGATTGCAATTATATCATATCAGTTGGCAAAAGTGTTGACAGCAGAAGGTATCACTATACCCCGCTACCTGTCACCTTCGAGCACCTCATCCTCCTACTCTGCCGCTATAAAAAGTTATTCGAATCGGCCTCCTTCCTATTACTCTCTCATCCCTGCTAGCCAGCAATTTTACCAGGTTATCCCGCTTTAGGTTTGGTGAACAAGATATTCGTATGATTCCCGCAAAACGGAACGGTTGCGTGTATGAGTTCAGTTCTTAGGGAATCTTGTTTGGTGACGGGAGCATCTACCCCCATCCTCGCCTTCCCCCTGGAAGGGGGAAGGAACTCGCGCGCGGACAATCTATTCCCCCTCCCCCTCCCCCTCCCCCTATGAGGGGGAGGGGGAGGGGGAGGGGTGGGTTGGGTAATCGAGAATAATTCCCGCAGAACTGAACTCTTACGGTTACGTGACGGCTCGACAGCCTAACATCAAGGCGTGGTATAATGAAAGAGTGCATTCAGTACGCAAAGACGTAAAACGATGAGGGAGAAGGATTGATTACCAAGAAAGCCAACAGTCTAACTCATCGCGCCGCACGTACACTGATTCTCAGCGCAGTTGTGCTCCTGCTCTCCTACTCGCATGCCTCAGCGGCCGAAAATAGTGCGTCTGACCTCTGGTACAGCATCTTGATGCGAAGCGTGCGGATCGGATACGTCCACATTCTCACCAAGCCAGCTCGTTACGAAGGTCGGAAAGTGGTGCAAACCAGCTCGCATACGGTCATGCGGCTGGACCTGATGGGCAACACGGTGGAGCAGGTGACCGATACCACCTCCATCAACGAAACGAAGGGTAGGCCGCTGCAGCAGGAGTATCGTATCTACTCGGGAGGCAGCACCTATCGGCTGGTTGCCGATTATGGGAACAAATCGGTGGATTGCAAAATCAATTCGGGTGGCGTGGTGAGTACCAAAATCGTGCCCATACCGGCCGGCGCAAATCTGGTGGCCGATTCAACCAGCTTTAATATCGGCAAGTCAGAAGCGCCCGGTCAAAAGGCGACCGTTACCTATTTGGACCCTTTAACCGTCTCATTCGAATCGGCGAGCGTGGTGATTGGAAAAAAGGAAAAGGTTTCAACCGGTGACCGCAAATCAACCGAATTGATTAAGGTAACCGCCAGCACCCCGATCGGTAAGATGGTGTCGTGGCAAACGCGATCGGGTAAGATGGTGAGGGCGGAGATGCCGCTTGGATTTACGATGGAGATAGCGAGCCGACAAACAGCGATGAGCCTGGGGGCTACCGTTCCCGGCGACCAAGTAAGCGTTGGTGTTCCCAACCCAGTATCTGAGCCATATACGGATAAAGGGAGCTCTTACTCACCGCCGCCCGATTTTGCGTTGGCGACCGCCATCACCGTCCGGACGCCCATCCATGATCCTCGCACGCTCCACGAGATGACGATCCAGGTCACCGGCGTGAACGCCAGCATCCAAATCCCGAGCGACAACCGGCAACAAGTGACGCCGATACCGAATGAAAGAGGAAGCTACCAGATATCAGTCAATGCCACCGCGGAAACGCCGGATCGCTCGCTTGTGCTTCCCATTACCGGGCATCCCGAGCTGCAGTCCTATATGCAAGACGGTACTTACCTGGCAATCCATAATCCAGCCATCGAGAAGCAGGCGGCCAAGCTAAAAGGTGACGATCGGAATGCCTATCAGGTGGTTGAGCGGATTGAGGAGTGGGTACACCGGACCGTTCGGCCCAACTTTACCATCGGCGTACCGCGTTCAAGCGTTGATATCTTAAAACGGCCGGTGGGGGTTTGCCGAGATTATGCCACCCTGTTTGCGGCGCTGGCTAGGTCGGCGGGGATTCCGACACGACTATGCGCCGGTATCGTATATGCCGAGGGCCGGTTTTTTTATCATGCATGGGATGAGTGCTGGCTTGGTCACTGGATTCCGGTTGACCCGACTTTAGGAGGTGCTTTTGTGGATGCCACCCACGTCAAATTCGCGGAGGGTGGCGCAACCAATATGTATCAAATTGCCGGCATTGTTGGCCATATACGGGTGAATGTGTTATCGGCGGATTAACTGTTCGGGTATTCGAGCGGCGGCGGGTAACTATTTGAGTGGGGCTTTCGGTGGTAAGGAAGGATTATAAGGACAGGATGAGCATACGCAGTTTTAAACAACTATTTACCGTTATTTTTGCACTGATACTGGCGGTGATTGGGATTGTGATGGGGGCGGGGTTGCCTCGACTTCCTTCGATAGCCTCGTTTCCTAGCGGCGAGGAGCTGATGCGCTCCTACCCCGGCTATATGTACTACACCATTTCCGCTCTGGCGCTGGTCGGGATACTACTGGGCGTCATTTTGGGTCCGTTATTTGCGGGCGAGTTGGTGGCGATGGGCAACACGCTGGAGCACATATCGGCGCGTGACAAGATTGCGGTGGCGCTGGGCGCGATTGCCGGACTGCTGGTAGATACTCCCTTTTTCCTCTTCCTTTACCGCACCCCGATCGGCTTCGCGATTGCGATATTACTGGGGGTGGCGCTGGTCTATCTGGGCATACGGGCGACCTGGAGCATGAAGGAAGAGATTCGCTTTATGTTCACCCCGCCGACCATTCCATCAACCGATTCAAATATGGATATGACCCATTGCAAAATATTGGACACCAACGTCATCATAGACGGCCGGATCGCCGATATCTGCCGCAGCGGATTTGTGGAAGGTCCGATCTATGTGCCTGGTTTTGTACTGGATGAGCTTCAACACATCGCCGACTCGGCCGATGCGCTGAAGCGCACTCGAGGGCGGCGCGGCCTCGATATCTTAAATGCGATGCAGAAAGAGCTGCCCCTTGTCGTACGCCAGCATGACGGGCGCCTTCCGGCCACTCAATTTGAGGAGGTCGATTCGAGGTTGGTGATGCTGGCCAAGAAACTCAACGGCGCCATCATCACCAACGATTTCAACTTAAACAAAGTGGCGGTGCTGCAAGGAGTGCGGGTACTGAACGTCAATGAACTGGCGAACGCTTTGAAGCCGGTGGTGTTACCGGGCGAAGAGTTGCCGGTTCTCATCGTCAAAGAGGGCAAGGAACCCAACCAGGGATTGGCCTATCTGGATGACGGCACCATGATTGTGGTGGAGGACGGCCGCAAGGCGATCGGTGAAAACCGGGTGGTGACAGTGACCAGCGTATTGCAAACGGTAGCCGGCAAAATGATATTTGCCCGTTTGAAGAACGGTGAGGACGAGGAGGAGCCGATTGACCGAAGTTACCGCATTGATGCCGGCAGCCGGACGCGGCGAAAGGTTCGATAGCCGAACCAATAAACTTTGGGTTGAAATCGGTGGGCGGCCGGTATTGGGGTGGTCTCTGTCCGCCTTTGAGAATCATCCTCGAGTTCGTGCGATCGTGGTAGCCGCTGATGAGGATAACTTGCCGCGTGTGCGAAGACTGCAGGCTCAATTTCACAAGCTGATCACGGTGGTGCCCGGCGGACGGACACGCGCCGAATCGGTGAAGCGCGCACTGGACGCCGCGCCAGGCTCCAGCGAGATACTCCTGGTGCACGATGCAGCGCGGCCCGCTGTTTCAACCGGATTGATAGATCGCGTGATCGATGGAGCGGAGCGATGGGGGGCCTGTATCCCCGCCCTACCAATTTCCGATACGGTGAAGCGGGTGGACGGTTCTAACACGATTTTGGAGACGGTGCCTCGAGAGATCGCCGCTGAGAAGATCGCGTGGCGCCTCTTTACGGTTCAAACCCCGCAGGGCTTTCGGTGTGATCGGCTTCATCGGGCTTATGACCATTTGCTTCGGCTTGGCGGTCAGGTCACTGACGATTCCGGACTGGCGGAAGCGGCTGGCATCGAGGTGAAGGTGGTTGCGGGTGAGCCAAACAACGTGAAGCTGACGAATCCAGCCGATCTTAACGATCTGGTTCGTATTCTGGCGCCGCGATGGGCTCGGTCGGGAATCGGCTACGATGTACATCGGCTAGGGGCGGACCGCCCTTTGGTTCTTGGAGGCGTTACCATTTCGCACGGTGCCGGTCTGATCGGCCATTCCGACGCCGACGTGTTGATTCATGCGATCTGCGACGCCCTGCTGGGGGCAGCCGCATTGGGCGACATCGGATACCATTTCCCCGATGATGATGAGGCGAACCGGAACCGACCCAGTCTGGAATTTCTGGGTGAGGTAAAGACGATCCTTCAAAAAGCCGGCTGGAATCCGCATAACGTGGACGCGACGCTGCTGGCCGAAGCGCCCAAAGTTGCTCCCTACCGGGCCGAGATGCAGCGTAACGTGGCTCAAGTTCTGGGAATTGACGAGGGCTGCGTCAGCATTAAGGCCACCACCTCCGAGAAGATGGGATTCGTGGGTCGCCGCGAAGGGATGGCATGCTGGGCGATCGCAACCATCATTCCGATATAGCAAGCTGAATTGACAGTTTTGGATCATACCGATTGACTACAACCGTAAATCCAATGATAAACAATCGTCGTAATGTCGTTTCAGTGGTAGAAGAGGGTTAAAATGGAAATAGCGTTGAAATCAAGAAGCGCCGGTTTGCCGGAGAGGGCGCGCGCTTACGTGGATAAGAAACTTGCCAGGCTCGACCGTTACTTTCATGAAATTCGACAGGCCGAGATGGAGCAACGATTTGAACGAGGACAGTACATCGTTGAAGTGACGCTGATCGGTGACGGCATCACCCTGCGCGCGCAGGTGCGAAATAGCGACCTGTTTGCCGCCATTGACAGTGTGGTGGATAAATTGGAATCGCAGATCACGCGATTTAAAGAAAAGATCATCGAACAGCATCGCAAGCCCAGTCCAATCCGTGAAGTGGCGCCAAAGAACGAAACTGAGTCGCATCCGGCTCCTCGTATCGTGCGCCGAAAGCGGTACGTTATGAAGCCGATGCCGCCCGAAGATGCAATTCGCCAGATGGAGCTGGTGGGGCATGACTTCTTCGTTTTTCAGAACCAAGAGACCGGCTTTATGAACGTGCTCTACCGCCGGCAGGATGGTGACTACGGACTCATTGAGCCAGAACACTGACGCTTGTTGGTTTCGTCTCGATTTAAGAGGATGTTGAAAAATGCGGTGACACCGATGAGGGCGTAATTCCAGGACCGTAAAAGCGGAACCCGGAATCCGGAGCATCAACACTCCTCCTGCCGATAGGCAGGGAACTGGATTCCCGCTTTCGCGGGAATGACGAAGCAGCAGGAACCAGCGACTTTTTCAACAACCCCCTAAGAACAAGCCATGGGGAAATAGAACCATTTGTACGCTATTTTTGCCCCAATGAGCGGACGAAGCCGATGTGTCTTGCCTGAGATAGACCATTTGAAGAGATGAAAGGAAACATCGGGAAATGAAAATCGGTGTATTAACCGGTGGAGGCGATTGCCCTGGGCTCAACCCGGCGATTCGCGGCTTCGTGATGCGCGCCATCGATTACGGGGATGAGTGCTGGGGCTTGCGGGATGGCTGGCGCGGTCTGGTGGAAAACCTCGTAGAATCGGAGCCGTTGACGGTCGGCCGGGTTGAGGAGATCATCCGGCAGGGCGGCACGATGCTGGGTTCCTCCCGCACCAACCCCTTTAAGAAGGGCCAGGAAGCCGATCTGGAGAAATGCCTGCGCAATATCCGCAGCAACCGCTTCGATGTGATTGCCGCCCTCGGCGGTGATGACACGCTGGGAGTAGCCAACCGGCTCTACCACGAGCACGGCATCAAGACGGTCGGTATCCCGAAGACAATGGATAACGATCTCAGCGAGACGGACTACACGTTTGGGTTCGACAGCGCGGTTGCGGTGGCCACCGACGCCCTGGATCGCCTCAAAGATACCGCAAAGAGCCACAGCCGGGTTATGGTGTTGGAGGTGATGGGGCGCCATGCCGGATGGGTGGCGCTCTACACCGGCATCGCGGGTGGAGCCGATTGGATATTAATGCCGGAACAGATGGAGCCGGCCGATTCAAAGGCGTCCGATGCGGCAACGCAGCGCAGCCAAAAGCTCGAGGCGGAGCTCAAGGAGATGGCCCAACACCTGAAAGCCGCTCGCGCGCGCGGTAAAAATTATGGTCTGATTGTGGTATCGGAGGGGGTGCAGGCACCCACCCAATCCGAGGCGGCGGCAAAGGTCGATTCCTTTGGTCACGTTATCCTGGCCGAGCAGGGCATCGGCCGCTACGTGGCGCAGTGGATCGAGAGCAAAACCGGCTTTGAAACGCGGGATGCTTCAATTGGGCATATCCAGCGAGGGGGCGCTCCCACCGTTTTCGATCGAGTGTTGGCGACGAGGCTTGGAGTTAAGGCGGCCGACTGCGTGCACGAGGGTCAATTTGGGGTGATGGTGGCCACCCGCGGCAACGAGATCGTGGCAGTGGACTTGCGGAAGGCGGTCGGGATTTCAAAAACGGTGCCGCTCTCTCTGTACAACGAGCTGAAGACCCTTTTCAATAAATAACGAAATAAAGGCTTCTTTTGAAAATCGAGCTGGATCCGCCGTCCGTTTTATCCGGCGTTGAAATGATGGGAGGGGAAGTCCCGCAATGCGGAAGGCCTTTACCCCTTCCAGGGTGCGGTTGAGGTTACCGATGGATGTCGTCTGTTTGGGAGAGGCACTGATCGATTTTGTCGCGCTGGAGGCTGGCGTTACGCTCGCCCAGGCGAGCGGGTTCTTGAAATCCCCTGGCGGCGCGCCGGCAAATGTGGCGGCCGGCGCGGCAAAGCTTGGCGCCGAAGCGGCTTTCATTGGCAAGGTGGGTGATGATCCCTTCGGCCGTTTCATCGCGGCAACGCTCTCGGAAGCCGGCGTGGATACCGGCGGTTTGATCTTTTCAGCCGACCACCGAACCGGTCTGGCCTTTGTCTCTTTGAAAAAGGACGGTGAGCGCGACTTTTGCTTTTTCCGCAACCCTTCCGCCGACATGCGATTGGCGGCGGAGGAGCTGCCGCGCGGCCTGATCGGCCGGGCTGAGGTATTCCATTTCGGCTCCATTACTCTCATTCAGGAGCCGAGCCGGCGGGCGACGCTCGAGGCGGTGCAGGTGGCAAGCCAGAACGGCGCTTTAATATCTTATGATCCCAATATCCGGCTCGCCCTTTGGCCGGAAGCGGAGGCGGTGGCGTTCGGGGTTGCGCTGGGCTTGCCTTATGCCGACATCCTCAAGGTGAGCGAGGAGGAGGTGGTGTGCGTGTCAACTCAGACGAGCACCGAAGAGGCGGCGATCAATGATCTGTATAGCCGCTATCCGAAGCTGAAATGGGTAGCCGTCACGAGGGGACCGAACGGTGCCTCGCTCTACGACCGCCATGGTGTGATCCATCAGCCGGGATTTACCGCCAATTCGGTTGATACAACCGGCGCCGGAGATGCTTTTACCGCCGGGTTCATCGTGGCGCTGCTCGAATACCGGCGCAGCGGTGGGGATATCCTGTCATCCCAGTTGGGCTGGTTAGTGCCCGTTTTACGGTTCGCCTGTGCGACCGGCGCGATCACGACGACCCGGAAGGGGGCCATACCGGCAATGCCCTCACGTGGACAGGTCGAACAATTATTGCAGAGCTACCGTTAACAATCAAATTAGGTGAAACAATCACCTTTACCCGGGCGTCCAACCAACAGAGGAGTTTTGTAATTGGAGATCGAGGAATTTCGAAACGCAATCCGCCGAGAATTCGGGCCTAATCTGGAGCATGCCACCCCAGCCAACGTGCGCGAATTTCTGGATCGATTGGGTGAGCATTCGGTGAGACGGATTAGAGGACGGATTGAGCTCAACGAATCGAAAAGCACCTATGAGGAGATACTCAAAGATTTTTTCGACAAAGTGCTTGATTTTCCAAAGGACGAAGCCATTATTCTACTCTGGGTTCTGGCTTTCGAATGGGCTTTCTCCAACCTCGAATTGCAGCTTGCGGAGCGATTGGATCCGCTGTTTCGGGAGTGTGAATGAGGGCCCCAAACCAGACAAAACGCCATTATTTGAGGACTACTAACGAATGAAGAGCATTCATGACCTATTGGAAATCGCGATTAGAAATCGAGCATCCGATCTCATTATCAAGGCGGGGGCGCCACCCAGTTTAAGGGTGGACGGCAGCATTAAGATCACCGAACTGGAGCCGCTCACCGAGCAGGAGACGCAGGAGCTCGGCTACAGCATCATCTACAGCGCGGCGCGGGATACCCTGCTGCACCGGGCCGAAAAAGAGCCCAGCGCCAACCTCACCGACGGCGATGACGCCGATTACAAGATGCGGGAGCTTGAGAATCAGGCTGAAATTGATCTGGTTTTTACAATCCGTCACTTGGCGCGCGTGCGGGCGAACCTCTTTTTACAACGAGGGGCGGTGGGCGCTGCGCTACGCATCATTCCGCTGCACCCCTATACCATTGACGAGCTGAATTTGCCGCCCATCCTGAAGGAGATCGCGATGAAGCCGCAGGGACTGGTGATCATCACCGGGCCGACCGGCAGCGGCAAGACGACCACCATGGCCGCCCTTATCGAAGAGATCAACCGGCGCCGGCCCTGCAACATCTTCACCGTCGAGGAGCCGATTGAATACGTCTATACCGATAACCAGAGCGTCATCCATCAGCGGGAGGTGGGGAGCGATACGCGCTCCTTTGCAGCGGCTCTCCGAAGCGTGACCCGCCAGAGCCCGGATGTGATCGCGATCGGTGAACTGCGCGACGCCGAAACGATGGATGTCGCCATCACCGCCTCCGAGATCGGGCACCTGGTGATCACCACTCTCCATACCACTTCCGCCACTGCCACGGTGGAGCGCATCATCAACAGCTTCCCCATTCATATGCACCGCCAGGTAGCGGAGCAGCTTGCCTCCTCCCTGCTGTGCATCACTTCACAACGCTTGGTGCATCGGGCCACCGGAATTGGAAGGCTGCCCGCAGTGGAAGTGATGAATAATTCACCGACCATAAGGAAACAGATCGAAGCAGGCGAGCATGGAGAGCTGTACGCCTCCATTCGAGAGGGTCAGCATTTTGGTATGAATACGATGAACCAGGCCCTGGAAAAGCTCTACCAGTCGAAGCAGGTCACTTTCGAGGAGGCGATGCTGTACGCCGGCAATGAGCAAGAGCTGCGCCAGATGTTGCGGCGGAATTAGAGGCAGGATGGCTGATCGGGCGGGAGCGGGTGTTGGAATGTACGATAATTGGGCATCTAGTGGATGGGATGCTGGGTATCAGAGTATTTAAAGGATCATCGGGGTCAATTATAGGAGCCATTGGCTTTTTCTGCATATTTTAGACATCGAGTCGTGTAATCACCCAAACCACTTTTGCCAAAGATACAGTGAAAAAGTCGCTGGATTTCATCATTCGTCATTCCCGCCCCACCTCGTCATTCCCGCGAAAGCGGAAATCCAGTCTCTTGCTTAGCGGCAGGCAGGCTTGCAGACCGGCAGGCACGGGTGCTGATGTTCTGGATTCCGGGTTCCGCTTCGCGGCCCCGGAATGACGAGCGGGGGGTGGTTGAGAAAGTTGCCGGTTTGAACCATTTAACGGTTTTTATTGGTATAATTAAGGCAGATAGTAGCTACGAGCATAAATTAACTTGATTTCAGATCGGTAATCCGGAATGTATTCGCCAGATGGGGGGGTTAAAGTTGGCACAGGTTCAGGTTAGACCGAACGAATCGCTTGATAGCGCGCTTAAGCGGTTTAAGAAAGTGCTTCAGCAAACGGGCGTCCTGCGGGAGGCACGAGAGCACGAGCACTACGAAAAACCGAGCGATCGCAAGCGAAAAGCGGCGGCAGCCGCCCGACGAAAAATGAAAAAGCAGGCCAGTAAGGAAAATTAAGCGCAATTTCCGGGTAAGGCGCTGACTGACCGCGTAGAGAGCGGGCAAAATTTGAAGATTAGCGTTCGGTTGGAACCTAGAAATAGCGGTGTAATCCTCACCGCTGAGTGAACAAGTTGAATACCTCGCTTCAACGTAAGCGCAAAAGATCGGGAAAAGTTCGCTGGCGTATCGCACGACGGGATTGGAGGCGCCCGGTGTTGGGGTTGGGCGCAGTGGTTATCCTTTCCGTCTTGATGTGCGCACACCTCTTGCCGGATCGCGTTTTGCTGCACGTGGGCGAAGTGTGTCCAGTAGATATACACGCCAGCAGGAGCGTCACCTACGAGGATGTGATCGCCACCTCTCAGTTGAAAGCGATGGCCGAAGCGCGGGTGGCGCCGATCTACCACACCGACGAGCAGGCGGCAAGCGATGCGCACCGCTCCTTAATTCAAGTGTGGGGCCTCATTCGCGGTGTGCGCGAAAGCGGTGCAGATCAAGCGGTGATCCAACAGCGCCTCAGCGCGTTGTTGGGTAGTACCGTCTCCTCCGACGACATCCGCGTACTTGCAACATTTCCACCTTCCAATTTCGATCGCATCGAAGCGATCACCGTAAGGTTGTTGGCCAACGCAATGGCGCGGCCGATCCGCAGCAATGGAAACGACTTGAAGGTGGCAATTGACCGGGTTGGCGATCAGGCGCAAGTGCTTCTGCGGCAACCAAGCCATATCAAACTGGTGTCCGATCTCTGCCGGCTTTACCTACGCCCTAATCGCATTTATGATCCTCGTCTGACCCAGCAAAAGCGCGATCAGGTTGCTCGAAGCGTAACGCCGGTTATTGGGGTTATCCGACAGGGTGAGGTCGTTATTTCTCGAGGCCAGGTTGTCGCACCGCAAGATCTCGAAAAGCTGACCGCGCTCGGTCTTAGAAACCCTCGGCTCCAGCCAAAAATGATCCTCTCCATCACCCTGATGGTCGCCTTTATGATACTGGTGGTGGGTATCTATCTCGCCCGTTATCATCGAGAAATCTATCGAAATCCAAAGCAACTATTGCTACTGCTTCTTATCGTTACGGGTAGCGTCTTTGGATTGAAAATCGGCAGCAGCTTGTTAGGTGTTCCATTGACGGGCGTCCAGTTCGGTTATCTCGGCATGATGTCGGTGGTTGCGGCTGGAATGCTGATCACGGTATTGTTAAACCCCTCGTTGGCAGTCGTGGTCTGCGCTCTGCTTTCGGCCCAATCCGGGCTGGTGATGAATCACGAGATTCGTTTTACCGTAATGACGCTGGTCAGCAGTTTGGTCGGCATCTACAGTGTGGCGCGGATCACTGATCGAGTGCAGTTGCTTCGAGCCACCGCCTTGCTGGCCGTCACCAATGTCCTGATGGTCTGGCTGTTGGGTGGAATACTGAGCGATACGCTGCATGAGCTAGAAACCGGCACCGCGTGGGCGATTTCGGCCGCCCTCTTTGCCATTGCCGGCTTCTGGTTCGGTGTTGCGGTGCTCGAAAAACCTTTCGATGTGCTGACCTCCGTGTGGTTGTTGGAGCTGTCGTCCTCAGATCGTCCCTTATTAAAGGAGCTGTGTCTTCGAGCGCCGGGAACCTACGCTCACAGCATAATGGTTGGAAATTTGGCCGAATCGGCGGCAGAAACGATCGGCGCCGATGCACTCTTTGCGCGGGTCGGTGCCTATTACCACGACATCGGCAAGATGCGGCGCCCTCAATTTTTTGTGGAAAACCAGCACTTTGAAAACCAGCACACCGGCCTGGCGCCCACCCTTTCCGCCTTGATTATCGAATCGCACGTGCGTGAAGGCCTTGAAATGGCCCGCCAACATCGCCTCCCGCGCCGCATTCAGCAAATCATTGAAGAGCACCACGGAACCAGCTTAATCCGTTACTTTTATCATCAAGCGCTGAGTGATTGCGGCCAAAAACCAGGCGATCCCGTTTTTGAACAGCGATTCCGGTATAAGGGACCCCGCCCCAGTAGCCGAGAATCCGGTATTATTATGTTAGCGGATACGGTGGAAGCAGCGGTTCGCTGCTTGGATAAGCCGGAGCCGGTACGCATCAATAATCTGGTTCAAATGCTTATTCAAGAAAAGATCGATGACGAGCAGCTCAACGAGTGCGACTTGACGTTCAGGGATATCGAAAAAATCAGGCAAAGCTTTGTAAGAGTGCTCACCGCAATGCTCCACGGTCGAATTGAGTATCCTACCCTAACAAAACCCGGTGCTTCCATTGATAAGCCGGAGACACGAGCCGCCCTCATCGAGAATGCCAGTCTATATTCTGAATCATCAACCCAAGCCAATCAAGAAATCCCGGCTAGCTCAATTAGTAAAAGCAACACTGCTTGCTGAAAATGCGGGCGCGGCTGAAATCACCGTCCTTGTCACGGATGACCTCACCGTTCGGAGGCTGAACCGAGAATACCGCAAACAAGATCGCTCAACCGATGTCCTCTCCTTTGCCCAGCAACCTTCCGATAAACCAATAGATGGCGCGGGCGGCTTACTGGGCGATGTGGTGATCTCACTGCCCACCGCAATTAAAAATGCCGCTCAATACGGTATTCCATTGGAGGAGGAGCTGGCTTTGCTGGTGGTTCATGGCTGCCTTCATTTGTTGGGTTACGAGGACGAAACGGTGGCGGGCAACCATCTGATGCGGGAGCGGGAGACCGCCGTTTTAAAGCAATACGGATACAGTAATGTATGGGAAAAACATAATCAATCGAAACAGGCCGCAAGCTGAGTCACCGCCGCGAAAGTCTAAATCAACAAAAGACAGCTTTAAGTTTGCCGGCGAAGGGATTCTGCACTGCTTCCGAACGCAGCGGCATATGCAGTTTCATATCGTGGTGACGGTAGTGGTGTTCATCGCTGCCATTTTAGTCAACCTCAGCCTGTACGATATGGCGCTGCTGATGTTTGCAATTGGGCTGGTGATCATCGCCGAGATGGTAAACACCGCAATCGAAGCAGTGGTTGACATTATTACCCAAACTTACCATCCGCTGGCAAAGCTGGCGAAGGATGTCGCCGCCGGCGCGGTGCTGGTCTCCTCGATGCTGGCCTCAATTGTGGGAGTTATGGTCTTTGCCGGAAGCTATCGCCTGATGGAGATTCGCTATCGGATCAGCAACTACTCTCCAGATATCTCCACCGTGGTTATCGTCGGAATGCTGATTTTGGTCATGACCGTAATCATGACCAAGGTCATCTCGAAAAAAGGCGAGCCGATGCGCGGAGGCGTGGTAAGCGGCCACTCGGCGATTGGATTTTTCCTCGCCATGACGATCATTTTCACATCCAACAATACACTGGTCGGTGTTTTGGCGATCTTAATGGCCCTGCTCTTGGCTCAGAGCCGGGTGGATGCCGGCGTTCACTCGATTCAAGAAGTGGTGCTTGGGGCCGCGATTGCCATTATCCTTACCGCCAGCTTTTACTATTTCCTGCCAAATGCCCACAAGCTCCAACTGCCGCCTATCCATAAACCGGGGGCTGCGCACGCTGCGATCATCAAAGGAATGACCACCCATGCACAGGCGCGAATTGGTGAATGAACAATCGGAAGAGCCGGAAAAATCGCGCTCAGAGGGTCGGAAGCAGGCGGTCAGTGCGAGTTATTTGCGGCTGAAACCCCTCATTTCGACGCTGATTTTATTAACGCTCTCAGCCCCATGTGAAGCAGCCACCAAGTCCTCGGTGCCGGGAGCAAATGTCGGCGCCACCGTCACGCTGGTCATCGTGCTTATTTTGTGCAACGGCTTTTTTGCGATGTCCGAGGCGGCGCTGCTGACCGTTCGGCGAACCCGCATCCGCCAGTTGGTGGAGGAGGGCAATCATAGCGCCAAGATAGTAGAACGTCTTTTATCGGATCCAACCAGATTGATGGCCACCCTGCAGATCGGCGTGACCCTTATCGGCCTCTTTTCAGCGGCTGCGGCGGCGGCGGCGCTGGGCCCCTGGCTATCGCAAATCCTTATTTCCACCGGGTTGTTAACCGGCACCGAGGCAAAGATATCGGCCGTTATCTTTATCACGCTGGCGGTCGCCTTGCTGACGCTGGTGATCGGTGAAATCGCACCGAAAAGCATCGCCATCCACAACTCCGAACGGATCTCGCTGACGGTGGTTTGGCC
>JAMCWF010000049.1 GCA_023481295.1 Armatimonadota bacterium | reverse complement strand
AACAGTTCAGTTTTACGAGGGGTTTTTAAGGGTGCTAGATTTCACCCTATCCTGATCTTCCTCCGGGGAGGAGGGAAAAGAGAAGCTCAAGCCTTGTAGTACAGCCGACGACCCCATCCCGACCTTCCCCCTGAGAGGGGGAAGGATGCCGAGCACGGTGAATATATTAACTCCCTCCCCCTCTGAGGGGGAGGGTTGGGGTGAGGGTGGATTGTGTAATCGAGAATGATTCCCGCAAAACTGAACTCATACCCTTGACATTTTCCCCGCGCTGGCCCAAAATGATGGGGTAAAATTATATGTTCGTGATTCGACGATCCGCTCAGGGATAATTAGCACGCAAAATGCGGATTGCTTTGATGTCGTGACTGGAGGTTTAGAGAATGATCTACCCGTCTGGCGATGAACTGGACGAGTTTGAAAACCGATACGCGTTAGTCATTTTAGCGGCGAAGCGCGCTTGCCAACTAAAAGATCGGGCACGGCCACTGGTGGACAGCACCTCAAAGAATCAGCTCACCGTTGCTCTGCAGGAGATTGCAGCCGGCCGAATTGTGGGAATTCAGCAATACGAGGAGGCGGAACCCACCCACACCACATCAGCCGAAATTTCCACCACGCTAACCGCCCTGCTCGAGCGATCGGATGAAGAGGAAGAGGGAGAGGGAGCGCCGGTAGAGACGCCGGTCAGCCGCATTGACACCCTGCTGAAGGTTCCGGACGAAGACGTCGAAGCGGAGCCGGAAGAGCCGGAGGTGGATGACGCCCTGGAGATTGAAAACGACTCCGGTGAGCTGGTTCAACCGTCGGCGGAGTTGCTGGCGATGCTGTCAGAACCAGATGAGAAATCAGAGGATGAAGAGGGTGAAGGGTAGTCGCCTCCTTTGATGAAATTCAGACCATTTTCAACGTCCTTCCGGTTTTACCTGCTCCATCGGCCTGACTACAGTAGGCTAGCCAACTGAAGCGAATGGAGTAAGCGGCAACTTCTCATTCAATGGCAACTGAAAAACAAGACTATTACGATATACTGGGCGTTTCTAAAAACAGCAGCCCGGAGGAGATTAAGCGAGCCTACCGCAATCTGGCGCGTCGCTATCACCCCGATGTCAACCGGGCTTCCGATGCCGAAACTCGATTCAAGGAGATTAACGAAGCCTACGAGGTGCTGAGCGACGATTCCAAGCGTCGCGCCTACGATCGGTTCGGCCATGCCGGCGTATCGGGAGATGGAGGCGCAGCCGGCTTTGGGCCCGGCTTCGGCGGTCTGGGCGATATTTTTGACGTCTTCTTCGGAATGGGCGGAGCGAGACCGCAGTCCGGATTCAGCGCCGAGCGCGGCGATGACATGCGCCTCGACCTGGATCTCACTTTTGAAGAGGCGGCTCTCGGCACCACGAAAACAATCCACTTTACCCGCCAATCCGCCTGTGATGTCTGCCAGGGAACCGGCGCCAAACCGGGTACCCACATTGATACCTGTCCGACCTGCCGCGGAACCGGGTACGTCCGCCATTCACAAAACACCATCCTCGGCTCCTTCACCACGACAACCCCGTGCTCCCGATGCCGCGGACAAGGGCAGGTGATCGGCTCCCCCTGCCAAAAATGCCAGGGCAGCGGTCGCACACGGGTCAATGAGAAGCGCGAGATACAAGTCCCGGCCGGCGTAGACCATGGGTCGCGGATTCGGCTGCAGGGTGACGGGGACGCCGGGCTCCGCGGTGGCGAACCAGGGGATCTTTATGTGGTCCTGCACGTCAAGCCGCACGAGCACTTTGAGCGGCGCGGTAACGATATCTACCTCGAGCTGCCGATCAGTTTTACCCGAGCAGCGTTAGGAGGGGTGGTCGAGGTACCGACCCTCTACGGCATGGAGACGATCAACCTGCCGGAAGGCACTCAAAACGGCGCCAGCTTCCGCTTGCGGGATAAGGGCGTGCCCGACCTGAACGGCCATGGACGCGGAGATCAATTTGTAGTCGTAAGAATCGCCGTTCCAACCAAGCTGACCGCCGATCAAAAATTCCTGCTGCGCCAGTTTGCCAATTCGTTGGGAGAAGAACTGGAAAACGGCGAGCGCGGCCTCTGGAATCGCCTCTTTCATAACGAGAAAAATTGACCGTAATGCGATGGGCTGCGATCGAAATCAAGGCGCCGTCCGATTCCATCGAGGCGGTCATCGGTATATTGCTCGATATCGGCATATCCGGCATCGAGCAGATTGATGGTAAACCGGCGCGGCTGATCGGTTATCATCCGGTCGGTGACACTTTAGAGCCGCTTCTCGACAAGCTTCAGCTTCGATTGAGCCGCCTCCAAGCTTTAGATATCCCGGCCGTCGGCGAGATAACGCTCCGCATCGTGGAGGAGGCGGATTGGGAAAGCGCCTGGAAGCGGTACTTTAAGCCGTTAGAGATCGGGCAGCGACTGGTCATTTTGCCGACTTGGGAGCGTTACCCCAATCCCGACCATCGCTTGGTAGTGCGCCTCGACCCCGGTATGGCATTTGGAACCGGCGGCCATCCCACCACTCGGCTGTGCCTGGTGGCGCTGGAAAAATGGGCCAAGGAAGGCGATTTGGCGGTGGATATCGGTACTGGCTCCGGCATACTGGCGCTGGCGGCCGCCCGATTGGGCGCAAGGCAAGTCTATGCGACCGATATTGATACGCTGCCAAGAGAAGTGGCCGCAAAAAACGTCATCCTCAATGAACTGGTGCGGCAGGTTACTGTTTTTAAACCTGAGGATTTGCAGCAGCGATTGGCAGACGATTATCCCCGCCGCCCCGATCTGGTGATCGCCAACATTATCGCCGATACAATTATCGAGCTGGCGCCGATCGTTTACCAAACGTTGCGTACGGGCGGTATATTTATTGCCTCCGGGATCGTTGAGGAACGTGAGCCGGATGTTATCCGCTGTCTCTCGGATGCAGGGTATGAGTTGGTTGAGAAGATGGATGATGAAATGTGGCGGCTTCTCGTATGCTGCAAGGCCCTGTAGAGCGACCAAATCATAATAGAAGAAATACTGATTGCATGCCCACTCACGTATTTGTTCCGCCAAACAGCATTTTGGACGGCACCGCTGAAATCTCGGGCGCCGATTTTCACCACCTGACTCGGGTGTTGAGGGTTCGGGTCGGAGAGCGGATCGCTCTGCTTGACAACACCGGCTTTGTTTATAACGGTGAAATTCATCAAATCAACCGTCACTCGATAACCGCAGCCGGCCTCATCCGCGAGCCTGGACCGGCTGAGCAACCCCCCGCGATCTATCTCGCCCAAGCGATGGTAAGAAGCGAACGCCTGGGCGAAGTGGTCCAATTGGGATGCCAGGTCGGAATTAGCGCTTTCTGGCCGCTCGTTACTGTGCGGGGTATGGTACGCTGGTCAGCCGATAAAGAGGCGGAAAAGCTGGAACGCTGGCGCTCGATCGCTAAATCGGCGGCCGAGCAATCCAAGCGCACCCGCATCCCGCATATTGGAAAGCCCTTGGCGCTGGCCGAATCCCGGCTGCGATACCCGGATGCGCTTGCCGTTTTGCTCCATCCCTCCGATTCAGCGATTTCATTAAAGCAGTTGCTAAATGGGCAAACCAGTCCTCCCAGTCAAATCCTATTGGCGGTCGGACCGGAAGGCGGTTTCGATCCGACCGAAATCGAAGAGGCAGTCGCACTCGGATTCCAAGTCGCCTCCATCGGCAAAACGATCTTGCGCACCGAACTGGCCGGCGCCGCCGCCGCATCACGGATTCTTCACCATTACGAATAACTTTTTTTCGGTGAGATTGCGTCATTATTCAGCTCCCGAGCCATAATAAATGAACTCAGTTTTATTGGAATGCCGCTCGACCGCCCTTACTTTTACCACTCCCCCAAATGTAGGGGGGGTATAGTGCTACCTTCTGCATTGCACATTTTTGGGAATACACAACGATATAATTGCTGCCTAGTCAAACTGCGGTCACCGTACCCGGGCCGGGGCGCCAGCCGGAGCCGACGCTTGCAATCCGTTCGGATAAATCCCTAGCATCGCTTAATTGTTCCGGTGGTATCGTTGAGTGAATTACAGCACCGGCTACTGGGCGGGGGCCAATTCAGCCGGCATTGCGGGCAGCCAGGGCTGTCTCCAGTTTGGAGAGCATGGCACGGCTGGGGGGTCGTTTGCCGCTTAGGACTTTGATCAAGTCGGGATATTGAACATCGGCAAGAGAGGCGAATTTCTTATAATACTAACCTGGCAAAGAAATATCCCGAATTAGTCATTCCCACGAAAGCGGGAATCCAAAAGGCTCTGGATGCCGGATCAATCCAGCGTGACGGTATTTAATCGCCGGATTAATAATATCAAAAACCCGGTTGAAATGCTTGGCAGTTCGAGGTCAGTCATGATATGCTAAGTGTAAAGCTGAGTGGTGTCCCGCTGATTCTGTTTGCCCTCTGTGTCAAAAGTGTTGAAAGCATAAGGTATCACTAACCCCCGGTTCGATTACTAGAAACAGTTCAGTTTTACGGGAATTTTTGGAGCGCGATGGATTTCACCACCGTCCTGATTTTCCCCATAAGAGGTGTTAAAAAGATAGGGTCAAGCCTTGAAGGACAGCCGACGACCCCCATCCTCACCTTCCCCCTAGGAAGGGGAAGGGATTCACTCGCGGATAATCTAACCTCCCTCCCCCTAGGAGGGGGAGGGTTAGGGTGGGGGTGGATTGTGTAATCGAGAATGATTCCCGCAAAACTGAACTCATACGATTACTATACTTAACGCCATAAGTAATTGCGTATACTGATCATTTGTGTTATACTTGCCGCATGAAGCGGCTAATGATTTCAGAACCAGAATCAATCATTCTCGGCACCCAAGATGAGACGCGCAGGTCGCCCGAAGCACGTTACGATCATCGCCTTGCCGTCACCCTCCAGCTGTTTGGGCGCGGAGGGCTGTGGCGCATGGCATGAGTTGCCGACAGGTGGGCCACCTACTCGGCGATTCGCCCCGAACGGTGCAATACTGAGTTCATCGTTTTGAAAGCGAGGGTTTGGGGGGTCTTGTTGACGAAGACCGGCCTGGTCGACCGCCTCGACTTTCGGATGGGCAGTTAGAAGAGATAGGGGCCGCATTGCGTAAATCCCCTTGGGATGTTGGTCTGAGCGCAAACTTGTGGGATGGGAAACTGCTGTCATCCTACATTGCGCAAAAGTATAACGTCGCCATTCCAGCCTGACCGGCAGGCAGGGGTGTTCGGCAATCACAAAGGTTGTTCCGGCAGCTTGGGTTTCGGTTTCGCAAACCGCGCCCTCTGATAGCTCACGCAGACCCTGAGCGCCATGCCTGCCGGCAGGCAGGCAGGCCAGTCGGCGCATAAAAAAACTCTCGGCGATGGCGGCTGATCCGACCATCGACTTGTGGGCAATGGACGAAGTTCATTTTCAACAATATGGTTCGTGCAGTCGAATGTGGATTCCGCCGGAGGTAAGTGACCCGGTGGTTTTCCACCAGCCAACCCGCAAAGCAGTCGGTTATTTCGGAGCCGTTCGTATTCGCGACGGCAAGTTTGTCTGGCGGCGAGAGCAAGACAAGTTCAATGCTCAAAGTTGCCTTGAGTTCCTTCGAGAGCTTTATGAAGCGAGCCGCGATTCCGACCGGCGCGCTGTTGTTATCGCTGATAACGCAAAATACCATCATGCCAAGCTCCACAAGGACTGGCGTGACGCGAACTCCAGCGAGTTCGCTCTTGACTTTTTGCCGCCCTACAGCCCGGATATCAATCCGGTCGAGCGGGTTTGGAAACTCACCCGGCGAAGTTGTACTCACAACCGACACTTCGCCACGCTCGACGATCTCATTGCGACCGTTGAGCCTCAGTTCGATAAATGGGCCAAGCCCAACGATGTTTTGCATCGATTATACGCAATTACATAGGACGTTATGTATAGCGGCGTGTCATCAGAAGAACAATAGCTGATCCAGAGGACGCGCAAGGAGGCATAACGATGCAATTACCCACCAATGATGAATTCCGGAAAGGCTATCGGGAGTTCCAGGCTCGTGATCCGCGCGACGCAATGTACAAGGTCGCTACATTTCTCGTAGAGACATATTGGGATTACCCCCCTAATAACAGATTTAATAACATGGCAAACGGTCTCGGTGTTCTCCTTCTTACCTGGAATAGTGCATTCTACCGATACGGGCCTTTCGACTACGACGATCTTGAGAGATGTATTGATAAGCACCTCACCACCCTTGCGAGGTACCGGCAGCGGGACATTCAGGACTATACATCCGAAGATGACCTCACGATCCGGGATCTATTCACAGATTTCCTATCTGCCCTGAAGATATGCGACGCCAAGTCGCCGGAGGTCATTGGTCGCAAAAGCCCCGTTTCCGTTGCAAAGGCTCTGCATCTACTCGCACCAAGTTTTTTCCCTCTATGGGACGACAAGATCGCGCGGGAGTACAAATGCTATTACAGCAAAGATCCCGCTGAAAAGTATCTCGCCTTCACAGTGATCATCAAGAACATGCGTGAGCGACTTGAATTCGACGCTGACTGTCTGTCCTCTGGAAAGACCCATATCAAGCTGATCGACGAGTACAATTACGCCAAGTACACGAAGAAGTGGGTTTAGCGACAATCGATCAAAGCCAACTCTGGCCTATTGCCGCCACCACCAGCCCGGCAAAGTTATACTCTGGCGCTTCTCTTACCAAAGCCTATTGACGAACGATGGGCATTTTGAATCCCCCACCGTTTGAGAGCGAATATCCCAACATGCCGGATCGTTTTTCACTAAACGGTGATGTTCCAGCCGTCCCCGCGAAGGCGGGGAACCACTGGAATGACGTGGAGAAGGAGAAAGTGGTGTGGCAGCGCTTAATGGAGGCGTTCTTTGCCGGTAGGAGCAAATGCCGCATCCGCAAAACCAAGACGCCGATTGTCTATTGTGACTTCATGCCCGACGTTTTTTCGATTGGGGGCTGAAATTCGTTCATTCTTGAAGAAAGGACCACACATCCGGGAGTAAAGTCCGCATGCCTATATTGCGCCATTCTCACAAACGAAGGCATTTAAATGGAATATCCACCCCCCAAACCACCCCATTTTCCAATAACGATGCCTATGTGGAGGCAACCGCTTGCCCCAAAGTCGTCGAAAGGAGTAGGAACAACAGCTTTTACACCTTCACCCATTGGTGGGCAGGATCCTGAGTCCAGGCGCCCAGCTTTCGGTTTTGAGCCGCCGATTCGCCCGTGGGGACCAGCGCCCAGACGTATAACATCCGATAACCCGCCGCCGCCACCACCGGGTGGTAACCTCTTGGAATGGCCACCGCATCGCCTTCTTGCACCGGAAATGCCACGTCAAAAGGCTCTTTCGCCTCCTTATCAGTGTAGGCTCGCTGAATCCCGAACCCGCCCGATGGATCGAAGAAATAGACGTAAATCTCCTCCATCGGCACTTCGGGGCCGGATAACTGGTCGTGCTTGTGCGGTGGAAAGCTCGACCAGTTGCCGGCCAGGTTGATCGTTTCGCCCAACAATAACCGCTCGGCTCCGTTCGTCGGCCCCAACGCAGTGTAGACCTCGCGGGTCAGGTTACCATCGCCCACCGTTCGCTCGGCGACCTCCTCCGGGTCTATGTAGCTGGGAGGAAACCCATGGTCGCATGGCGCCTCAAACCAGAGCGCTTGAAAGTTTCCAGCATCCCTACTCACGGTAATCTGCGATTTCGGAGGCATATAGACCACGGCCAGCCGGCCGCCAAAGATTCGAGCGCGCCGGCCCGCCTCCGGAAAGGTCGCATTGCCCAAAGGTGAGGAGATGGTAAAGGTAGCCTGGCCGGATAAGATATCACATGCCGCCTCACAATCTCCGGTTTCGAGCTTCAGCTCATCGCCCTCCGATGGCAGTGAGATCCACTTCATGCCGATCGCCTCCAACGGTGAGCCTTCACCACCGTGGTGGATCACCTCGGTAATGCCGGTGTCGATCTTTTTCCGCTTGATATGAACCGGGTTTTTGTAGGTATCGCTCATCTTAAACCTCCTTCACGTATTTGCCGTCCGCCCGAAAAATGGCTTCGGCCAGTCTCATATCTTCCAATGCATCTGCGGCCGGAGATTTAACAGCACTGGTATAGCTTCCGGGCCGATAGTTGGCGACCGCTGCCACAAAATGCTCCGCCTGGCGTCGGAAGGCCCAAGACCAGGGCGCTTTCGGCTCCAGAACCAGGGGCTGAGGCGCCATCTGGTGGATCACCACCCGAGCCGGCACATTGATCAGCAGCGGCGGTGGTGTTAATAGATCGAGCCATCCCTTCTCGAAAACCACGCGCGTCTCCTCCTGCCAGCCGTGGGATGGAACGAATGCCCCTTCCAAAACGGCGGCGGTGTCCTCACCGAAATGGAGCATCGCCGCCATGGTTTTGCCGCCGATGCGCGCACCCACCGCCTCAAATCGCTTCGGCATCAGGTAGCGGATTAAATTTAAGTTATGGATGAAGATATTGGTAAAACGCTGAAACTCCTGCCGACCGGTGGGAGAAAGAAAGGCGGGGCCTTCTTCATTCTGCCAGGATTTTGGATCGGGCGAAACCGGAGGGGGCGGCGGCGCTTCGCCGGTCGAAATCAGCGGCCGATCCACATTGCAGATCCAGTCGCCGCCATAGCAGAGCGCCTTTACAAAAAGGGGCTGACCCATTTCGCCGGTGTGCAACCACTCCGCAATTCGTTGCTGCGCCAGCTCAACTCCGGCATCATATCGCTTCATCACGCCCACCATCATAATGCGGTCGTTTTCAGCCGCCAGCTTCGCCAGCTCCTCCGCCTGATGCGCCGAACCGGCGATCGGTTTTTCAACCAGCACGTGTTTTTTTGCCTTCAGCAGGTCGGCGGCCACCGTCGCATTGCTGAGATGGGGCAAAATGGCGGCTACCGCCTCCACCTCGCCATCCTCGGCTAATTCCCGATGGCTGGAGTAGATGCGGGGTATCTGGTACTGCTCGGCAACCCGCCTGGCCAGCTCTTTTCGCGGCTCGGCTAGCGCCACCACTTCGACATCAGGAATGGCGGCGAAATTTGAAAGGTGCGCCCGCTGACCCATAAACCCGGCGCCCACCATTCCAAACTTGATCTTTCTCATATCACATCTCCAATCGTGGGGATATTCCTTGAATATGGGTCCATCTATTCGCTAATCGATCGGCGTCTTCCTGCCGGAATGCACGAGTAGGATGAAAAAGAGCCGTCACGATCGCCGCCGATGCATCGTATAAACATGATGTGACCTTGTGGAAAAAAGACCGGTTGCATCGGCCATACATGTCTTTCACGAGCAAGACCTTATGGAGCAAACCAATGGATAACGTAATTCGCCGGTTTCATTATCCCATTTTCCTAATGTCGGTGCTGATGAGTGGATTACTCATCGCTTCAAGCGGACCGGCTCAAGCCGGCGGCGCGAAAGGCCTATTCAACCGCTCCGCCGAAAGCCATCCAGCCCCATTGAGGCCATCCTTCTCGCCATCGAGATCGTCACCGGGGCGGCCATCGTCCACACCCCATTATTATGGCCATCGAGGATCCGGAGGAGGTTTTGATGGTGGTTTTTCGTCTCCATCAGTGCGCCCGGTTAGGTCGGGCGGCGCTTACGATCTCTTTAATCGCTCTCAAGAGGGAAAAATCTACAACCGCCAGGCCGGGATAGTGCCGACCAGTCCAGACTGGATTCCCGGTAGTTACGTATTCTATTACACCCCACTGGGCTCTTGTTTTTCTCATATCCAGGTGCCGGTAACCTCTTGGCCTGAAACGCCGACGATCTCCGCGCTTTGGCCGGTTCCTTACGGATGGTTTAGCGGTTACGGCCTTTATGGAAGCGGTTTCATCGTTAATGCAACGATTTACTATCTGTTGGGCGGTCTCAACTTCAGCTCATACGGAAGCGGCTCGTCAGCGGGCGAAAGCCGGTACGCTCAACCGGCCCCAAACGCAATCAATATCCCGCAATTAATGAAAAGCAATGCGTGGCTTAAAGTGGCGGGCCACCCGTTGATGGTTCAGGCTTTAAACGACATCAGCGACGGCTGGCAGAACGACTCCGTTGCCACAATTGAAAAACACGTTGACCCCGCCGTAAAGGTTAACATTTTTGATAACGGCCGTTTTATCCAGGCGATGAGCGCACCCTCCTACCTGGCGGCGACCAAAACGGCGATGGCCTCCGTCAAGACGACCGCATTTCGATTTTTCTCCATCAACCGCCAAAACGATGGTTCCTACTGGGCGGACGCCGTCCACGTTTATCGCACTAAAGGCGGCCAAAGCCAGTATCTCTTGTTCCGATTCTCGTTGCGGCGCGTTGCGAGCCGGTGGTTGATCACGGAAGTGAATATGACTTCCCAAGTGAGCGACCTTGACTTTAACTCACTGCCCGGCAGCGGCTAAATTGAGCAGGAATCCGGCACCACGGTGCCGAAAGCAACAAATAATCAGACGTTGTATCCGGCGCCATCGCTCTTCAACGCCCGTACTTTCCATTTCAGGAGGCATCCCCCGCTTTGTCGCGTCCAATCATACTGAGTAACGGCAACCTCTTCATCGGTATTGCCCCTGATCTGGACATCAGAGACCTTACCTACCCGCGCGTTGGATTCTTAAATCACCTCAGCGGCGCCCGAATACGGCTTGGAATCTGGGTTAACGGACATTTCAACTGGCTATCGGGGCCGGGATGGACGCGGCGGCTGGGATATCGGCCTAATACGCTGGTGTCCGACACGACGGTAACCCACAGCTCATTGGGCATTCAAATCGGTATTTCCGAAGCCGTCACCCATCACGAGAATATCTTTATCCGGCGACTTGTTCTTCACAATCAAACCGATAGCGAGCAGGAGGTCCGTCTTTTCGTGGCCAGCGATTTTCATATCGCCGAAACCGACATCGGAGACACTGCCTTTTACAACCCCTTCATAGACGCAGTCATCCACTACAAGCGCGATGCCTACTTTTTGCTGACCGGAAATACCGAGAGCGATGGCATCTACCAATACGCCACCGGCATCAAGGGCTTTCAAGGGGCCGAAGGGGCTTGGCGGGATGCGGAGGACGGCGTGCTCTCGATGAACCCGATTGCGCAGGGCTCAGTCGATTCGGTCTTTTCATTACGAACGAAGGTCGGCGCTCACCGCTCCGCTTTCGCCGACACCTGGCTCTGCGCCGGTCACAATTTGGCCGAAGTCTCTCGCCTGCACAACCTGGTCGTAAAAACCGGAGTCGAGGAGCTGCTACGCGATACCGAGCGATACTGGGCGACCTGGTCCGCCGTGGAAACGGAGGCGATTCAGCAGCTACCGGAGCCGATTCCCGATCTCTTTCGCCGCAGCCTGCTGATCATTCGAGCACTCATTGACAACCACGGCGCGGTCATCGCCGCCATCGATTCGGATATTATGGAGACGGCACGCGCTCACTACGCCTATATGTGGCCTCGAGACGGTGCGTTGGTCGCCTCCGTCTTGGATCGGCTAGGATATCAGGACATCACACGGCGGTTTTTTCGGTTTTGCCGGGACATATTGCCGACCGATCGCGCCGCCTTTTTCCACAAATATTCGGCCGATGGCTCGCTGGGCGCGAGCTGGCATCCCTGGACGGTGGATGGACGGGCAGAGATACCTTTCCAGCAAGACAGCACCGCGCTCGTTCTATGGGCGCTTTGGAAACATTATAACCGCTACCGCGACCTGGAGTTCGTGGAGTCGCTATACGATGATTTCATTCGGCCCTGCGGCGAATTCATCCTGAGCTATCGCTATCCCGATACCGGCTTACCGCAGCCCTCCTACGACGTTTGGGAGGAGCGCCGGGGCATCCTGGCCTTCACCTGCGGCTCGCTGTACGGTGCCTTGATTGCCTGCGCCCGCTTCGCCGACGTTTTCGGAGAAACGAGCGCCGGCGCCTATCTTGAGGCCGCCGATCTGCTTCGGAAAGGTTGCGCCGCTTACCTGTGGGATGAGCCAAGCGCCCGCTTCGCCCGCCGAATCGAGTGCAAGCCCGATAACACGATGGTCAAAGACACCTCGATTGACAGCAGCCTGTACGCTCTGTTCGCTTACGGTGCCTTTTCGCCCGATGACCCGCGGATAGTGAGCACCATGCGGCAGGTTGTCAGCCGCTTATGGGTTCAAACCGAGGTTGGTGGGCTGGCCCGATACGAAAACGACTACTATTTTCGGCGCAGCGATGATATCGCCAAAATCCCGGGTAACCCCTGGTTCATATGTACCTTGTGGGCAGCACAATACCACCTGCGGAGGGCATGCAACCGGAAAGATCTGCTCACCCCAATGGGGCTGATTCTATGGGCGGCGAAACATGCCGCCGAGAGCGGCGTCTTTCCTGAGCAGCTCGATCCCTACACCGGCCACCCCCTCTCCGTAGCGCCGTTGACCTGGAGCCACGCCGAGTTTGTGAGCGCGGTGCTGGATTACGTGGACTGCCTTACCCGCATCGAGGCGACCGACTAGCTTACCGTTTATACCGCCGGCCGCTAAAAATGATAGGTCTGGCCGCTCCGCGTCGCCTGATAGCAGCCGTCCAGCAGTTCGGTCAGGTTGCGGCCGTCCTCGATCGTGATGGTCATCGGGCTGCCGGTCCGAATCGCGTTGACCCACTGCACCATCGGCATCGGCGGCGGCTTCGGGTAGCCAGCGTCGGTGGGCGTGATCCAGGTCTTGCCGTCCTCCACCTTATTACTGATGTAGCTGACCCGCTGCCCCGGCGCCATCCCGATACCCAAAAAGCCTTCCGTCCCGTAAATCTCGAGCGGGTTGGGTCCGGTTCGGTGCACCCAGGAGACGTCCAGGATACCGAGCGCCTTGTTTTTGAACTGCACCACCGCCACCATATTGTCATCTATCGGATAGGCGCCGTAAAAGTTGTTCATCTGCGCGGCGACCGATAACGGCTCGCCCAGGAACCAACGCATCACATCCACTCGGTGGCATCCCAGGTCGAAGAAAGCGCCCCCGCCGGCCAGCTTCTCATCGCCGAACCAGAGGCTGCCGCCGCTGAACCACTTGTCCAGCGAGGCGCTGTGGGCGATCCGCGCCCTCATCTCGGTCACCTGACCCAGCAAGCCGTCATCCAGCACCTTTTTGGCCAGCAGGATATCGGGGTTCACCCTGGACGGCAGCGAGATAATGAACTTGACACCCGATTTTTTCACCTCGGCCACCACTTCGTTCGCCTCTTTGGTGGTGATGGTCAGCGCCTTTTCGGTAAAAATGTGCTTGCTGGCGCGGGCGGAGGCAATGAGGACTTCAGGGTGCAGCGAAGTGGGCGCATCCACCACCACTCCTTCCACATCAGCCCGTTTCAGCAGCTCATCCAAGTTGGGATAAAACGGCACCCCGCGCTTCTCGGCCTCCTCCTTGCCGCGATTTGCATCCTCGTCCCAGATGGCGACCCAACCCGCATCCGGATTCTCTTCCACCTGCTTTGCGTAGCCTCGCGCATGCACATGCGCGAACGACAGCATCGCGATTCCTGTCTTACTCAACGATTTAATCCCTTTCTTTAAGAAGTTTATTTCGAATCCTTGGCACGCTACGCCATTTTCCGCTCCAGCCATAACCATGATTCGGCGAGGTCGGTGACTTTTGAAAATATCTTGTCTATGAGGTTGTTGAAAAAAAGTTGTCTCTTTGTCATTGCGAGCGGTTTTATCGCGAAGCAATTTCATTTTCGGTGTGGAAAGTGAGATCGCCATCTCGCTGCGCTCCTCGCGATGACGCTAAAAAGAGTTTTTCAACAACTCCCTAAGGGCAATTTTAATCCGCTGAACTCAATGGCCCTTTCGTATCAGCGAAAGTTTCACGCTTCACCTGTCCATTTACCTTTAATTGAGAGCCGGATTACGTTCATATCACCGGCTCCGATTGAATTTCGATTTGCCGGCTCCAATCTCCTGCCGGAATCCCACCCCATTTGGACGCTTCGCCAAATCGAATAGCTCTCGAATCGTGGCCGCGATATCGGAGTAGCTTTCTCTTACGCCCAGGTTGACCCCATCCGCTTCCAGCCCCGGCGAATAGACCAGCAGAAACGGGTGTTCCCTCGAATGATCGGTTGAGGGAGTGGTCGGATCGTTGCCGTGGTCGGCGGTCAGAATGAATAGATCGGAGGGTTTCAGCGCGTTCAAAAAATCGGGCAGCGAATCGTCGTACTGCTTTAAGGCGGCCGCCATACCGGCCGGGTCATTACGATGCCCGTAGAGCATGTCAAAGTCTTCCAGGTTGGCGAAAATGAGGGCGCTCGAATTTTGCTCGGCGGCGCGTTGGAGGGCGGAGATGTGGCTGGGATTGTTGGTGGTGTAGTCCCAGGTTGTAATTCCGCGCGCGTTGAAAATTTCATATATTTTCCCGATGGCATGCACCCCCAGTCCGGCTGATGTCAGCTCATCCAGCACGGTGGCGGGCGGCGTGACCGGGTAGTCTTTGCGCCGCTCGGTTCGCCGAAACGAGCCCGGCTCACCCTCGAACGGGCGCGCGATTACCCGCCCTACCTCATGATCGCCGACCAGCAGCTTGCGGGCGATCGCGCAGATTTCATAGAGGCGCTGGATCGGTATGATCCGTTCGTGGGCGGCGATTTGAAAGACGCTGTCGGCCGAGGTGTAGACGATTGGGTAACCGGTCAGGATATGCTCCTCCCCCAGCTCCTGAATGATGATGGTGCCGGAGGCGGGGCAGTTGCCCAATATAGGAGTTCCGATCGCGCGCTCAAAAGGCTCGATGATTTCGGGCGGGAATCCGTGGGGGTAGGTCGGGAAGGGGCGCTCCAACACCACGCCGGCCATCTCCCAATGCCCAGTGATGGTATCTTTACCGGGCGAGCGCTCCCGCATCCGGCCGAAGCAGGCCATCGGACGCGCGGCCGGCGGTATTCCACCAATCGGTATGATGTTGCCCAGTCCCAGCCGCTCTAGATTGGGCAGGTGCAGGCCGCTGACCGCCTCCGCAGTATGGGCCAGCGTATTGCTGCCCTCGTCCCCGTAGCGGTCGGCATCCGGCAATTCACCGGCGCCGACCCCATCCAGCACCACTAGAAAAACCCGGTCTATATGAATATCTTTGATAGGCATCAGCGAATATCTCCTAAACGGAAAATAGGTTATCCTTGAAAGTTTCCCTGCCGTCTCAGACTACCCAAAAAGCTGAATTGAATCCGTATCTTCGCCCGGTTGATTCCTTAACTCGATTGCTGTGCCCTCGGATGCGTTCGGTGATACATCTCCTTCAAATGATCCAGCGCAACATGAGTATAGACCTCGGTGGTGGCGATGCTGCTATGCCCCAGCATCTCCTGAATGGCGCGCAAATCCGCCCCCCGATTCAGCAGATGGGTGGCGAAGGTGTGCCGAAATGTGTGCGGGGTGACGCGCCGAGTTATCCCGGCACGCCGGGCATGGATCCGGGTCAACCGCCAGATTTGCTGTCGTGTGATGGGCCTGCCGCACCGTCCCGGAAAAAGGTATTCCGGCAGCCGGCGGTATTTCCTGCCCCCACCGTCGCCCGGCCGGTGAGCGCCGATTTCGAGGTAGCGCCGGATGGCCGCGATGGCCGCCCTTCCAACCGGAACCACCCGCTCCTTGTTGCCCTTGCCGATGCAATGCAGAAAACCGGTTTCCAGATCGAAGTCGCGCCAGCGTAAATTCACCAGCTCACTCACTCGCAGCCCTGAGGAGTAGAGCAGCTCGAAGATTGCGCGATCGCGCAGGTCACGGGCGCTTCGAGGATTGAAGGAGGCCAAGAAACGGTTGGTTTGAGTCTCGCTGAGCGGCTGCGGCAGCGATTGAGAACGGCGGGGCGCCTCCAGTCCATCGGTGAATAGGGTTTCAATGTAGCCATCTTGCAGGCAGTAGCGGGCGAACCGCCTCAAAGCACTCAACTTCCGAATTCGGCTGGCTGATGCGTTATTGCTGATCGCCTGCAGGTAGTATCGCGCATCGTCCGCGCTGATGGCTTCAACCGTATTATGCCCTTTTAAATGAACGATCCCGGCAAATTGCCGTAAATCAACCCCGTAGGCGGCAACGGTGGCTATAGATAAACCGCATTCGAGCTGCAGGTAGTCGAAGAAGCGGTCCATCGCCGCCTCAATGGATAGGCTCTTTTGCGGCGGATCATTGGGGCTATGGACGGTTGAGCGGCCTCCCGTAGGTTGTTTACGGTTTCTCATCGCCGCACGTAAATCGTGATTTTCGGCAAAATGTAGAGCAGATCATTGGGCAGATAGGCTGGCACTTTGAGCCGTAATCCCATCGCCTCCGGCACGCAGGCAAAGACGACCGGCCGGTAATCACGATGTAACCGCCGGTAAAAGGCCATCGCATCCGGTAATTTCAGCCGCTTGGGGTCCTCCGATTCCAGATTGGAGACGATGACGTACTGGGGATTTTGATCGAGCACCGCCAAGTTCCATTCGGTTGGATATCCATTCTGGTCAAGCGGCGGCAAAACGGCCTGAAATCGGCTCATCTCCTGCGCGGCCTCTCGGCGAACCGGCCACGGCGGTGCCCCGAACCATGGGCTTAACGGTGGCGAGTAGTACCAGGGCGTGGTGGCAAATCCAACCGTTGCGCCGGGCGGTGCGTTTTTCTCCAGCCAGCGCGCCGCCGCACCGCGGGCATCCGGCACGCCGAATGGATGGTCCATGGCCACGCATAGAAAGCCGGCATGGAGGACAACCAGCACACCGATCGCCTGTAAAATCCGATTCAGACGCGGCATTTTTGGAAATGGCTCCGTGAGCAGCCTCGCCCCCAGAATCACGAGCACCGGCAGTATCGGAATTACGTACCGCATAAAGCGCACCTGCGCCCAGCCAATCACCCCGTAATAGGGAATGAGAAATCCGAGCAGCAATAGATCAGCCCGGGTTCGACGGACGAGCGCCATTCCCACTCCCGCCGTGCAGACCAGCAGCAGCGGAATTCCCATCCCGTATCGCAAGGAGACGACAAAATGGTACCACCAGCCGTTGCCGGTTTTGACGAACAAAAGGCCCATCCCCTGCTGAGATTTGGTCAGTTCATAAGTGAAATCGCGATAAAATCCATACCAGTTGATGAGCGGTCCCGGGCAGCCGATCAGAAAGCCGCCCAGCACCGCACCGAGCAAGGCCAGTAGATGGGCGTAATTCCGCTTTCGGTAACTTTTGCTATGGATTGGTTGGGCATGATCGGTGGCTGGTGATTGATCCTCATCGGGTGTGCCGGCTAACCAAACCAAGGCCGGACCGAGCACGACCAGCGCGGCGTTATATTTGGTGGCCCCGGCCAATCCGGCCAGCAGCCCGCATTTGAGATATCCCTTGTTGGTGGGCTTATGAATCAGTCCGGCACCGCTATAGAGCGCAGCCACAACAAAAAAGGTGGCCGGCACGTCCACGGTGGCGAAATGAGAATGAACCACCGCCAGCGGTGTGATGGCCGCACCCGCCGCCGCAAGCAACCCTGTCATCTCGCCATATAGCCGCCGTCCCAGCCCGTAAACTAGCGCAATGGTGGCCGTTCCCATTATCACCGTGACCCAGCGGGCGGTCAGATAGTAAGAGGCCGGTATCACCATACCGGCCGGCAGGTGGTGCAAGAATCCCCAACCGCGTGCGATTGACAGGGCAAAGCTGACGATGTAGAAATAGAGGGTACCGTAGTGGTAAAAGTGGGTATCGAGATGGCCGTGGAGGGTGTCGGCTCGGATTGCGGCGGCCAGGTTAAGTCCTTCGTCGGGGTGGTAAGAGAAGTATCGGTGGGCGTTCGGCAAGCCCCAGCGAAGGCCGTAAACCCTCAACAAAAAGCCGATGAGGGTAATGATCAGCACACCCCAGGTCCAGGTGCTGGGAGCACCGATCGAAAGGCCGAAAAGTGGGCGTTTAGCTGGGGAAGACGGCGTCACAGCGCTGCTCCAACGCCTCCCGGATTCGCGATACGCTGGCCCGCACCTCATCGTCGGTCAAGGTGCGAGCCGGGTGCCGAAATGTGAGAGACAGCGTAACGCTTTTGATGCCCGGCGGCAGCGGATCGCCGGTGAATACCTCGCGGGGCTCGCATCTTTCCAGCAGATCACCTCCCGCTTGGATAACCGACGACTCCAGTTCGGAATAGGGCATCTCCAGCTTTACTCGGGGAGCCAGGTCGCGAATCACCGATGGGTAGGGTGAAGGCGGCGTAAAGATGAAGGTTCTCTTTGAGATATCTGGATTGACAATTATTCGGTGTCTTGCAGATTGCATTATATCACAATCCAGCTCAAACATACAGACGCGATGGCGGATGCCGCCGAGCACCTCCTCCAGCGCGGGATCCAGTTCACCAGCCCAGCCAATATAATGCCCCGCTACCCAGATCGCGGCCGATCGGCCCGGGTGAAGGGGAGATTTATCTGAATGCTCGCCGTTGGGCGGTTTCCACTCCAGATTACTCACTCCAAGCCGATTCAACAGCAGCTCCACCATGCCCTTTATCTGATAAAATCCGGCATCCGGATTCGCTCCCTCCCACCAATCCGGAATGAGCGGCCCCGTCGCCAGTCCGCCGATATGCACCGTTTCAGTGAAGTTTTTGCTTTCCATGCGAAAAACGCGGCCGATCTCAAAAAACGCCAGCGGCGATTCACCGCGCCTCGCGTTGCGCTGGGCGACCGCAATCAGGCCCGGCGCCAACGATCGCCGCAGTGTAGAGAGCTCGGCCGATAGGGCATTTCTAACCGGAACCGTCTGGCCTTGATTCCAAAACTCAACGTCCAGCATGGGCGGCGCCTGTAAGGTGTGGGTCACGACCTCCTGCAGGCCGCAAGCGGCTAAAATCGTTCTGATTTCGGCCGCAATTCGCTGAAGCCGACTGCGCCGGCCGGGAATGCCGGCTCCGCCGGGCATCCGTTCCGGGATTCGCTGATAACCGAGCACACGCCCGATCTCCTCGATGACATCCACCTCCCGCGTCACATCGCTGCGCCAATAGGGCACCCGGCAGCTCAGCGCCTCCCCTTCCGCCTTGATCGCAAAGCCGAGCCTGTGTAGCGCCGATTCGGCAGCCGCTCGATTGACTTCATAGCCCAACAGGGCGCCGGCTCGGCTCATCCGAACGGTGATATCGAACGTCGAAGCTGGTTTCAGGTAGATATCGGCCGATCGGGTTATCTTTTGGGCCGCCCCGATTTCCAGCAAAAGCGCGGCGGCGCGGTCGGCGGCGGCTCTCACTCCTTCCAGCGAAACCACCCGCTCAAACCGGTAGGATGCCTCCGTTCGCAAGGATAAAGAGTTCGCGGCGCGGCGAACCGAAATCGGATCGAAATGAGCCGATTCCAGCAAAATGGAAGCGGTGCTCGCGGTCACCTCACTGTTTGCGCCGCCCATCACCCCCGCGATGGCGACCGGCTTGCTGTCGTCGGCGATTATCAGCATCGTCTCGCTGAGTGAGCGCTCCTCCCCATCCAGCGTCGCCATCGTTTCGCCCGGTTTCGCCACCCGAACGATGACCCGCCGGCCGCTCAGCCGGTTCAGATCAAAGGCGTGGAGTGGCTGGCCGGTTTCTAGCATCACGTAGTTGGTCACATCCACCACATTGTAGATGGGTCGCATACCGGCCGCAACCAGCCGCTTTTGCATCCACTTCGGCGACGGCTGAATGCGCACGCCTTCGAGCACTCGGCCCACATATCGCGGGCAAAGCTCAGCCGCTTCGATCTGAACCAGTTCGGATGAATCTTCCCATCGCCGCTCCTTCCCGCCGGCCGGTAATTTTAGCTCCAGGCATTCGGCCGACGCCAGCTCACGGGCGATCCCAATCACCGAAAGGCAGTCGCCGCGATTGGGGGTGACCTTAATGTTCAGCACCGGTCCCAGCTCGGACTGCTCGGTCTCTTCCACCTCCAGGCCGGCCATCGTCAGCGTCTCCGCGATGGAGGCTGCGTCCGCTTCCGTATTGACGAACTCTTTTATCCACTCAACCGGTATTCGCAAATTCGGTCTCTCCGGTTTCTATTTTAGAATTGCCGTAAAAAGCGCAGATCGTTATCCAGAAAGTAGCGCAGGTCCTTAATCCCATACTGAATCATCGGGATGCGCTCGATCCCCAAGCCGAACGCAAAGCCGGTGTACCGCTCGCTGTCTATGCCGAACACCTCCAGGATGTTGGGATGTATCAGGCCGGCACCGCCCAGCTCCAGCCAGCGGTTGTGCCAGTAGATCGCGAAGTCAACCCCCGGCTCTACGAAGGGGAAGAAGTCGGGGCGGAACCGCGATTTCACCACGTTCCCAAACATCTCACGGGCAAAAGCAACCAGCATGCCCTTCAAATCGGCCATCGAGACCCCCTCATCCACCATAAAGACATCCACCTGGTGGAAGGTATGGTGATGGGTGGCATCCACTGCCTCGTAGCGGAAGCAGCGTCCAATGGTGGCGATGCGAAACGGCGGTTTTCGTGTTGCCATAACTCGTCCCTGCAGCGCGGTCGTCTGGGTGCGGAGCAGATGGGTATCATCAATGTAAAACGACATCTGCTCATCGATGGCGGGATGGTCGGGCGGATAGTTCAATTTGGCGAAGTTGTGCTCGTAGTCCTCCAACTCGGGACCGTCCACGAACTCAAATCCCAAGCCGGTCCACACCTCGATGATGCGCTCGGTTGTCTGGGTCAACGGATGGAGCCGGCCCAGGTCAGCAGGGACGCCTGGCAGGGTGATGTCCAGCCGCTCCGATTCTCGGCGCGATCTCCGCTCCAAAATTTTAAGATCGGCGCGCCGTCGCTTGATCTCCGCTGCCAGCCGCTCTTTCGCCTCGTTAATCCGGGAGCCATACCGTGGCCGCTCTTCCTCCGGCAGCTTGCCGATGGAGCGGAGCAGTTGACTGATTTCACCCTTCCGCCCCAGGTAGCGAATCTCAACCTGCTCGAGGTTATCGATCGTGGTGGCATGTTCGGTTTCAGTCAGCGCTGCATCCACGACGTTCTTAATTTCGTCCAATTCCAAACCTTCTCATAATATTGAAATGATAACGATTCGCCGCCGCTTCAATGATATGCAGCCGCCTACAGAAAGCAAACAGGCTTGCAAAATTGTTTGTATGATTAATGGATATGGTCCAATACCGAGCCATCACCATCAACCTCATCATCAAGCAATAAAAACGCGCCGCGGTTCTCCACCCTTAGAAAAGGGTGATGCCGGGCGCGCTCCATCCGTTGAAGGGTCGGTTTAAGCGATCGCCGGCCGCTCCACCTTCAGTGCCTCGGCTGCACGCGACATAATATCCTTGAAGGCGACCGGATTGTTGATGGCGATGTCGGAGAGCACCTTCCGATCTATTTGAAAGCCGCCCTTGGTCAACCCTTCGATAAACCGCGCATAGGTGCCGCCGTTCGACCGGCAGGCGGCGCTGATGCGGGTGATCCAGAGCCGGCGGAAGTTCCTCTTGTTGGCGCGCCGATCGCGATAGGCAT
>JAMCWF010000070.1:835-21661 GCA_023481295.1 Armatimonadota bacterium | reverse complement strand
GGGAAGGAGGGGGATTCCTGGCTTAGGGCGATCAGTAAGGTTGCGGGCCGATCTATCGAAAGGAAAGGAATACTGAATAGCGGCTGAGGCAAATGCGCCTTCCATTTAACTAAAATATAAAAAGGTGCTATCTTGTATCCGGCGGTTGAATGTAGTTATAAGGGATGTTGAAAGGTTACTCTTACACCCACCGAGCCGGCATGCCGGGGCCGTGAAGCGAAACCCGGGCATTCAGAATATAGTCATTGTACTGGATTCCCGTTTTCGCGGGAAAGACGAAGCGGTGGATTTCGGTTGGCTTTTCAACTACTCAACCGGCCATACGCATCGAGGCCGACATTTTGATGGGTAAGTGAAAAGAGTGAAAAGGATGAGACAGTGATGAGAGTGGACAAAGAGGCGTTGTACGACGAACGGCTGGGCCGATATGTAACCGCGCTGAACAATGGGATGCCGGATCGGGTTCCGATCCGCCCTTTTGTGGCTGAGTTCACCGCGAAGTACGCCGGTTTCACATGTCAGGAAGTAACCCACGACTATCATAAGGCTTTTGCTGCGGTGCGAAAGTGCGCCGCCGATTTCGACTGGGATGCGGTGGTCAGCAATATGGTCTACGTTTGGACCGGCTTGACACAGGCGATCGGGCTGACCTATTACGGAGTGCCGGGCATTGATGTGCCGCCCGATGTCGGATTCCAATATCGGGAGCCGCCGGAGGAGCGGGCCTTCATGCGTTCGGATGAGTACGATGCGTTAATCGATGACCCAACCTCATTTCTCTATAATGTATGGCTGCCCCGCGTTTCCAATGACGTAAGCGCTCAAGGTGAGCTGGTTACTTATCGAAATAATCTCTCCTTCGTAAAAGGCGCCATGGCGATGCTGAGCTATTTCACCGCGTTCGGGGAGCAAAACGCGCGACTCCGCTCGGAATCGGGCACCGTTTCGGCCATCGCTGGAATTTTAAAGGCCCCGTTCGATATCATTGCTGACAAGTTGCGTGGATACTTGGGGCTTACGATGGATATGATAGAGCGCCCTGAAAAGGTGCTTGCCGCCTGTGATGCGCTGGCTCCCCATCTCTTCCAGGTAGCGCTGTCCTCATCCGACCCCGATGGCTTGGTTCCGATCGGTTTTTGGATGCACCGGGGATGCGTGCCTTTCGTGAAACCGGAGCATTTTGAGACCCATTACTGGCCGACGCTCAAGCCGATTATCGAGGAGCTCTGGGCACATGGAAGGCAGGTTCTGTTTTACGCCGAAGGAGATTGGACCGCACACCTAGATCGTTTCAAAGAGCTGCCAGAGCGAAGCATCGTGTTTCAAGTGGATCGAGGTGACCTTTTCGAGGCCAAGCGAAAGCTGGGGGATCGCTTTTGTTTGAGCGGCGGCATTCCCAATGTTTTATTGAGTTACGGCACATCGGATGAGGTCCGTCAGTTTTGTAAAAAAGTGATTGGCGGTGTGGCTAGAGATGGTGGATACATAGCGGACGCCGGCGCGATTATGCAAAACGATACCAGCGCCGCCAATCTGAGGGCGATGACCGAGGCAGTCCGCGAATACGGCGTTTACTCAACCGGCCACTCAAAGCCGATCGTGAAGCGTCAACCGAACGCGATGGCTCACTCGATTCCAATCGGACGGCTGAAGCCGGGAGTTTGCATTCCATGGGAAGAAAAGCGGAAGGAGATTCCTTCTTTCACCGGTGATGAGGATCTCATACGCCGAATATGGGAGGATATCGAAGCTTTTGGATATATGTATATTTGGCAGATACTGCTTTCGTTTTAATCATCCGGTGGCTTACGTTTAGGGCGTGATGCGATTGAATTGCTGAGAAGCGAGGCATCTCTTGCGGATCCGGGGTTATTGGGGAAAAAGACCGGCGGTCGAGCTGATGGACGAGCGACCGCCGAGTGAAGAGTTAAACCTTAGGCAATACCTGCCTCCCATATTTCAACAAACACTGGACGCCTATTGCTCGGAGGGTGAACAACCGGATGCGGTCCTATTCATTCCATCGGAGCGATTGATTACCTATACCCCCAGCCGAGCTCTGGTGCTGCTCCAAGCCGGGGTTTTATTTATGGAGGAGGGCGAGAGCCAGATATTGGATCAACGATGGGGGGTGAAAACCCGATTTTACCCTTATCATCAAATCGCCTGTATCGAGCTGGGCAGCGCATTACTGCGAGGGCGTATGGTTATCATTGGAGCCGGCGGCGCGCCGTCCAGTGAGATGGTGCTTCATTGGTACGATCTGAACAACTACCGGGCGGCGGTGAAAATGATCCGTCAAAGGATTATTCAGTCGGCCACTTGAGTTAGGTAAAGGGGAATCATGAGCCGATGATATTTTGGCCAGCGTTCCGTTCAGTCCGACGGTTGTGAGCTAGGGGGGAGGCCAAGATTCTTCAAAATAACCGATTTTATTGCCCGGTCTGCTATCGGGTGGAGAGCAGGGTGCGAGATGAGCTGATGGCTCGCATTCATCGCTGGGAGACTGACCCCACCGTGCAACATGAATTGGTGGAAAACGGCGGATTTTGCTCGCGCCATGCAGCGGCCCTACTTTCGATGGGATCACCGATGAGCGTCAGCGCCATTGCTGGCTTTATATCGGAATGGTTCGCGGAACGCTTGGACGGAAAGAATCTGGCAAATATTTCCAATATGACGTGTTATTTGTGCTCAGTTTCCCATCAGACCGCCAATTCCGCTTTCGCTGAAATAGAAGCCGGATTGAATTCGGCGGCATTCCGAGCGGATTACGAGGAAAGCGCTGGCCTGTGTTTACCGCATCTCCGCGACCTGATGGCTGATATGGAACGGGAAGACATCCGACAATTTCTAATCGAGGCGACGAGCCGCCAGCTTTCACGATTAGCCGGCTGGTGCAGTTCTTATCGTGAGAAGAGGCAGCGTCTATTAAGGCACCAGATTACCCTCGATGAGAAATGGGCATGGCTGATCGCAGTTGAGAAGTTGTTTGGCCACGAGGAGGCCATCCGCCTGCCATAGAGGATTAGGAAGTGTATGATTGTCGTCTATTGCCCGCAATGTTATGGGATGAACACTGAAAAGGATGAAACCTGTCGGCATTGCGGCGGCTTATTGCTTGAAGCTGGGGGAAAGCCGTACTTGGAGAAGCTGATCTGGGCGCTTAAGCATCCGGAGCCGACCGTCAGCCCTCGAGCGGCCTGGGTGTTGGGCGAGCGCCGCGAAAGCCAAGCGGTTGAACCTCTAATCTCTGCCATTGATGGCGCCTCCGATATGGCCTTGCTGGAGGAAGCGGTGGTGGCGCTGGGTAAGATTGGCGACCCACGGGCGATCCCTTGTCTGGAAAGGGCGCTCCGTGATTCGTACCTGTCGGTACGGCAAAGAGCGGCCTGGGCATTGGGGCGGATCGGCGGGCCAGTCGTGATTGAGGTACTGACATCGGCCGTTGACGATCCCAATCAAACGGTGCGTGAGGCGGCCTTGGCTGCTCTATCGAGTTTAAGCAACAGAACCGGTCATCAAAGCTGACAGGCTCATAGGTGGCCGTTTTCAAAAAGCCAGCTCGGTTGATAACAGTTCAGTTTTACGGGAATTTTTGGAGCGCGATGGATTTCACCACCATCCTGATTTTCCCCCTGAGAGGTGTTAAAAAGATAGGGTCAAGCCCTGAAGGATAGTCGGCGACCCCCATCCTCACCTTCCCCCTAGGAGGGGGAAGGGATTCACTCGCGGATAATCTAATCTCCCTCCCCCTCATAGGGGGAGGGTTAGGGTGGGGGTGGATTGTGTAATCGAGAATGATTCCCGCAAAACTGAACTCATACCCCGGTTGACATCCTGACTTCGCCCGGTCTATACTGACCCAAAGTTTGAGTTATTCGCCAACCCGTTAAGAGTTTGCTCTAGTCACATTGCAAATCACACCAAAAACCGTTTTAGTCATTGGCTCCGGCCCGATCCGAATCGGTCAGGGAATTGAGTTTGATTACTGCTCGGTCCACTGCGTAATGGCGCTGCGCGAGGCCGGTTGCCGCGCCATCATCATTAATAATAACCCCGAAACCGTCAGCACTGATTTCGACATTTCCGACCGTCTCTATTTCGAGCCGTTGACTCTGGAGGACGTACTCAATGTGGTGGATCGTGAGAAGCCGATGGGAGTGGTGGTGCAATTCGGAGGGCAGACCGCCATCAACCTGGCCCGGCCGCTGCACGAAGCTGGGGTGACCATACTGGGATCGTCCTGGAAATCGATTGATCTGGCGGAGGACCGGGACTGTTTCGAGCAGGTGCTAAGGGAGCTCGGCATTCCAAAGCCAGCCGGCCGAGCGGTGACGACGGCTGAGGCGGCTTTGAAGGTGGCGGAGGATATCGGGTATCCGGTGCTGGTGCGACCCAGCTATGTACTGGGCGGCCGTGCGATGGAGATCGTCTTCGGCGCCGACGAGCTGCGCTCCTATATGACCTATGTGGTGGAGGTCTCGCCGGAAGCCCCGATCCTGATTGACAAATATATTTTGGGGCGTGAAGTGGAGGTGGATGTCATTGCCGATGGGGAGAAGTGTTTGCTCCCCGGCATTATGGAGCATATAGAACGAGCCGGCGTGCATTCGGGCGATTCCATGGCGGTCTACCCACCCCAAACACTTTCCCAAGCGGTCATTGATCAGATCGTGAACACCGCGGTACAGCTTGCGCGACGACTGGAAGTGCGCGGCCTCATGAACATCCAATACGTGGTGGAAAACGACGTGGCGATGGTGCTGGAGGTCAATCCGAGGGCATCCCGAACGGTGCCCTATCTCTCTAAAATCACCGGAATACCAATGGTTAAAGTGGCAACCCGCGTCATGCTTGGGCAAACGCTGAAAGATCAGGGATATCGCGGCGGACTCCATCCACCGTCCTCGCTCATTGCGGTGAAAGCTCCGGTTTTTTCATTTTCTAAGCTATCGAAAGTGGATATTGGCTTGGGGCCGGAAATGAAATCCACCGGGGAGGTGATGGGAATTGACTATGACTATCCCAGCGCGCTCTATAAGGCGATGATTGCATCGGGAGTGGTGGTGCCGAGGAGCGGAAAGCTTATAGCAACGATTGCCGACAATGATAAACCGGAATCGCTGGACATCATTCGGCGCTTTCACGAGATGGGCTTCGAGATATATTCGACGAGCGGCACCGCCAAATTCCTCAACCAGCATGATATTCCGGCTACCCCGGTCAAAAAAATCCACGAAGGCAGTCCTAATCTGCTTGACCTCATTCGCAGCGGCGATATTCATCTACTCATTAACACCTTATCTAAGGACAAACGAATTGAACGGGAGGCGGCGCTCATCCGACGCGCTTCGGTTGAGATGGGAGTTCCTTGCCTCACCTCGCTGGATACCGCCCGCGCTCTGCTGGTGTCGCTTTCGGTTCATCGTGAAGGGCACGAGTTCGCATGCGTTCCGATTGATGAGTACGGCCTATCGTCCAGCGCATGATGGGCTTTTGCAGGTTGAAAATAAATACACCAGTATAGTAGAGGTTCGTGAACCGCTATTATTTTGTTGTCCCGGCGAAAGCTGGAATCCAGAGTGTCAGCTATATTTATTCCATTTTTTGCCGGTTTAATCCACGCTAGCAGGTAACAGTTCAGTGTTACGGGAATTTTTGAAGGGCGCTAGATTTCACCCCCATCTTAATCCTCCCCCTGGAAGGGGGAAGAAACCTACGCGCGGATACTCTATTCTCCCTCCCCCTCAGAGGGGGAGGGTTGGGGTGGGGGGTGGATTGTGTAGTCGAGAATGATTCCCGCAGAACTGAACTCATACGCTAGCAGAAAGAAGGTGAAATTAGTTGGTTGCCGAACGTAGTATCACGGTAAATAGTACTCGCATCGTAGGCAAAGTAGAGGCGGACCCCTCGGAATTGCGAGCCGAGGGCGGCCCTTTAGACCCACGCCTGATAGTTCCGGTAAAGGTGAGCATGCAGCCGCAGTCAGATGGGCATCAGGTGGCATTGGTGCGGCTTAGCGGCTCATTGCATGTATATGGCTTCGATCCTGCATCTCAGGTTGGCCCACCCGTGAGCGTAGACTTGATTAGTGAAAATTTTCCTTGTCGCTCCATTCCGAATGCTATGCAATCACATGAGATAAACTTATCTTTCAATCTCGCATCAAATCAAATTAAGAAGCTGGAGGAAGCATACCACCAGAGTCAAAACCATCAGCTTAAGATCGATCTTCGCTTAAAAGGCACGGTGGCGTGGTTGCGGCATACCGGCAATATGCTCCAGATGATTGGTAATGCAGGGATAGTTGAATCTACTATCGGAGAAGGGGGCTGGGATGCCAACGTTGGCATGTTCTCGGATCTCTCTTATTTCTGGAACACTACGATAGAGACGCTGGGGCTGATGATCGAGCAGTCAGTCTGGGTGGATCGCGTACTGCCTGGCTTGGGGCTGGACCGTGTCCGCCTGATCGAGATGCAACTACCTCGGCTTGATGGAGAGGAAGATCAAGTCCTGGAAAGGTTCAATAACGCGCTCAATAATCTAGATTGGGGCAACTACAAGGATAGCATTGCTGCTTGCCGTGATGTTCGGTATCTGTGGGAACAGAAGTTCGATGCTAATAAGTTGAAAAATCCGATAGCGGATATATTGGCCCAGCAACAGAATTGGCCCGAAAACGATCCGCGTCGTCAATTGCTGAACAAAGTGTGGGAAGGATGGGCTGTATTAACCAGTAAAGCCCACCATCTTCCAGAAGAAAATATGCCACCTTTCACAGCGGCGGATGCCCGCTTCTGCCTGCTTCTCACCGCTATACTGACGGAATATCTGATGGCTTTGTGATGTTAGTATCAGACCGGGAGATGGGATTCCCGCTTTCGCGGGAATGACGTATAATCGCTGCTGTCCCAAACCGTCTCTCTCGAGCTATTTTGGGCAGCAGTTATACGAGAGGAGTTCTACTCTGCCTCATTTCCAAATTTGTTATTTTGCACAGGTATGAAATCCTGTACATTTTAATATTACTCTTATGGGATTAAACTCTTCCTAACGAACCATGAAAATACTTTTTTTCGGCACATCCGATTTTGCGGTTCCAACCCTTTTGGCGCTGATGCAATCCCGATATGAGTTGGTTGGTGTGGTCACCCAGCCCGATCGCCCGCGTGGTCGGGGCTTGCGGCCGTCTCCGTCACCAGTAAAACGGGTGGCAGGCGGCTTGCCGGTCTTCCAGCCTGAAAAGGTGCGGGATCGGGATTTTATCGAGCATGTACGAAGATTAAGCCCGGATGTGGTGGTTTTGGCTGCGTTCGGCCAGATCATTCCGCGCCGATTGCTTGAGATTCCGCCGATGGGCCCAATCAACGTTCATGCCTCGCTTTTGCCCAAGTATCGCGGGGCGGCGCCTATTCAATGGGCATTGATATCCGGCGAGATCGAGACCGGAGTGACCACGATGTGGATGGATGAGAAGCTGGATACCGGCGATATCCTCCTTCAAAAAACGGTGCCGATCCAGCACGAGGATAATTCTCAATCATTAACCGAGCGACTAGCTAAGGTGGGCGCCGACCTGCTTATGGAGACGCTGTATTTGTTGGAACAGGGCAACTGCCCGCGTATATCGCAAAACCATGAGGAGGCAACCTATGCGCCGATCTTGAAACCGGAGGACGGCTATCTGGACTGGGAATGGAAATCCCGGATGGTTCTAAACCGAATTCGTGGTGTGACCCCGAAACCGGGCGCCTATACTGAAATCAAGGACCGGCGGATTAAGATATGGCGTGCGGAAGCCGGGTATGAAGAGAACATCGTGGTTGAACCGGGAAGTGTATTGGCGGTGGAGCGGCAAACGGTGAGGGTGGCCACCGGTGACGGAGCGGTCGACCTGGTGGAGGTTCAACCGGAAAACGGAAAACGCATGGGTGCCGGCGATTGGTCGCGCGGTGCTAGAATCCAAATTGGCGATCGTTTTCAAAAATTGTTGCGGAGTACAGAAGAAAATTAATCCGGAGTTGAAAGGGATGAGTCCAGAAGGTAGCCTGTCGCCAGACCCGAGCACTTTAAACGAATTAAACACAGTGATCATCGAGTGCTGCAAATGCAGTCGGCTGGTGGAGTATCGCGAACGGGTCGCTCGGGAAAAACGGCGGATGTATCAACAGGAGACCTATTGGGGCAGACCGGTGCCCGGATTGGGTGATCCCGAAGCGCGGGTGCTCATTGTAGGATTGGCGCCGGCCGCCCATGGCGCCAATCGGACCGGACGGATGTTTACGGGCGATAGCTCCGGCGATTTCCTGTTTGAAGCGCTCTATCGAACCGGGTTCGCCAACCAACCTTTTTCAATATCTCGAAATGACGGCCTCGAGCTGAAAGACATCTACATCAGCGCTGCGGTTCGATGTGCGCCGCCGGCCAACAAACCGCTGGTGGAGGAGTTAGATGCCTGCAATCCTTACTTAAGGTCAGAATTTAGGCTTTTGAAGAATGTCAGGGTTTTAGTTGGTTTAGGTGCGATCGGGTTTTATTCAGCGTTGGCGCTGGTGCAATCGCGAGTTAAAACCGGTCTTGCGTCCCGTCCCAAGTTCGGGCATAATGTGGCCTATCGGTTTGATCGTTGGGTGGTAATCGGATCGTATCATCCCAGCCGTCAAAATACCCAAACGGGCCGCTTGACGCTGGATATGTTTCTGGCGGTCTTCGAGCGCGTCCGTGGCGAATTAGGTCGTTGTTGAATCATCAGTTGAATCAATTTTCGATGATGGCAAAGAAGGAGAGGCCCGATTGAACATCATCATAATCAGCATGGACACATTAAGGGCGGATCGGATGTCTTGCTACGGTCATTGGCGAACCACCTCGCCGCATATGGATCGGCTGGCCGCGAAAGGCGCCCTTTTCACCCACTTTTACAGCCCACATATCCCTACCTTTCCAGGCCATACCACCCTGTTCACCGGACGAGATGTTTACTCTCACCTAGTGACCGGGCAGTCATCGACACCGGAGCTCGATCCTGACATCCCAACGCTGGCCGAGATTTTTCAGCAAGCCGGCTACTTTACCGCAGCGGCGGATAATTTAGGGCGCTGGTTTCAGCGCGGCTTTCAACGATACGAGACCTACTCATGGGATACCACGAATATGAAGGAATGGCGTAAGGGGGAGGCGGTTACAACCGCTGCGCTGAAAGTGGTCAATGAGGCGGCCGGCCAGGACAAGCCCTTCTTTCTCTTCCTCCATTTTTGGGATCCTCATACCCCTTATTTGCCGCCGGCCCCCTTTTCACGGATGTTTTATGAAGGGGATGAGCGCGATTCCGGCAACCACAGTATGGACGCGGTCTGGCGGTTTGAGAATTTCAAGTGGTATTTCAACGAATGGATGCCGGGCGTCACCGACATTGAATTCCCCAAGGCGCAATACGATGCGGAGGTTGCCTATTCGGACGCCTGTCTGGCTCACGTACTGACACTCCTTCAAGAGCTGAAACTGGATATGGAGACGATGATTGTATTGACCGCTGACCACGGCGAAGAGCTGGATGAGCATGGCTGCTGGTTTGATCACCATGGACTCTATGATACCAATCTGCACGTCCCGCTCATCATGCGTTGGTCCGGCCATATTAAACCGGGACAGAAAATAGATGGGATCGCGAGAATGCAGGATATTGCGCCGACCGTGCTGGAGGCTTTCGGCTTGCGGGATCGGGTTAAGCAATTTGACGGCGTCTCGGTATGGCCTATGATAAACAATGCGGGCAAAGCAAAGCGGGATGTCTCCGAGTATCTCCACATCACCGAAAACACCTGGATGAAAAAGAGGGGCCTGCGCACAAGGGAGTGGAAATTCATTCTGTCGCTGGAACCCGATATTCACGGATTCCCAACCTATGAGCTGTATCATCTCGCCGAGGATCCGGCTGAAAAGTGGAACCTGGCAGCCGAACGACCCGAGGTGGTTGCTGAGCTGATGAAATTGATGGAAGAGCATATCTCAAAGCGGCTTTCAGAGACCGGGCATGAAGATCCGCTGCCGATTCAGCCGATCCCGCTCCATCATGTCGGTCGCATGGAGACCGCCGTTCCGAAAGATAGCCGGTTGGTGGAGGGAGGCGGCTCCGAAGATCAAAAGCTGCCCGGAAGGGGACTTCAAGGGATATGTGCGCGCTGAAAAGGATCAGCCCTCCGCCACTGAGTGATCGCCTCGATAGATCGAGGTATCTCTTGGGTTAGTGGCATTATCAACCAGCTCTGATAAAAAAGAAAGATGGTTAAGTGGGGATGCATTCGGCACAGGAGGGGGTATGAGACGCCCATCTATTGCTGTGCTTTAGATGTTTAATCGGCTTTAAAAAAGTCGGATAAATGTCGGTTGGATTATGCAGGATTCTTTCGAAATAGCGTTGAAATAGCTATTCTGTCTATAGCGTGGTATGCTTTAAGGCATTCACACAGCTCGTAATCTTAAAAAGGTGGAAGCTGCCCCATCTTTGTAACGGAAAGGCTTGCCGAGTATCACCCGGGAGTAGTGGAGAAGGTGAGTAAGTGATTTCAATGGGGCGGCTGAAGTAAAGCTGGTCGCGTACATGAAATAATTGTTCGCTAAACGAGAGGAGCACCAACCGCCCTGATTATGGCGGTGAGGCGGCGTAATGGCGGCCTGGTATCAGTTAATTGAGGCTGTCAAAAGGAGTAGGGTATGTCAGTTGAGAATGAAAATGAAATTGTAGAGGACGCTGCACCGATCACGGAGACACCCCCCGTAGTGGATGCGGTTATAGAAGAAGGGGCTGCCAGTGAGGAGTCCGTTCCGTCCCCACCGCTTGCGGAGGAAGCCGCGGTCCAGGAGGCAGCAGCCTCAACCGAAGCGGAACCGAACACCGGCGCCAACAACGACTACTCAAATACGCTGCCAACTCTTAATCAAGGTGATGTTGTTAAGGGAGTTGTGGTTCACATTGATCGTGAGGGTGTGCTGGTTGATGTGGGCATGAAATCGGAAGGGCTGATCCGTCTCAACGAGCTATCCAGGGACGCCGCACTGCAGCCGGAAGAGGTGGTGCACGTGGGTGATCAGATTGATGTTTATGTTTTGGAGACGGAAGACAAAGAGGGCACGCTGATCCTCAGCAAGAAGCGGGCCGATTTTGAAAAGGCGTGGGAGCGCGTACAGCAAGCCAAAGAGAGCGGAACCATCATCAGTGCGATGGTGAGCGATCGGGTGAAGGGCGGATTGGTGGTGGATCTCGGTATTCGAGGATTCGTTCCGGCCTCCCACGTGGCCAGCGGAAGCAAAGCCAACCTGGACCGCTATATTGGGCAATCCATTCCGCTCAAAGTGCTTGAAGTGGATAAAGAGCGGCGCAAGGTGATCCTCTCCCACCGTCTGGCGGTTGAGGAGGAGCGACAACATCGGAAAGAGACGACCTTCTCTTCGCTGGGTGTGGGCCAAATTCGGCGTGGACACGTTCGCCGTATCACCGAGTTCGGAGCGTTCGTTGATCTTGGCGGAGTGGACGGCCTGCTCCACATCAGTGAGATGGCATGGACCCGACTGAAGCATCCCAGCGAGGTGCTCAAAGAGGGCGATGATATCGAGGTCATCATCCTAAAAATTGATCGGGATCAAAACCGCATCTCCCTGGGTCGAAGGCAGATCTTACCCGATCCCTGGTCGGACATTGCAAATCGGTATCACTCGGGACAGGTTATCACCGGGACGGTCAGCCGGCTGGTTCCTTTTGGTGCATTCGTACTGGTTGAAGGTGGGGTTGAGGGAATCATTCCCAACAGTGAGCTTTCAACGCGACATGTAAGCCGTGCGAATATGGTGGTGAACGTTGGCGACAGTGTTGAGGTAAGGGTGCTGGATGTTCGCCCCGACGAGCGAAAGATGACCTTGTCGCTCCGGCAGGCTAGATCGGAGGCCGAGACGCAGCGCGAACGGCAAGAGATCGAGCAGCACGTTAACACCAGGGAAGAACCCCGGTTCACTATCGGTGATGCAATTCGAGCGCAACGGGAGAATGGAGCCGATTTTCTAACTGCTGAGCTGGATGAATCCAAAGAGCGCCGGTCGCGTCGGCGGCGCTCGCGGACCCGCCATAATGCTCCGGAACGATCGGACGAAGAAAATGATGCCGATAATGAAGCCGGCTAGTGCGGCAGGATGCCATCCGCAATATGGTGATAGGGGTTACGGGCGGCCTAGCAACCGGTAAAAGCACGGTTAGCGCAATGTTTGGTGATTTGGGTGCGAATGTGCTCAGTGCGGATAGTATCGCACGAGAAGTGTTGGCTCCCAACTCGCCGATGGTTGGACAGGTGGCTGAAGCATTCGGTTTTCAGCTCATTCGTGCTGATGGGACGCTCGATCGGGAGCAGCTTGCGCGGATCATATTTTCCGATAGTGACGCCCGTTATCGGCTCAATAAAATGATGCACCCGCCGATATTAGAAAGGCTGCGCCGCCAGATCGAGGAGTCGCTCGCTGATAATCCGGATCGGCATGTGGTTGTCGAGGTGCCCCTGCTTTTCGAGTTGGGGATGGGAAATTGGTTTGACAAAATCGTGGTCGTGACCTGCAGTGAGCGGGCGGAGATCGCCCGATTATTCTGGCGGGATGGGCTCAATGAGCTGGAGGCTCGAATGCGGATCGCCACCCAGCTTCCGCTGGCCGAAAAGGTCCGGAGAGCCGATTTTGTAGTGCACAATGAGGGCGCCCGATCGGCGGTTGCCTCGCATGTCGGACGAATCTGGATGAAGTTAAACGAGCTGCGGCTGGGAGGCAATGCCGATTCATCGGAGTGCCTGCTCAATGAATCTAAAAGTTCAACCGAAATCCCAATTATAAAAGCACGGCGTGGCTATCGGCGTAAGAAGTAGATTTAAGTGGTTGTTGAAAAACTCTTTTTAGCGTCATCGCGAGGAGCGCAGCGACGTGGCGATCTCACTTTTGACACCGAAAACGAGATTGCTTCGCGATACAACCGCTCGCAATGACAAAGAGACACCTTTTTTCAGCAACCTCTTAAGGGAAACATCGTTCCGACACTAATTGGTTCTATGAAGGGGTAAAGTTAAGTTTAGTGAAAAATTGCTCGAATGCTGGTAGAAGTGGCAAACCAGTCGTAATTTCGCTCAATTGATCCGTTCCGGGTAGTGGCTTTTCGTAGGTTCGTTATTTCTTCTTTCAAAGGGAAGGGAGTTAGGTTGAAATGCTTAAGCGTTACAGCGCACGAGTGTATTTTCCGGTCGGCCTGGCGTTAGCTGCGTTACTGGTTGCTATGCCCGCATTTGGTCAATCTACAGGTTTGATCGGCGGGTCCAACGGGGGTGTCCCTCCTCAAATAGGGATAATGCCGCCCATTTTCCCAAATCCGGGTGGGGGCAACTCAAACACACGAAGATTGCCCGGTCACATTCCGCATGCCGCGATTGCACGATCGGTATTGGTGGGACCGAGCAATCCCAATCAACTGATTAAGATGGCGGTGATGCTTCCAATCACCAATCCGTCTGGCCTAAAGGATTTCCTTAGTCGTGTTTACAATCCTTCCGATCCTCTCTACGGTAAATATCTGACACCGGCTCAGTTTACGGCGCAGTTCTGCCCAACCGCCGGTCAGTATGCGGAAGTGGAAAATTATTACGCCTCGAAGGGTTTCCAGATTACTGGGACTTCGCCGAATCGGTTGGTGTTGGATGTGGAAGGCACCGCAAGCCAAGTCGGAGCGGCGTTTAATTTACAGTTAATGAATTACCGACTTCCCAGCGGCCGCGTCTTTTATGCGCCCACCGACGATCCGCAGGTTCCCGCTTCCATCGCAAACCTAATGGTAGGGGTGGGGGGATTAGACAATGCCGCCAAATGGCATCCTCTCTTAGCCATCAAGCCGACCTTCACTCCCTTCCTTCAGCACCCGTCCCAGATCGGAACCGGCCCGGATGGCTATCTGGCGCCCGATGATATCTTGCACGCTTATAACCTAGCCAACGTGCCCTACAATGGATCGGGCCAGACATTGGGGCTTTTTGAGCTGGATGGATATACCCCCAGCGACATTACCGAGTACGAGAATTACTTCAATCTCAGCCCCATCCCGCTTCAAAACGTGTTGATTGATGGATTTTCAGGCACTCCGGGTAATGGAGCGGACGAGGTGACGCTCGATATCGAAATGATGGATGCAGTCGCGCGAGGCGCAAGCAAAATCATCGTTTATGAGGGGCCGAATTCGGATCAGGGTGTGCTTGATACATATAACAAGATAGCGACCGATAATAAGGCGACCGAGATCAGCACTTCCTGGGGAATTGCGGAGGACTTTACCACCCCTTCGATGATGTCGGCGGAAGCCAACATCTTTGCGGAGATGATGGCGCAAGGGCAATCGCTTTACGCAGCGGCCGGCGACAGCGGCGCCTTTGACGATGGCGCCAATTTAACGGTGGACGACCCAGCGTCAGACCCAGATGTGTGCGGGGTGGGTGGAACCACGCTCTCAGTGACCCAGCCGGGCGGCGCTTGGGCCGGTGAGACAACCTGGAATGAATTTGCAATCGGTGATGGTGCAGGCGGAGGAGGAGTGAGCAGTTTCTGGCCTGCTCCCAGTTATCAGTTGCCGGTAATCGGACCGGCCTGGGCCAGTTTGACGCTGGGTTCCAGCAATATGCGAAACGTGCCGGATGTCGCTCTCAATGCGGATCCTGTCACCGGTTATGAGATTTATTTTGAGGGAAGTTGGTATGGGGGCATCGGCGGAACCAGTGCTGCGGCGCCCCTATGGGCAGCATTTACCGCGCTTGTAAACCAAAAAAATGTTCAAGACGGCAAACCGCTTATGGGCTTCCCCAATAATCATCTCTACACGCTGGGTCAAAGCCCAAGCTACCCATCCGCTTTTCACGATATTGCCGATCAATCCACAAATGGATATTATCCGGCGGTTCCCGGCTATGACGATGCGACGGGGTGGGGTACCTTCAACGGTGCGAATTTCCTCAATCAGTCGCCGATCATGGTGCTCTTGACTCCCGCCGACGTGCTGGGCGGTAAAACGACAACCGGCCAGGTGGAGCTTCAGACGGCGCCTACCAGCAGCGCCACGTTAACGATCGCCTCCGATAACCCATCGGTGGCTTCCGTCTCCACTTCCACGGTTACGGTGCCGGCCGGCTCCACGATCAGCAATACGTTTACCATTACGACCACCCCGGTGAATACGACCACCCACGTCGGGATCTCGGCCACTATGGGTAGTCAGAGTGGATCGTCTGAACTGACGGTGTGGGTCACCTTATCAAGTAACGCCCTCAGGTTCAATCCAACCCGGGTGGTAGTACCGGGTTCCATCGTGGGCACCGTCACCTTGCCTGGTCCGGCGCCGACCGGCGGAGCGGTGATAACGCTCGCCAACGACGATCCCTACAACGCTTACGTGCCGGATCACATTATAATCCCGGCCGGGAGTACAACGGGCACGTTTTTTGCCTACGGAACGTTCGCGTCGGTAGTGACGACATACCCAACCGTCACTGCTACCTACGGGTTGACTTCCGCGCAAGCCTCATTTGCGGTACTGGGCGATGTTTGGAGCTACGTGCCGGGTGGTGCTCCGCTCTTCTAAGGTGATTCAGGGCCGCCGGAAAATCCCGCTTAAAATCGTGCAGGAAACCGGCGGCCCTCCGTTTAATTGTCCATTGGAACACGCGGTCAGATGGGGGAATCGGTTTAGGTTTATCCGATTCGTGGTGAATGCCCCAACGGCGACGAAACAACCTGAACGCCGGCACTCCGGGGAACCCGTTAAAAAATAACGGGTAAGGATATTTATAAAGTGCTTGCGTATTTGCCGCGCTTATGTTATAATCGGCGGCGGTAGGTATGAGATGGACTGTGCCGTGCGGATGGTCGGCTTGCAGGGAAGCGTTGACTCCGTGATTGGCGCGGTCATAAGGGAGGTAGGACTCATCTTGAAAAGATTGAAGCTCGTAAACGTCCTTCTGCTTATGCTGGTATCGGCAGCTTTTGTCTTTCAGAGCCAAAGCTCAGCGCTGGCTCAGCGATCCATAAAATTAATCCCGGCAACGGGAAGTTTGAATATTTTCCGTAATCACCAAAAGCCGTTTATCGGTCCCGGCGTCAAAATCCTCCCCAGCGATACACTGCGCGCGCTGCGACCCGGAAGAGCGGTCCAGGCGCCGGTGCAAACGATAAACTTGACAAAATCACCGCTTGCCGATGATAAAGACCCCTTCTGGACAAAAGATGAGCAGTACATCTACTTTTCAAGCAATCGCGTCAGCGCCACCAACCCAGCCGCGGGCACTCTTTACCATATTTATCGCATCAATGCCTCCGATGGCAGCGGTCTTACCCAAATTTCAGGCTTGAGCACCTACGCCAATGACAATCAAACCAGCCCGGCCGCGAATACGGGCGAGAATTACCTGATTTGGATTGATCGAGGTCCATCGGGCGTTGACATCGTATTGCGGAATTTGGTGACCGGTTCCGACCAATCCCTGTTGAAAAGCGACAATCTGGCGCCGGCCTTCACCAATTACAATCACTGTGAATTTTTAACTGCAACCGACGTCATCTTTGGCGGGCAGGTGGGAGCCGGTACACCCTATCATCTCTATTCGGTCAACATCAATACCGGTGTGGTGACGCAATGGACTACCGGCGCGGCGACCGATAAAGATCCAACCCTTGACCCAACCGGTACCCTGATCGCCTTCGATTCAAACCGACTGGCAAGTGACGGCAGCACCGTTAATCCGGACGGCCATTTCGATATCTGGACGATGAGCATCAATCCGGCCAGCTCCAATTTCACCCGAATGACCAACTTTGAGGTGGGTGGTGTTTACGCTAGTAATATTGACCCAGCTTGGAGCACGAACAAGGTTGATTCAGGAACCGGGCCTAACGGCCTGCCTTTGGTGAACGGCCGCCAGTTGATCGCCTTTTCTTCGACCCGGTACGATTCCACCGGCAATGGACATGCCGATGCGGTGGGCACCACCTATCACATCTACTGGATGCCGGCCATACCGGAAGGGCCAACCAACCAGCCGTTAAAGCTGAACACCAACGATCCCAATAATAGGTACAACGATCTTCATCCGACCTGGCCGCAGTTCATCAACACCTATCGAATTGCGTTTCAATCGGATCGCACTGATACCGATTTCCGATTTCCACCGACCAGTCCACCCGGCAGCCCGCAGGATCTATTCTCCAGCACTATCGTGGATCTGCATGCGCCGACGCTGGTCGCCTACAACACGTTGACCGACGAGATCGTGCACGTAGATCCGCGCCAGGCCGCTCCCGGATCCACGGTGACGTTTACGGTCAAGGTAGCCGACTTTGAAACCGGGGTTAATTCCGTCTACATTCAAATCAAGAATCCCAACAGCAAATATCAGCAGAGCTCCGGAGTCGAGCATAAAGACTACCTCAGCTTTTTCCTCAGTCCGGATGGCACCAATGGGGTGTTTTGGCCGGTGGAGTATGATTGCGACCGAATCTATGCCAATTCAGGCCCGCTGCAATACACCTACAATAAACCGGCCTATATCGCCAGCATTGATGATTATTACGCTTTTTCTGGCAGCATCAGCGCGCCACGGCCAAGCTGGTTGAAGCTTACCCAGACCGGCACCGACGCGGATGGAAATGAGATTTGGTCGGGAAGCTGGGTCACGCCGAGTCAGCCGAGTGACTACTACATTGACGTGATCGCCTACGACAACGCGGTGGACCCCTTCAATCCAACCGATAAGCAAAATTGGAAGATTTACGACAATATATGGGGTTTCAGCACCAAGCCGTTCGTTGCGTCGAAGGGGATTCTGTTTGTCAGCGACTATTCGGCCGGTCAAAAGTTCTTTGCCACGAAGTTCGGGATCAACTCATTAAATAACGTCGGATTTACCTTCTGGGGTACTGAAAGCTGGCTGACCGACTTCAACGTGAGCCTGCTGCCGACTACCTATTATCCGCCGAATAATGGAACGCCCGGACCGGTTGACCAAAGTCAGGTCTTAAACACGCTTGGAGTGCATTCTTACACCGATTCGCTCAATCTGGACGGTAATGTGGTGGATGGCTGGCCGGATCCGGCATCGCAACAGTACAACATCTGGCGGATACAGTGCCGCGGCCCGATTCCCGATTCGGTGCTGGATCAATATTTGCCCCATACCGAGCAGCAGCCGGCCGACACGATTGACGGCCAAACCACGCCCAGAAACGTACTGGTTGCTCCCCGATGCGTGATTTGGAACGCCCCTTATGCTGGTGATCTCTGGACGGGGCCTGGCACCATCGCCGACCTATCGGTTCAGGCGCAACTGGCCGCATTTATCGCGGCGGGTGGCCGTATTTTCGTTAATGGCCAGGATATAGGCTGGGCCTTAACCCAAAATGGTACCTTCGCGAACTCTTTCTTTACCAACGATTTGAGGGCGACCTATATCGCTGACCTAGATCCGGGATTAGTATGGTGGATAACGGGGCCTGAAGTTGCGGCCACCAACATTTTGGGTCAAAACGCGTTGGCCGCGCAGGGAGCTCCCGATCCCATCTCACATGACCCGTGGGATGGCACCTACAACGCATTGGGTCACTCGGATGCACAATTCCATAACTACTATAATTATGGAAATAATCCGTCCACTTATGACCCACCCAATTTGGTGCCTCCTATATTTGTTGCAGGAACCGATCCACTTCACCCACGGACTATGGGCGCATTTGATGCAATGTTCCCGGATCACGTGGGTGTGACCAACGGCTCGATTTTGGATATTAGCTACGGGGGCGAATCCACACAGGCGGCGCTGTTGCACTGGTCAGACCCGACGACTGGCGCCGAGGTGGTCTACTGCCCGGCCGGGTTTGAAGCCTTTAATAGTGACGCCTATACGGAGTACCATACCGGTTCAGGATCGGCGCCGATGGCCTTCCGCAATAAGCGGGCCGAGATCATGCACAACATTATCTGTTGGCTGAGAACCGGCACCGTTTACGGCACCATCCGGAACTCAAACGGTAATACGCCGATCGCGGGTGCGCTCATTCGTGTATGGAACAGCTATGATACCAACGGCAATCCAATCATAGTGGGCACCGGCCGGACCGATGCGAACGGGAACTACAGCATCGATGGATTGCCGCCGTCTCCCTATCTAATACAAGCCTTTGAGCCGGGATTTACCTTCCAGCATGGTATTTGGTTCAAAGTTCACGGTGCTACCCGAACCGAGATCAGCAGTCTGATGACGGCCGCACCGCCGGCCAGCCTAACCGGGAAGGTCACTCTAACCGATGGAACCACCCCGATAGCGGGAGCGGTAGTTACCGCAACCGATAACTCGGATCCAACCGGCAACACCAAAGTCACTGCGACAACCGGTACCGATGGCACCTATACCATTGCGCAACTGCCGTCGCAAACGACCTACACATTATCGGTGTCGGATCCAAACTACGGGGCGGCGATTGCGGTCAACTCCGGGGTTACACCGCTGGGAAGCACCTATCCGGTGCCGAATCCGAACGATCCGAACCAGGCTCAGCGGGATACGGTGGTGCAATCCGGAAAGAGCTATACCGGCTTTGACTTCGAATTGAAGCCGATACCGGGCAGCCTCGCCGGGGTCGTTTCCGATAAGAACACTAGTGTCGGAATTTCAGGGGCCACCGTGACCGCCACCTTCGGCTCGGAGACTCAAACCGCCACAACCAGCTCGAACGGCAGTTATTCATTTAGCGCGCTCGATCCGGGAACCTGGTCATTAGTCGCGACGGCGGCCGGCTACACGCCGAATTCACCGGCGGTGACGGCCAGCGTGGTCAGCAACCAAACGACAACCGGTATCAATATCCAATTGTTACCATCGCCGCCCGGAAGCCTGTCGGGCCTGGTAACTCGTTCCAATGACAACTCACCGTTGAGCGGTGTTACGATCACCATTGTATCCGGCTCGGTGCAGCAAACTACCGTGACCGGTCCGGTGCAAACTTCGGGCGGGTACCAGTACAACTATAAGTTCAGCGGCGTGCCGTCAAACTCCACCTTCACCATTACCGCAACGCTGAGTGGGTTTACGGCGGTTCCGGCGAGCCAAAGCGCATCGGTGACACCGGGTACCGAGACGCAAAATATCAACTTCGCGATGAACCCGCTACACACCTTCCCGGGTCCGCTGACGTTGGTCTCGGCCCCTTATGACTACTCCGGCACCGATGTGGCGCAGTTGCTGGGCATTCAGAATATCAGCCGATTCTACTTTGTGGGGTGGGAGAATAACCAGTACATCTACTACCCAACCGCACCGGCCAATGTGTTGCACTTGGGCACCGGCTACTTCTTGAGCTATCAATCCAACATCGCACTGTCGGTTCAAGGGTCGGCGGCGCCAACCAATCAGGTTTACAGCTTGCCGGTTAAACCCGGATGGAACCTGATCGGCGATCCGTTCCCATTCTCGATTGACTGGCTGAAGGTGCAGATTCTTTACAATGGCCAAACACTGAGTTTACTTGATGCGCAGACCCAAGGGCTGATCGGCGCCGCGCTGTGGACTTACCAATCCGGTCAATATCAATTGGCCTTTACGTTGGAGCCATGGATCGGCGATTGGGTCCAAGCCTTCCAGCCGGTGACCATATTAATAGATCCGGTGAATGACCGAATTAACCGCAGCGTGCCGCAGCCGACCACCCGAGCGGAGCTGGTAGCGCCATCAACTGGATGGGATCTCAACATCAACGTCACCTCGACACCCC
>JAMCWF010000070.1:0-825 GCA_023481295.1 Armatimonadota bacterium | reverse complement strand
CTATATTGGTGAAAGCAGGGCGGCCAGCGACGGCTTCGACCGGTTTAAAGCGGAAAAACCTCCGGTGATCGGCCAGCATTACGTATACGCCTACATCAGCCATACGGATTGGGGAGCGCATTCCGGCGATTACGGCGTGGACATCCGCTCCGAATCGGTAGCTCAGAAGAAATGGGAGATCACAGTCGAATCGGACACCGGTAATGCGCCTGTAACACTACAATGGCCTGACGCAGCGCTAATTCCGCACGGACAGGATATAATTCTAACCGATGAGCAGACCGGTACGACGAGAGATATCCGCAGCAGCTCCGGTTACACCTATCAGCCCGGCAGCGGAGTGGTTACCCGCAAGTTCACAATTAAGGTAGTGCCGGCAACCAGCGGCGATCTCAGGATCGTGAACCTGACCGCGCAATCGCAGTTGGGCAGAAGCGCAGGGGTCGCCATCTCCTTCGACCTGACTGCCACTGCAAACGTGAGCGTTCAGGTATTGAACGGTGAAAGCCAGACGGTGCGGACATTGAACGTCGAGCAAAGCCGCGCGCCGGGCAATCAGCAGATCGTCTGGGATGGCCGTGATAATCAGGGACGTGCTCTGCCGTCCGGCATGTATATCATTGAGGTTCAAGCGGTCGGCAGCAATAACACTCAAGTGAAGGCGATTACGCCGATTCTCTTGAATCGTTAACTATCGGTGAATGGAACAACTAAGCGCCCTTCGATAGGGGTGTCGAGGTCGGGAACGTAAATTGTCAGGGATTAGTGACGTTTGCCGGAAGGTGTGTCCGGCCAGCATAAAGAATTGCCACACTGTCACTGAGG
>JAMCWF010000056.1 GCA_023481295.1 Armatimonadota bacterium | reverse complement strand
AAGCTGATCAGCAGCACGTCGCTTACACGTGTGCCGAGTCGCTCTCCTCACATTTTCATTACTGCAAAAGTCGTGCCAAAGTTTCGTTTTATCTCGGTTCTTGCATGATAAATGTTACACTAATCTAGAAACTCGTTCCCCACAGAGGAGGCTTTTGAATGAGAGCTCTCATTTTGGTATTGAGCATGGTGATTATGATGCAAACTTCTTTCGCTACTCCCTCGTTCAATTCAGTGGTGAAAACGCTGGTGGATAGCTACAATCACCGGGACTGGAACCCGATAGAAGCCCTGTTTGACAAACAAATGGCAACGGCGGTTCCCCTCAATCGGCTGACCGCAATCGGTAATATGACTTACCAGCAGTGCGGCGCGATTCAATCCGTTGAGCCGGCGGTCATGACATCGCCATCAATCGGCACGATAACCGCTCACTGCCGAGAGGGAATTGGCCTTGTGTTTACGGTTTCGATGGACGAAGACGGCCATATCAGCGGTCTATTCATCAAACCGGTCAGCGGAGAAACGGCGCATCCCCCTCAAAGCGCGGTTCATTACCGGTTGCCCTTCAAGGAAAAATGGTACGTTTTTTGGGGCGGGCCGACCGTTCAGGAGAACTACCACCACCCGGTGTTGAGCCAGCGTTACGCGATTGATTTTTTGATTCGAAATGCGAGCGGCTTAACCCATCGCGGCAGCGGAGATAAATTGAGCGACTATTACGCCTATGGTAAAACCATCCTAGCACCGGCTGGCGGCAAGGTGGTGATGGTCGTTTCAGGAGCGCCCGACAATCCGCCCGGCGTGATGGACCCGTTTATCGCGGTGGGTAATTGCATTGAGTTACAAACCGCGCCCCACGAATACGTGATCATGGCGCATTTGAAGCCGGGCTCAATTCGAGTTCATACGGGAGAGCGTGTGAAGGCAGGCCAACCGATCGCTCTCTGCGGAAACAGCGGCAACACCTCGGAACCTCATCTTCATTTTCAGATCCAAAATCGGTTTAACATGGCGGAGGCGGTTGGACTTTATCCGATGTTCGCCGATTACCGATCGCAAGCGGAAGATGGTCCGATGAAGGAAGTGAAACTCGGATCACCCGTTCGCGGGGAGTTGGTGGAGGCAAAATAGGCGGTGGAGCGCAGCTCGCAGCGATTGGATGGCCGCCGCGTGCTAAAATGAAAGGCATCAGCGAGTGAGTTTCGGTCGTAGATTGTCGCGCGTTGGATTGGGGAGACGAGATGGCGGCACGATTTGAGCGATTGGAAAGAGGGCCGACGGCGGCGGCTGGATTTCAGGCGGCGGCGGTGCGCTGCGGTCTGAAATCATCGGGCGACGATCTGGCGATCATCCTGGCCGACCAGCCGTGCACGGCCGCCGGCGTTTTCACCACCAACCAGTTTAAAGCCAGTTGCGTTCAATATTCGGCTGGGATTGTGAACGGCGGCCGAGCGCGGGCGATACTGGCTAATTCCGGCATCGCCAATGCGGCCAACGGTGCGGCTGGGATGGCCGATACACAAGAGATGGCCTGCGCCGCTGCCGAGGTTTTCCAGATTGACCCGGGAGATATACTGGTTGCCTCAACCGGCGTCATCGGTCGGCGTCTTCCGCTCCCATCGATGAAAGAGCAGATGCCCCATCTCCAACCCAATCTGGCGTCCGGTTTCGAGGCGGATCAGAAGATGGCGCGCGCAATTATGACGACCGATACGGTTGAAAAGATGGCATCGGTTCGGTGCCGATCGGACGGCTGGCAGGCTCCATTTCACATCGGTGGAACGGCAAAAGGTTCCGGCATGATCGCACCGAAGATGGCAACCATGCTTGCTTTTATCACGACCGATGCCTCACTGCCGGCTGCGATTGCTCAAAAGTGTTTGAGAGAGGCAGCCGACCATACTTTTAATTGCGTTACGGTGGACGGCGATACCAGCACCAACGATATGGTGCTGTTGTTGTCCAGCAGGCGGGTTCAATGGGTAGAGGGACGAGAGCAGGAGGCGATCGCCGATTTCCAGGCTGCGCTGAACGCGGTTTGTGAGGAGCTGGCCCGCAAGATTGCGGCGGACGGCGAGGGCGCCACCAAGATGATTGAGGTCATTGTGCGGGGCGCATCGGATGAGCCGTCGGCCCGGCGGATTGCCCGCTCAATCTGCGAATCACCGTTGGTGAAAACCGCTTTTTACGGCAACGACCCCAATTGGGGCCGTATATTGATGGCAGCCGGTAAGGCGGGGATTCCTCTAAATCCCGATCTGGTCACCTTGCTGATCGGTGGAATTATGGTTTTTCAAAACGGAGCCGCCGCTCTGTTCGATCCCGACCAGGTATCGGCACGGATGCGCCAGCCGGTGGTTCCGGTCGTTATTGACATGGGAAGCGGCGGAAGCGAAGCGCGCTTCTGGACCTGCGATATGAGCGTTGAGTACGTTCACATCAATGCCGATTATCACACCTAACGGATTTTTAATCCGGCGATTAAATACCGTCGTGCCGGACTTGATCCGGCATCTAGAGTCTTCTGGATTCCCGCTTTCGCGGGAATGACAAATTTGAGATATTTATTTCCCGGGTTAATAACATATAAAAACGGGCAATTGCTGCTTTTTATGATCGGGTGAGGAGAGCCGATTTGGATAGAGAGGATCCAGCAACTCGAGCGCACATATTAATCGAGGCGCTACCATACATCCGTCAATACTGGGGACAAACGTTCGTCATAAAATACGGCGGCAACGCGATGGTGCGTGAAGAACTCAAATCGCAGGTCATGCAAGATATCGCCTTGCTGCACTACGTCGGAATTCGGCCGGTGGTGGTGCATGGCGGCGGGCCGGAGATCAGCAGTCTGATGAAACAATTGGGCCTGGAACCCACCTTTATCGGAGGATTGCGGGTAACCGATGCAGCGACGATGGAGATCGTCGAGATGGTTCTGGCCGGCAAGACGAACAAGGATATCGTCAGTCACTTGAACCGCCAATCGGTGAGGGCGATAGGCATATCGGGCAAGGATGATAACTGCATCCAGGCGCGCAAGTTGGACAGTTCGGCCGGTGATCTGGGTTTCGTGGGTGAAATCGTTCGGGTTAAGGCGGACATCCTGCGATTGCTGGTTCGCGAGGGGTACATTCCGGTCGTCTCCTCGGTGGCGATCGGTGCGGATGGTGAGAGCTACAACATCAATGCCGATCACGCGGCCGGTGCGATTGCGGCTGAGCTGAACGCCGGCAAGCTCATTCTGCTGACTGACGTGGAGGGGGTTTATCGCGATTTTCAGGATAAGCGATCGCTTATCTCCGAGATGGACGCCGCGGAAGCCGCCGAGTTGATCGAGAAAGGGCAAGCGGAGCGGGGGATGATCCCAAAGCTGGAGGCCTGCATCCAGGCGTTGGAGGGCGGAGTCGGGCGCACCCATTTGATTGACGGCCGACTGCCGCATGCCCTGCTGATCGAGATATTTACCGACAGCGGCATCGGCACCATGATCTGCCCGTAAGAATTAGGAGGATGTTGAAAGATACTATGACACCCACCGGGTCGTCATTCCGGGGCCGCAAAGCGGAACCCGGAATCCATAACATCAACACCTCTGCCGGTCGGTAGGCAGGGGCTGGATTCCCGCTTGCGCGGGAATGACGAAACGGCGGAATCCGGCGGTTTTTCCAACAACCGCTTAGGGGGTTAAAGAAATCACTCCCCCAACACCGAATCGTTACAACTTGAGGCGGCATTGCTTGCCATAAACGGTTAGAAAATGACGAGGAATTTTATCGTAAGGGCACGTGAATTGTGTGGACGAGATTCTCGTCTGCAGGACGCTCCGGAGCAAATTAAGGATAAAAGGATGGCCTCAATGATGGAAGCCGATATCGTCCGACGACCGGATCCCACTGAAGTATTCGATCGCGATGCCGCTTATGTGATGCAGACCTATTCCCGACTGCCGGTCGTATTTGTGCGCGGCAAGGGAACCCGGCTCTGGGACAGCGAAGGTCGTGAATATATCGATTTCCTGGCCGGCATATCGGTTTGCAGCGTGGGGCATTGCCATCCTGAGGTGGTGGAGGCGATCCAACGGCAATCCGAAACCCTGATGCACGTCAGCAACCTTTTTTACAACGAGCTGCAATCACGATTGGCGGAAAGGCTTTGCGGTTTAACCGGAATGGATCGCGCCTTCTTTGCCAATTCAGGCGCCGAGGCGAACGAATGCGCGATCAAGATCGCCCGAAAATGGGGGAAGAGACGGCGGGGTCCAAGCTGCTGTAACATCATAACGTTGGAGGGTTCATTTCATGGTCGCACCCTTGCCACCGTCACTGCAACCGCCCAGCCAAAGTACCAAACGCCCTTTACCCCTTTGCCGACCGGTTTTCGTTATGTGGCGGCCGGTGATTTGGCCGCGCTGGATCGGGCGCTGGACGAGTCGGTTTGCGCGATTATGCTGGAGCCGATACAGGGCGAATCGGGCATCAATATTTTGCGGGATGAGTACCTGCAGGCCGTGCGCGCCCTGTGCGATGAAGCCGAAGTACTACTGATCCTTGACGAGGTTCAATCCGGGATGGGCCGCACCGGGCGCTTCCTAGCCAGCCAACATTCAGGTATAAGCGGAGACATCGTGACGCTGGCGAAAGCGTTGGCCGGCGGCGTGCCGATGGGGGTCTGTATGGCCAAAGGCTCGGCGGCGGAGACGCTGGAACCGGGGGATCACGGCTCAACCTTCGGCGGGCAACTGCTGGCTTGCGCGGCCGCCATCGCGGTGTTGGATGTGATGGAGCGGGAGGGATTGATGGAAAACGCAGCACGAACCGGCGGGCATTTTATAGATGAGCTAAAAAAACTCGCGGCTCGACATCCCAAACACATTCAAGAGGTGCGCGGCAAAGGCCTGATGGTGGGTGTGGAGCTTATGGATGTGGATGCAAGGAACGTTCGGGATCGGCTTCTGAAGGCCGGCGTGGTGGTTAACGCCATCGGGGATCGAATTCTGCGGTTTTTGCCGCCGTTAACCGTGACACCGGAGGAGTGCGACACCGTGATCCGATCGCTGGATGAAGCGCTGAATGATCATAACCAAGAAGGAAAGGCATAAGTGGAATCAGTTTCATTAAATACGGAGATCGCTGAGAAGTTTCTAAAGGAAAATTCCCTGATCGGTCGCGATTTCCTTTCAATGAGTGATCTATCTGCGAGCGAACTGCGGGGTGTGCTGGCGGTGGCGGCCGCCTTCAAGGCGTACCGGCGGGAAGGCCGTGCATTTGCCCAGCTTCCTCCTTTCAGCGCAATGGCGATGATTTTTGAAAAGCCAAGCCTGCGGACCCGGGTCACCTTCGAGCTGGCGATGGACGAGTTGGGCGGCAGTGCGGTGATGCTGAGCGGCTCTGAAATCGGGCTGGGAACTCGTGAACCGATCCGCGACATCGGCGCCAACTTGAGCCGCTGGGTTTCAGCGATCACCGCCCGGGTGACACGCCATCAGACGCTGGTCGATATGGCGGAGGCGGCTTCGGCGCCGGTTATAAATGCGCTGTCCGACCGGGAGCACCCATGCCAGGCAACCGCCGATTTGCTGACCATTTTAGAAAAGGCGCCGCAATGCGACAAATTGCTTCACTCCACGCGCAATGACACGATTAAAGTTGCATTTATCGGCGACGGCAACAACGTGGCGCAAAGTTTGATGCTTGGCTGCGTATTGCTCGGCATTCATATCGTACTGGCTTGCCCACCCGGTTATGAGCCGGGGCCGGATTTGCTGCAAAAAGCGAAATTAAGATCGGTTGAAACGGGCGGATCGGTTGAGGTGACGCACAATCCAGCAGAGGCGATCATCGGCTCAGCAGCGGTGGTTACCGATGTCTGGACCAGCATGGGCCAGGAAGCGGAGCGGGAAAAGCGTCTGCGCAGTTTCGCCGATTACCAGCTCAACGCCCAATTGCTGGCGAAAGCCCTTCCCGAAGCGATCGTGCTGCACTGCTTGCCCGCCCACCGTGGAGAAGAGATCACGGCCGATGTGCTGGAAGGACCCCAATCGGCGGTGTTGGATGAGGCGGAAAATCGGCTGCACGCTCAAAAATCGGTGATCGCACTACTGTTGGGCGCATCGCCGGTCAATTGATTGGCTGGTGCGGCGGCGGGATCATGAAGCGTTATCCGGTGGAAAATGAGCCTCACCCATCGTAAGCGATTGCCACCCGAAACGTTCCGACTCGATGTGGAGCGGATGCGGCGGGGCTGGTACTCGGACAAGTACTTTCTAAACTTATCGCAGGTTTTGACCGCGCTCGCACGCCATGGGTACCGTTACCCTCACAAAACGGTGGCTCGATTGAGCTTGGATGGATTGGACGCGACCGGCTTGGAGGTCGGCAATATCGAAGTGGAGATGCAGTGGTTTACCCGACGGCGGCCTCGCGGACTGGTGGTCGGCGTGGATAAGGCGCTGGCGATCCTTCAAACCTGCACCGGCTACTTTAACGAGCAGGGCGAATGGGTGGACACCCATCAAAATTTGGAGATATGGGCGGTGCACGACGGGACATGGGTCGGTTATGATGGAAATCCCGCCCATGCCAGCCCGGTACTGAAGGTGCGGGGCCGCTACCGCGATTTCACCCTGCTGGAGACGCCGACGCTGGGCGTGCTGGCACGCTGCACCCGGGTTGCCACCAATGTGTATGAGGTTTTGGCGGCGGCCAACGGCAAGCCGGTGCTCTTCTTCCCGGCGCGATTCGATACGCCGGAGGTGCAGGCCAGCGACGGCTATTCCTACGACATTGCGGTTCAGGCCTTCAATGCGGCGAACGGCCATAAGCTGGTTCCGCTGGTTTCCACCGATGCCCAGGGCGATTGGTGGGGCGGAGCTGGCGGCGGCACCACCGCCCACGCCATCTCGCCTGCTTTTTTGGGCGATACCGCCGAGATGATGCTTCAATTCGCCTCGGTGCTGCCGGTTGATATCCCTCGGATCGCGCTGGTTGATTTTAATAACGACTGTGTGGGCGACGCGATCGCGGTGATGGATGCGATGTTCGATCGCTACCTCAAGCTTTATCGGGCCGGAAAGCGGTTGGAGGCGCGCAAATTCAAGCTGTTCGGCGTACGCCCCGATACCAGCGGCACCCTGCGCGATGTTTCGGTGGAGCCGCTGGGCGTGCCGGAGGCCGATCTGGGTGTGTGCCCCCGCCTGGTCGTGCAGCTACGATTCGCGATTGACAACGCTTGGCAGGGCTGGGGCCTGCAAAATCCGGAAGAGATCGCGATGGCAATGCAATGGTGCCAGGATGTGGCCATCACGGTAACCGGCGGCTTCACCCCGGATCGCATCCAGCTTTTTGAGCGCGAGGGGGTGCCGGTTGGGTCCTACGGAGTGGGGTCATGGCTGTTCAGCAACTGCTCCGACGACGGCACGAATGCCGATTTCACGGCTGATGTGGTGCGGATTAAGATTAAAGATGAGTGGCATGATATGGCGAAGGTGGGCCGCCAGGCGAATAATAATCCGGATCTGGAGCGGGTGCAGTAGACCGTTTCGCTTCATTTTTTTGGACTGGCTATGCCATTTCCCCAGCCATCCCTGTAATAGAGGAGGGATTTAGCGATGCTGCTCAAATCCACCCAATTAACTTCATTCACCCGGGATGTGAATCCATCCCCTCGCGGTGAGAACAGCCATCCCCATTGATGTTAATCCGGCGATTAAATACCGTTATGCCGGACTTGATCCGGCATCAACAGTCTTCTGGATTCCCGCTTTCCCCCCTTCTTCAAGGGGGTGACAGGGAATGACGAATTCGGGATAGTTATTTTGCCGGATTAATATATTACATTGTTGCTACATAATGTTGTCGGGTTAATAGATGGAGCAAGGTTGAGTGGATGTCGGAAATTCCATCTGACCCATCACCAGAACTGCTGATCAATTCTCATTTCGAAAATGGTCTGGTATGAGTTCAGTTCTGCGGGAATCATTCTCGATTACACAATTCACTCCCTGAGAGGGGGAAGGAGAATGGATTATCCGCGCGTGAATCCCCTTTCCCCTCCTAGGAGGTTGTTGAAAAAGGGTGTCTCTTTATCATTGCGAGCGGTTTTTTCGCGAAGCAATCTCGTTTTCGGTGTGAAAAGTGAGATCGCTACGTCGCTGCGCTCCTCGCGATGACGCTAAAAAGAGTTTTTCAACAACCACTTAGGGGAAAGGTCGGGATGGCGGTCTTCGGCTGTCCTTCAAGGCTTGACCTTCTCTTTTCCCTCCTCCACGCAGGAAAGATCAGGATGGGGGAGAATCCAGCGTCCTTCAAAAATTCCCATAAAGCTAAACGGTTACATAGCCAGGCTGCCGATCACAACAGCTTTGTTTGATAGTCTCGAATAAGCCCGATTACTTTTCCAATGATGCGGCTGTCCTCTTGGCGGACGTCAATGGGCTTGTAGTTTGGATTTGCCGGCACCAACCGGACGCCGCCCGGCGTAAAATGGATTCGTTTTATGGTTGCCTCATCGCTCAACAGCACGGCGACCAGATCGCCATGTTCAGCGATCTCCTGTGGTTTGATAATCACCAGGTCGTTCGGCATGATGTGATCTTCGATCATGCTGTCGCCCTGCACCCGGAGCACGAAGGCGTTGGGGATGTTGCGCACCAGGTCCTGCGAGATGGGGATGTGTCCTTCCACGTTCTCCACCGCGGTGATCGGCCGACCCGCCGCGATGGTGCCAACCAGTGGCACAAAAGTGACCTTGCGTTCGGGTGCATCCTTGCCAGTGCGGCCGACGACGGTGATCGAACGCGAGTTACGATCCCGATTGATGTAGCCCTTGCGCTGGAGCGCATCGAGATGAACGGTGACTCCGCGCAGGCTCGAAATGTGGAACTTGTCGCCTATCTCCCGAATCGTGGGCGGATAGCCGTATTCATGCACGTACTCCACGATGAAATTAATGATCTGATCCTGCTTCTCGGTTAATCCACGCGTCATTTTTCTACCTCCGTAATTATCAACTCCATATTTTACTTTGACAAACGTCTACTGTCAATAAAAAATAGGCTGATTTGAGCGGAATCCATGGCACAAACCGCGGCTATTTGACTTGTGCGAACCTTTGTGGATAATATGGAGAGTATGCAGTCAGGAAACAAGGTCGAGGCGGAATCGGATGGACTTAATCCGTGGCCGAATCCGAGTGGATCGGCGTACAAAGGAACTGGTCAAACGGCTTCGGCGTGGTGAGATGGCGGTGATCCACCATGCCGATCTGGATGGCACGGCCGCTCGCGCGCTGATTGAGGCGGGCGCAAGCGCGGTAATCAACGCCTCCAAATCGATTACCGGCCGTTACCCGAACCAGGGACCACTGCTTCTGCTGGAAGCCGGCACCCCGCTGGTGGATGAGATGGGGGATGAGTTCTTTGAGGCGGTTCACGAGGGGGAGATCGCGGAGCTGCGCGGCGATACCGTAACTTTGCTGGATGGTATGACCGCCACCGGAAAGCTTGCCACCTTAAATTCGATTCAGCGCGATATGGAGCTGGCGAGCCAGCGGCTCAGTGAGGAGCTGGAGAGCTTCGTCCGCAATACGTTAAAGTACGTATCGGAAGAAAAATCACTGCTGGCCGACCCGATCGAGGTTCCGGCCATCCGTACCAACCTGATGGGACGCCACACGATGATCGTGGTGCGGGGTGAGGGTTACAAGCAGGACTTGCGGTTTATCGAGGGTTATCTCCGGGATGTAAAGCCGGTTTTAATAGGGGTGGATGGCGGGGCGGATGCCTTGCTGGAGGTAGGTCTGCGGCCCGATATCATTTTAGGGGATATGGACAGCGTCAGCGACCGTGCTTTGCGCTGCGGTGCGGAACTGATTGTGCATGGCTATCAAAAGGGAGATCGCACCGCCCCTGGCTATGAACGCTTAAAGCGGCTTGGTTTGAATGCTACCATCTTCCATGCGCCCGGAACGAGCGAGGATGTGGCAATGCTGCTGGCCGATGCCTTGGGAGCTCGCCTGATCATCGCGGTCGGTACCCACTTTTCGCTGGTGGATTTTCTGGACAAGGGCCGTGAAGGGATGGCCAGCACTTTCTTGACCCGCCTTCGAATCGGCAGCAAGCTGGTGGATGCAAAAGGAATTGGGCGATTGTGGGAAGAACGGGGTATAAAGACAAAGGAGATTATGGCCCTCTTCTTTGCGGCCCTGTTTCCGATCGTCGTTCTGTTCGTCATGCTGCCGCAAGGGAGAAACTTGGTTCGGGTGGCATGGCTGTGGCTGCGGTATCATTTTCAAGTACATGGGTAGCCGGTAACTCAAGTTCCGTCATTCCAGTATTTGCCGAAGCGCCCAGATCGTGAGGGAGCTAGATTGAGCCGCCTTATGCCGTTGCGGCCTGCGGCAGGAAGGGCGGCTGACCTCAGCAAAGGGTAATAACAACTTGAATTCAGGGTTCCGTTATCACGTGGTAACCATCGTGGGCATCTTTTTGGCGCTGGGTATCGGGTTAATCGGCGGCAGTCTTTTTGTCTCCTCTCCCCTCATTGTGCAGCAGACGCGAGCGATTCGGGATCTCCGTTACAAACTGGATGACGATATCTCCCATTTGCAAGGGGAGAATCAGAACTACCACCAGTTTGTCGATTCGGTGATGCCGATTTTGATTCACGGCAAGCTGAGCGGATACAACGTGATCGTGGTTCAGACGGGAGATTTCAGCGACTTGACCCGCCTTCTGGTTACTACGCTCAAAGAGGCGGGGGCCACCGTGCTCAGCACCATTGCCATAACCAGCAAGGCGGCTACGGCCGATGACGCCACTATCGTTGGGGTGATGAGCAAATTGCGGTCCGCTCATCCGTTCATCACGCTGGATCGAACCGGCTTGTGGCGGGTGCTGGCTCAATCGCTGGTACGCGGAAATGGGGTCAGCGACCTTCAAATACTGCTGGATAAAGGCATTATCGAGGCGGATAGCAACGCACTGACCAATACCGGCTGCATGCGCATCTTGGTTGTTGGCGGCAGTAAGGAGGCCGATGACACCCGCGCCCAAATGGTGGATGCTCCCTTAATCAGCGACTTGACCGGGCTGGGCGCAACGGTTGTGATGGCGGAGCCGGAAACGGCGATAACCAGCAGCGTGCCAGCCTTGGCCGGAACCAGCATCGCGACGGTGGATAATGCGGAGACCACGATCGGGCGTTGCGGGGTAGTTTTCGCCTTTTTGGGAGGACCGGGGAATTACGGAACCAAGTCGAGCGATGTCAGCCTGCTGCCCACTCCAACCGCGACGGCATCCCCTTAGCGATTGCCGATTTAATTGCCCAAAAATAGTCTTTGCGCCTCTTGCCAGATGGATACAATCCACCATTTCAAGCTATGTTTTCCTCCTGATATTGCGGGAAGCAGCGAAGCGACGGCGAAGCAATCTCCTGTCTGCCGAGTGGGATTACATTGCGCCCTGCGATCGCTCGCAACGACAAGGCTGCGAAATGTTCTGATTTATGCTCGATTGGTTCCATCTAAGCGCTCATCCATATCTGAATCGCTCGTATCCATTGGGTGCGAGTGGAATGGGATCATCGGGGTTGGAAACGACTAATACCGAAACCGGCGTCAGCGTGGTGATTGCGGCCTATAACGAGGCCGACCGCATCGCCCAAACCGTTCAGGTAATTCTTGATCTACCTCATCTGCTTGAAATCATCGTCGTTGATGACGGGTCGACCGATGAAACCGCGCTGGTCGCTGGAGCAGCCGGGGCACAGGTCATCAAGATGGGGCGAAACCGGGGGAAGGGGCAAGCGCTGAACGCCGGCATCTCGAAAGTTCGTGGTGATATCATCTTAATGCTTGATGCGGATCTGGCTTCGAGTGCGGTTGAGGCCGACAAGTTGTTGGAGCCGGTATTCCGTGACGAGGCGGATCTCGTGATCGCCGGTTTTCCCGTTGTGCCGGGCCGTGGCGGCGGTATGGGGCTGGTGGTTCGGTTGGCCAGGTGGGGAATCAAGCGGATGACCGGTGAAAGATACCAGTGGCCGCTCTCTGGCCAGCGGGCAATTCGCCGTCACGTTCTGCAATCTTTATTACCGTTAGAAAGAGGGTTCGGTGTGGAGGTGGCGATGACGATCGGTGCGCTGAGGAAGGGCGCTCGAGTGGTGGAAGTCCAAACCGGCATGGATCATCGGGTAACCGGATGGAGCTGGCGGGATCGGGCACATCGGGCAAGGCAGTTTTGCGATGTCGCGGTTACGCTCCTGCGCTGCTCGGTGAGGGGGCGCTAGATGCAGCTTTTTGGTCTGGCGCTGGTGCTGTCGGTTGCGCTTTGGCTGGCAGGTGTTGCCGGTCCGGCGCTGTTGATGCGGATGGGGCTATACCATCCTAATTTCAAGGGCGCGGTGGTGCCGAACTCCTACGGCATTTTGATTGCAATTTGGTTATTGCTGGCCATCCTCGGGACGGCGGCGGTGGTGAAAGGAGTTTCGTTTGGGGCCGCTCCCATTGTGCTGTTGATCGGTTTTGCCGTATTGGGTGCGCCGATGACCTCTGGGGGGGATCGGCGCATAGGCGGTATAAGGGGGCACTCGACCGCATTCTGGCAGCGAGGGCATTTCACGACCGGGTTGGTGAAGATGATCGGCGGCGGCGCCCTAGCAATCGGTGTGGTCTACTGGTCTTGGCCATCGGAGTCGGTGATCTCCATTATTCGAGACGCAGCAGTGATCGCTATGATGGCCAACGCATTCAATCTGTTGGACGTTCGCCCCGGCCGCGCAACCGCCTGCGGCCTGGCTCTGGGTGGGGTTGGCCTTTTGGTTACCTTATTTATTGTTAAATCCGGTTCGGCGGGGACGGTCTACCTGCTGGTGCTGCTGGAAGCGGCTTACTTCGCAGAGTATCTGATGGATTCAAGAGCGGAGGTTATGTTGGGGGACAGTGGGTCGAATTTATTGGGCGCGATGCTGGGCTGGGGGTTGATAGGGCTGGCACCACCGACATTCCGTTGGATCGCGTTTTGGCTTTTAATTTCATTTCACCTCTTTACTGAAAAGTGGTCGCTATCCGAGGTGATCGATCGTCAGCCGATTTTGAGGTGGCTGGACCGCCGAATAGGGGTAAGGTGAGTGGGATTGGAGCCGGTCGGCTTAAGCTGTGGCGGCCGGCGTGCTTTGTGAGGGAATCTCCTCGGAGGAGGGATGATCCTCACCGTCATTCATTTCATCGTCCGGAATAGTATGGACGATCTTTTCCAGCTCGTCCGCCCGGAGCGCCAGCTTCGGAAAGTAGTAGCAGAGTACTCGCTGAACGGAGGCAGCAACCGGAAAGGCAAGCACCATCCCGACGATCCCAAATATCTGTGCGCCGACCATCAGGGCAAAGATGCTGGCGACTGGGTGCAGGCCGACTGAACCACCGACGACCCTCGGCGTGATGATCTGGTCAAAGGTTAATTGAATGGCGCCCCATGTGAGAAACACCAGCAACGCATACATAAAGGTGTGCGGATTGATCGGGATCAGAAAGAGAATTTTCGCGTGGGAGGCGGTCACCCCTAGCGTGCAGGCGGTCACGATGGTCAGCAGTGGGCCGACATAGGGCACTGCGTAAAAAATTCCGGCCGCCAGCCCTACCAGCAGTGCGTACGAAACGCCGAGCAGGTAGAAGAGAATGGTGGCTGCAAACCCGTAAAGCGCGCAGACGATGGTGAGGCTTCGGATATAGCTGAAGAATATCTCGATGATTTCTCGAGAGATGCGATCCACCTGCCGCTGGGAGCCGCTCGGTAAGAAGGAGATGAGCTTAATTCTTAAAGCATGGTAGTCGAGTAAGAAATAAAATGTAAGTATTGGGATAATAACAATCCAGATGATGCGTGAACCGTAGTTATAAATGAAAGATTGAACGGGCACCAGCACCCGTTTGATGCCCTCCTGCACGGTGGAGGAGCGCAGGGTGAACCAACTATTAATCTTTGCCTGGGTAATGCCGACTCGATCCAATATCTGATGGTTACGGTACTGCCACGAAGTTAAAGTTGATTGGAGCTGTTTCATGAAGGTGTCGGTCGAGAGCTTATTGACGATCGACTCGATCTGGTGCAAAGCGGGTGGAATGACCGCGATCGAAAGCAAGACGACGAGCAGGAAAAACAGTGCGAAGATGGTGGTGACCGCTCGGGCGCGTGACCTGCCGTGGCGCTCTTGGTTGGTGACGATCGGGTCAAGCAAGGAGGCCAAAAAAAAGGCGATGATGAAGGGCGGCAATATGCCACGGACGATGTAGAGAAAGCCGACGATAATAACGAACGCCAGTATGGAGGTGATCGCCCGTTGCTTTGGAAAACGGAGGTGGGCGATTCCCCTCATTGCCGGGGGAACTACTCTTTCAGGCGACGGTTTAGCATTCTCCGACATGGATATAAGTCGTAAGGGCGGCGACGTTAAGATAGCCTCCGCCCCTCGATATCGTTATGCGCTGTTCTCGTCGGTACTGCTGGCAGCCGCTGTCGTTTCTTGGAGCTTGTTGGCAACCGCTTGCTTGCCGGTGTCGACCGCCTGCTTCAGCCGGGTGCTGACCTGCTGGCCGAGCTGAGAAATCTTGTCGGTCAGGTCGCTTACCGCTTTTGAGATGTCTTCACGCGATTCGGATCCTGCTTTTGGGGCAAGCAGCAGACCCGCCATCGCTCCTACCAGCACCCCAATTCCGATGCCGGCCAGAATGCTTACAAGAGCGCTCTGATCGTTATCATTGGTTCCCATCGTTTTCCCTCCGTACCAATTCGTTATGATGATTTGATGACAGCAACGTCCTAACTGCTTCTCGGATACCTCGGAACCATAGAGAAGCGCGGGAAGCCGAGGACTTCACGATTCGGTTGGTTGCAACGGCTATCACAGTTGGGTCGCTGTAGTATGCGACGCGCCCGGCAACTTTCTTTACGTCAACAATGGCTGAATTGAGAGACTCAGAGGTTTCAGTTGCGTTTTCAACCAGGAGACGCGCGTTGCTTATGGTTGGAGTAAGCTCCTCACGAATCAGTTTATCCGCCGTAAGGGTTAGACGATCCACATTTTCCAACGTGATGTGAGCCTGTTGGAGGGTGGCGGATATCTCCTCACTCGCTTGGCGCAGGTGATGAGTGATATCATCTCCGATAATGGATAGACGTTTCGCGGTCCAGATTATCGCGATGGTTTGCCCTAACAGCATCAGCGCGATAATAACGAGTATTATAATCGTCAACATCGCTCCCCCGTCCCCTTAACGACTGTACCTGATCATAGTATCTTCTCGATTTTGATCGCCATTTGTGCTGTGAGTCATCTCATCGGCTCATCGTATTAAGTGGTTGTTGAAAAACTCTTTTTAGCGTCATCGCGAGGAGCTCAGCGACGTGGCGATCTCACTTTTGACACCGAAAACGAGATTGCTTCGCGATAAAACCGCTCGCAATGACAAAGAGACACCTTTTGTCAACAACCTCCTAAATCGCTTTTTCGATTGTGCCACCGCCCACTACCAGATCCGCTTGATAGAGGACCGCCGCCTGGCCTGGCGTAACCGCGCGTTGCGGCTCGTCGAAATGAACCTCAAAATTTCCCGGTTCACCTTCGGCTGGCACCACATGGGCGAGAGCGCCAGCTCCATTATATCGGATTTTCACTTGGGTTGCAATGGGCTGATTCAAACGCGGGTACGGTATCCAATTAGCATCCTTGGCAAGCAGTCCCCTAGAATAGACCTCATCGTTTGTCCCGACGACGACGGTTGCAGTCGGGGCATCAATTGCAACCACATAGAGCGGCTCCCGGTTAGCGACCTTAATACGCTTGCGCTGTCCGATCGTGTAGAGGGCGATGCCGTCATGTCGGCCCAGCTCACGGCCGCTCGTATCCACGATACTGCCCGGCGTCATCGTCTCGGGGGCATGCTGCTTTAAATAATGAGTATAGCCCTCAGCCGGCACAAAGCAGATTTCCTGGCTTTCCGGCTTATTGGCCAGCGCCAGCCCCAATTCAAGCGCCAATCGGCGGGTCTGGCTCTTGCTTTCGAGCTCACCGAGCGGCATAATCGTTCGTTCAAGCTGCTCCTGTGTGAGCGTGTAGAGAGCGTAGGACTGATCTTTGGCCTCGTTGCGCGCGCGAAGCAGCTCGTAACGGCCGGTGGTCCCATTTCGTCGAACGCGGGTGTAGTGGCCGGTGGCAAGATATTCGGCGCCCAGCTCCAGCGATTGACGGCGCAGCTCATCGAATTTAACGGTCCGGTTGCATTCAATGCATGGATTGGGTGTCCGTCCGGCTGCGTACTCGCGCGTGAAGCGCTCGATGACTTTCTGCGCGAAGGTTTCCCGGTAGTTAAAGACGTAATGGGGAATGCCAATCCGAGTGGCGGCGCGGCGGGCATCCTCAACCGCACCCAGCGAGCAGCACCCACCGGCGTGGCTGGTCTGCGCGTGCTCCTGCCATATTTGCAAGGTTACGCCGATGACGTCAAAACCGGCCTCGTGCAGCAGCGCAGCGGTGACAGCGCTGTCAACGCCGCCGCTCATCGCCACCACGATTGTTGATCCAGGCGGAATATCCTGAACCGATGGATATATGCGTTTCTGAAGCTCCATCTCATCCATAATCGTCGGATAAATATTTCCAATTTCCGCATTCATTTATTCTGACGATGGTTTATTATGCCACATAAAATTACGGCTCCAGCGACCATAAGATTTCCAATTCTCTGCCCGGGTGCTGAGAAGTTGCGCTCGATAAGGGGTTGAGTGAATTGGAACGATGAAAGAGTTCAGTTCTGTAGTCATTTAAAGCAAACAGCGAAACTCTTACCCCCTGCCTCCTCTCCAGGTTGGAAAGGAGGAGCCGAAAGTGGGAGCAAGCTTGCCTCTTTCATAAAATTGTGGAGGGGCTGGGGGATTGGGCGATCGAGAATCATTCCCGAAACTGAACTATTACGGGACGAATTGATTTAAGGCATTTCGGGCGTTTGGAGGTATATTGAACCTCTATGAGCCGAATTTTGGGACTTGATATCGGAGATAAGACGATCGGCGTCGCAATCAGCGATGAAACCGGCAAGCTGGCACTTCCACTGAAGACCATCGTGCGGGGCAACAGCGTTCGCAGCGACATGAAGTGGTTGAAGCCGATACTGGAAAGCTACCAGGTCACCGAGCTGGCAGTTGGCTTGCCGCTTTCGTTGGACGGGGGTCGGGGGGTTCAGGCGGAGAAGGTGGCCGAGGTGGTGGCGTCAATGAAGCGGTTCATTTCCCATCCGATCCATCTGGTGGATGAACGATTCACGACGGTTGAGGCGGAGCGCCGCATGATCGAGGACGGAGTCCGTCGCAGTGAGCGGAAGCGGTCGGTGGATTCGGTGGCGGCGTGCTTGATCCTGCAATCATTTCTGGACCGGCGGAGCGCGCTCGGAACCAACCCATCCGATGGTGACTTCGATGAGTAAAAAAAAGGGGTCGCCGCTGCAAAAGGCTAGGCGGATCGGAATTACAATTGCTATCCTGGTTGTGCTGGTGTTGTGCGGAGTTGCCGGCGCAGGGGTCTACCTGTTGAGTCCCCCCCAAGCAACCGGGAGGCCGGTACTGGTGCATATTAAACCGGGTAGCACGATCTGGGATGTGGCGCAGGATCTACAACGTCATGGGATAATCCGCAGCGCCAATGTTTTTTTCCTTTACACCCATTTGCTGGGAAAATCACGTCGAATCCGCGCCGGTTACTACCGGCTTTCGTCCAGCATGTCGGCGGCTCAGGTATTGTTTCAATTGGCATCCGGCAAGCACATGGCCGGAATTTGGGTCACGATCCCGGAAGGATTCACCGCTTGGCAGATCGCCAATCTACTTCAAAAACGCGGTGTGGTTGTTGCAAAGCCATTTCTTAGTGTGGTTCATAAACCGGAGGGGATCATCCATGCCGATTTCCCGTTCCCGAAAACCGGTTTGGAAGGGTATCTATTTCCCGATACTTACCTATTCGATCCAAAAAGCTCGCCATCGGTGGTGATCCAGCGGATGATCAACGATTTTGAGCGCCGCTTTGCCGATCCATATCGCGCGGAGCTCCAGAAGGACCCGATCGGGCTTTGGGGCGTTACCACCGTTGCTTCGATGATCGAGCGGGAAGCGAAGGCGGAGCGTGATCGCCCCCGGATCGCGGCCGTGATTTACAATCGCTTGAAAATCGGTATGCCTCTCCAGATTGATGCCAGCGTGCTCTATGCAATGAACCACCACACGACCCAGATCAGCACGAATGACCTGAAAACCGCCTCGCCCTATAACACCTACCTGCACACCGGACTGCCGCCGGGTCCGATATCCAATCCCGGATTGCAGAGTTTGCTGGCCGCCCTCCATCCCGATCATGATTCCTATCTCTATTATGTTGCCGCGCCGAATGGCACCCAAATCTTTGCCACCACGCTGGCTCAGCACGAACATAACATCCGGCTGGTTCAGCAGGAGGAGAGCTCGGTTGGGCGGCATCCAGTTGCCCAATGAAGAAGGACGGTCGAGGGTTGCAGATTCTTTGCCCGCAGAGGATGGAGCGCAGCGTTACGCAGGTGACGGTGGAGCAGCTTCAGAAGATAGGGGTTGAAGCGGTGCTGCTCGATCTGGATAACACGCTGGTCCGCTGGCAGGGGCGCGATATACCGGAAGCGATCCGCAAATGGCTGCAGGAACTGAGCGAGGCCGGTTTCAAGCTTTGCTTAGTCTCCAATACTCGCTTCGGCAAAAGGCTGAGGGTCCTCTCCACCGAATTAAATATTCCCTACGTGCGGAGGGCGGCAAAGCCCAGTCGGCAGGGCTTTCACAACGCGTTAAAGCTGCTGAACTGCCCGGCGCACAAAGCGGTGATGATCGGCGATCAGATGTTTACCGACGTGTGGGGCGGCAACCGGTCCGGTATCTACACGATTATGGTCGAGCCCATTGCCCGCCGTGAGTTTATCGGCACCAAGATCAGCCGGGTGGCGGAAAGGCTCCTCCTAGCCTGGTTTCGGCGGCGGGGGGATATTTGAGATACTTCTATTTATGGCACGGTCGCGCCGATACTGATTGATGCGGTTTGGGAACATTGAAAGGAGCCGATTCGTCAAAAATTGTTGGATTCCATAAAATCACATATCGGCGGGGATTGTCGGGTAATCGGCGTGTTGGGCTATCCCGTGCAGCACTCCCTATCGCCGGCGATGCACAATGCGGCCATTCAAGCGCTTTCGCTTCCGCTGGTCTACGTGCCGTTTGAGGTGAATCCGGAGTATCTGGCGACCGCGTTGGAGGGGTTATCGGCGCTCAACGCGATGGGCGCAAACTTAACCATTCCACATAAAGAGGCGGCCGTTTCACTGATGGACGAGCTGGCTCCAATGGCCAAGCGGATCGGTTCCGTCAACACGGTCGTTTTTGAGGGGGGAAAGAAGATCGGCCACAGCACCGACGGCATCGGTTTTTTAGCCCCATTGCGTGAGCGGCGCTTTCAACTCAAAGGCGCCCATTGCGTGTTAATCGGCGCCGGCGGAGCAGCCCGGGCGATAGTCTATGCGCTGGCGGAGGCGGGCACGAATGTCGTCATCATCAACCGGACTTGCGCTCGAGCCGAACGGTTGGCAGCCGAGGTGAATCGGTTCCGGCCCGGAATCGCGAAGCATTTGGAGTGGGGAGATGGTCTGCCGGTGGAAGCCGCATGCCGAAGTTGTGACCTGGTGGTAAACGCGACCTCTTTGGGGATGGCGCCGCATGATAAGGAGGTGGTGTGGGATTTACCGATGCGATCTTTACTCCCGACCGCAATCGTATACGATCTGGTCTATCGTCCCGCGAAGACTCGGTTGATGGAGATCGCGGAGGAGCGCGGCTGTGAAACGATAAACGGATTGAAGATGTTGGTTCATCAGGGAGCTGAGTCCTTCCGTATATGGACCGGGCTCACCCCACCGGTAGCGGTTATGGAGCGGGCCGCACTGGAACAGCTTCGATCCAGTGAGGTTTAACCGATTCGGCGTTGGAAGCGCAAATGGGGTGATTGCTATTTATGTACCATTAAAAAGGAAATTCCTTGCCAAGCACTAATTCACTTACTCAATGTAAAGGAAAGTGGCCTTACACAAACGAGGCATGGTTGCCGATAACCGGGTTGAGCATTCTCAAAGTTGAAGGATTATGATCGGTCCAAGTGGCGGAGAGACGGGTGCGGATGACCGTACTCGGGAGGGAAGTAACCGTCAATCATTATTTGAGAGGCTGGATAGCATATTGCGTTATGTGGCGTATTGTGTTAGAATGAAGTCAGCATCGGTGTGGCAGTTCTTCCAAGCGTTGGATGATTCCAATGAGAGGGCAGGGTGACGGGAAGATGGTAATGGCAAGAAAAAGCATGGGTGAGTATCTGGTGGAGAGCGGATACATCACGGCCGAGCAGTTGAAACAAGCGCAAGACGCACAACGTACGGCCAAGGGTGACCTGGGTAAGATACTGGTGGACCTGGGGTATGCGGGGGAGCAGGATGTTGCCAAGGCGCGCGCCCAAGAGTTGGGTATACCCTTCGTTGATTTAACCCGCTACCAGATAGACAGCGGCGCGATCAACGTGGTGCCAGAGCACATCGCCAGGCGACATAACGTGATCCCGATCAAGAAAGATGATCGAGTATTGACGGTAGCGATGAGCGATGTCAACAACCCCTACGCCGCCGATGACCTGCGGTTGGTTTCCCGCTGTACCATCCGAGCGGCATTGGCCGCTCCGAGCGATATCGAAGATGCCATTCGGCGCAACTACGGAGGATCTAGCCTGACCGAAGAGCCGGTTGGACTGGCGACCACCTCGAATGGAGGCGGCGGCCCCATCTCCGCATTTTCCGATATGCGAGAGGATATCGCCAAATACGCGGCAGCTTCCAATGTCGAGGATGAGGATGATACCGAGGCCGCCATTAAAATGTCGGAAGAGGCACCGATCATTCGTGTCGCAAGCACCCTGGTTCAGCAAGCCATCCGGACCCGGGCTTCCGATATCCATGTGGAGCCGGATCGCCGCAACGTCCGAGTCCGATATCGGGTTGACGGCGTTCTCCATGAGACGATGACCCTGCCTAAGTACATTCAAGCTCCTCTGATCTCCCGGTTTAAAATCATGGCGGATATGAACATCGCCGAGCGCCGCTTGCCACAAGATGGACGCATTCCAATTCGGTATGAAAACAAAGATTACGATCTTCGTGTGTCCTGCCTGCCGAACATTTTCGGTGAGAAGATCGTTATGCGAATTTTGGATAAGACCAGCATTTTAATCGGCTTGAACAAGCTGGGTTTCCAGGCTGAAACCCAGGCCCACCTGGAGGAGTTGACCATTCAGCCGAACGGATTGGTGCTCTCGACCGGCCCGACCGGATCCGGCAAAACCACCACCCAGTACTCGGTGCTGAATAAGCTGAACACCATCGAGAAGAATATTATCACCATTGAGGACCCGGTTGAGTATCAGCTCAGTGGCATTACCCAAGTACAGGTCCACCGAAAAGCCGGCTTGAGCTTCGCCAACGCGCTTCGCTCCTTCCTGCGCCAAGACCCCGACATCATCATGGTTGGTGAGATGCGCGACCTGGAGACGGCTGAAATCGCCATCGAGGCATCGCTGACCGGGCACCTGGTTCTAACCAGCCTCCATACCAACGATGCGCCCTCAGCGGTGATTCGTATGGCCGATATGGGGGTGGAACCGTACCTGATCTCGGCGACGGTCATCGGCGTACTGGCACAACGGTTGGCGCGCAAGGTCTGTAATAACTGCAAAGAGCCCTACGAAGTGCCGGCTTCCGACTTGCGGCGGTTTGGATTTAAGCCGGAAGACCCTGACCAGTCAATCACCCTTTGGCGCGGCCGCGGCTGCGAGCTTTGTCACCAAACCGGATACACCGGACGGCTCGGCATTTTTAGTATGATGCGGATTAACGATGAGATTGCCGAACTGATTGTGCGGCGCGCCCCGCTGGCCGACATCCGAGATGCAGCGAAAGCGAACGGGATGATGGAGTTGCGCGAAGACGGGCTGATAAAGGTGCTGGAAGGAATCACGACGCCCGAAGAAGTGATGCGGGTTGTCTTCACCGCCGGCCATTAATAGAACCGCCGCCACCCTCAGATCGAATGGGAGACACCTTTGAGCGGGAAGGGAACTGTGCCAACGAATCGTTGATCCAAATTACGGAGGTTATGTTCGAGTGGAAGATGTCACTCAACAACAAGCAGCA
>JAMCWF010000025.1 GCA_023481295.1 Armatimonadota bacterium | reverse complement strand
CGCTTGGATTGAAAATCACCATTCCCTTCTCAAAGGGGCGCACCCAGTAACGCCATTTCCCATCGTGAACGCGGAAGCGGTCGCGCAGCGGCCGCCCCAACGAGATGCTGAAGAGCGCTTTAAAACGGTAGTAAACCGATTTAAGGGCGGCCAAACTGATCGAGCCGTCCTCGCGAAACGCCGACGTGGGAACCGGCTCAAGGGAGAACCGGCAGCCGGTGTGATAGGCCATCAGGTAGCTGGCAATCAGCGATTCCAGCTCCGCCTGATCTTTGAAAGAAACGATAGCCAGGTAAGCCCTCCCTTGCCGTGAGAAACGCTGGGCAGAGGCGGTGTTTATTTCCCAATCCCGTTCATTTTGCATGGCACCGCTCGGCCCCCAGGATTGCCAGCCCTTTACAAAGACACCGTTAACCAGCGAATCGAAATCGTTCCAGAGGCTGCCGGCCAACGTTACCAGCCAGTCAATATAGGGGGTATCTTCCTCGGCCGGCGCCGCAAAGCCATTAGCGGCCGCAACCAGCAGATAGCTTCGATTACGCTTGACGGTCTTGAGCCATGTTCGAGTCGCTTTAACACGATCGGTCTCATTTCGATAAGCGCCGACTCGATTAAACAAAGAGTCTCTATCAGTTGGAAGGTGATCGGCCACCACACCGTGGGCATGGTAACGGATGACCAGGCGCGCGGCGGCATCCCGCCAGTACTCCGCCCATTTCACGTTTGCCGGGTTCATCAAACGGTATTGAGGTCCGATCATGTTTCGTGGAACTTTCATACCCCACTTCTGTAACGTTGAGTGCCAGTCAGAGACCCGATCTGAACCGGTTGGGTTAATCCCGCCGGCATCCAGATGCAGCAGGCAGATCAGCCGCGGGTTCATTGCCTGCATGGCGGGAAAATCGGCCGGTGAAAGCACTGGCGGATTCAGGACCACGATATCGAGGTGATGGGCGATCCAGACGCGGTCGGCGGCGGTGAGCTTGCCATCCTGACCGGTTCCGCTCCGCAGGAAAGCGCCGATCCGCACGTTGCACCCATCGCGGATGGGAGGCGGAACAGCGGCAACCGCTGGCAGACCTGCCAAAATCCATTCACAGAGTATGGCGAATAAAACGATAGAATGCGCGCCACCGGCGAGAGTCAAGCGGGCCGCATTTTTCGTGGATCGAGGAGAAATAATCAGAAGTGTTTTGATTTTCATTCTTTATGATTAAGGAAAGGCCGGCAACGGCATAAACGAACGCCATTCCGGCCCCGGTACGGCGTTCAGTTTACCTGAATTAGTACGGGGTTCGAGAATGGTCTTTCTCCGGTCTGAGATGAAAGTGCCGCTTCAGCATGCATCTTCCCGACTTAACGGATAACCCTTCATCTAAAAAGATTTGCTATTTAGGTAAACACCGATTATCATGCGGATTGGATACCCGATTTCACAAAAATTGGGCTGGCCAGAGCTTAATTATTGGCTCTGAATGGGTGGCGGCCGAGGGAGAAGCTGAAATGGGAACCAACTATGATGGGGTCTTCGAAGGCGGCGGTGCCAAAGGAGTCGCTTTTGTGGGCGCTCTGGATTTGTTGCAGCAGGCCGGGCGTTGGTACGACCGGGTGGCCGGCACCTCAGCCGGCGCAATTACGGCCTCGCTTATCGCCTGCGGTTACCCGGCGACATGTGGAAGCGCGAGCGATTGCTCAGCGCCGGGGCATGATGAGTGCATCAAAGGGCTAATCTTTAACACCCAATTCCAACAGTTCATGGACCACCCGTCGGCTGACACGATCACGCGACAGGAAAAAGAGAACTGCCTTTTAATGCAGTTGTTGGAAAAAGTGAAGCTACCCCTCACTCCAAAATGGGTCGAGCGCTGCATTTCTCGACTGGTATTGAACGGCCTTCTGCTGCTGCCTGATTTCCGATTTCTCTTCAACTGGCTGGAAAAGGGAGGGATATATGAAGGTGAGGTGTTCCGACTCTGGATGAACCAAGCCATTCACCGCCGGCTGTGCGCACTGGCTGAAAGGAACGACCTGCCGCCGCCATCCGCGTTTCCGACCTTTTCCGAGGCGAAGGCCATCACCCAAATCCATCTCAGCGTGGTGGCGAGCAATCTGACAAAGGACCAGGTGCTGATTCTCAACGAAAATACAACACCCGACTTGGCCATTGCGGATGCGGTCAGGATGTCAATGAGCATTCCCTTCTTCTACCGCCCGGTCATCTTCCAGGGCAATGATGTGGTGGACGGTGGTGTCATTTCGAACTACCCGATGTTTCTATTTTCCGAAGAAAATGACTATGTGCACAACACGCTGGAAGAGCTCAAGCGAATGAATCTGGGATTGATGCTGGATGAGCGGATCGGCTCGCCGGAGCCGTCTAGGGAAATGGTGCTGCAGGAGCGGGTTACCGGTGCGGAGGCTGAAAATGAGCGGGCGTTGTTAGGGCCGTATCAGCGGGTACTGCATCTGGTGGATACCATGTTATCGGCACGCGATGCCATGCACATGAAAAACGAGTACCATAACCGAACCATCCGGCTTCCGGTAAAGGGCTACTCCACCATCCAGTTCCAGATGACTCTGGATCAAAAGCGAGATTTATGTGATCGCGGATGGAGCGCAACCGCCGATTTTCTATCGCAGTGGGAAGGGGTCAGTGCTCTACCGCCGAACCCCTATGCTGCGGAATAACAGTGAAAAGCGCAATCGAGGAGTGGGGATCCGTAGCCGAACCCCTATGCTGCGGAATAACAATTGATATGATAAGGAGCTTATGAGATCATGCGCAATGTCCTCAGGCATCCGCTGCCGGAAGAGCCGCCCAAGAAACCGGTCGGTGACAACGGCGGCGTTCCCCGCGAGCGGTTGATTGAGGTGTTGAAGATGCCGAAGATGGTGGCAAACGCGGTAAAGGCGCAACGATGTTTGCTTTGCCGTGCTCCTGAAACGGGTAAATCGGGCCTGTGCCGGGTTTGCCGCGCCTATCTCAACGAGGTGGAGAGTGAGGCGGCTCAAGCCTACGAGCGGGATCCATTCGGCTAACGATGGCCTCGTGTTCCGCGCCGGCAGGAAATGATCGAATGAGTATCGAATTAAGAGCATAGCCTAAAATATCTTTTGCTCTTGCTCAGCGGCGAACATTCCATCATCGAGCCGATTTCAAACTAAAATCTGATCCGCAATCCTATACTCGGCGCCAGATTTTGCGGCTCAGACAGGCTGAAAGATCGAGCGGTTAATGATTAATGAGATGAAAAGCCCTGCTAGAGCAAGCTGACATTGGTGAAAGGAGATATGGAGATTGATCATTCGACGGCCGATTTGGGCTTGCCTTCTGCTCGGAATCACGCTCATCGCATCCCCATCCTTTGCCGCTAATCCGTACCCGCTACCTCGCCCCGAGGTTCCGGACGGCATCGGCGTTAACATTCATTTTACCAACCCGCAGCCCGGCGAAATGGCGGAGCTGGCCGCAGCCGGATTTCATTGGATCCGAATGGATTTTGCCTGGGGTAGCACCGAGGTTGCACCTGGCAAATACGATTTTTCGGCTTATGATCGGCTGATGTCCGCGCTGGCGCCCTACCACATCCGTCCGCTTTTCATTCTGGACTACAGCAATAAATTTTATGATAACGGCCAATCCCCGCATTCGGATAAAGCGGTCGCCGCTTTTGCCAGGTGGGCCGCCGCTGCGGTGATGCATTTCAAGAACCACGGCATCCTCTGGGAGATGTATAACGAGCCGAACGGCGGTTTTTGGCGGCCGCATGCCGACGTCCAGCAGTATACTAAGCTGGCGCTAGCGGTGGGCAAATCAATTAAAGCGGCCGCGCCCAATGAGTACTACATCGGGCCGGCAACGGCAGGAATGGACTTCGGATTTTTACAAGCCTGCTTCAAGGCCGGTCTGCTCAGATACTGGGATGCCGTCTCGGTGCATCCGTACCGCGGATCATCACCGGAAACTGCCGCCGCCGATTTCGCGCGGCTTCGGCAGCTTATCGCCCAATATGCTCCGAAAGGCAAACGGATACCCATCATCTCCAGCGAGTGGGGCTACACCTCGGTTCAAACCGGCGTTCAGCTTCAATCGGATTACCTGGCACGGATGTGGTTGAGCAATCTATCCAACGGCATCATTCTTTCGATCTGGTACGACTGGCACGACGACGGCCCCGATCCAAACTACACCGAAGATCATTTCGGCACCACTCATTTCCCCTACCACGAAGATCAAACCCCAGTCTACGAACCGAAACCGGCCTACCTGGCCGCTAAAACGCTGACCACTCAGCTTCACGGTATGGCCTTTAAAAACCGGATTGCACTGGAATCGGCGGCCGACTACTGCCTGCTATTCAATCGTGGCAAACAGCAGGCGCTGGCAGCGTGGACGACCGGTAATCCGCACACCGTTGAATTACCGATCGGACCGGGGAAATATATCGATACCGACCTTACCGGTGACAAGGTGGAAACGTTGACGGCATCCGGTAAAACTCTGTCCATCGAGCTATCCGGCGCGCCCCAATATTTAAAGCCGACCGGGCACAGCGTTGCTTTGGAGGAGATGTCCAACTGGTCGGGCCTCCCCAGTCAGCTCGAAGTCAGGGCGGGAATCAGCCAACCAATCACTACCTGGTTCATGAATCCATCCGACCGGCCCGTAAAAGTATCGCTGTCGCTGTCAGCGTCCAGCCAGCCGCAACTGGTTCGCTGCCGGCCATCCGCATCCCGTATCGTAAAACCGGGCGCTAAGTTACCCATCAAAGCCTATTTTGAGCTGTTGACCCGATCCGACAAGCCGATCCATCTAGTCGCCGGTCTCGTATTGAACGGATCACCGTTACTTGCCCAACCGGTCATGGTAGTCGCCAGCAACCCGCTGGTACTCTCGCCCCCGATATTGGCCGGAAATCGGCTGGTTGCAACGATTCAAAATCCGAGCGGTGATCCCTTTATCGGACGGTTGAGCATCCTCCATGTTGAAGGATTGCAACTTGAGCGCGACTCCGCCGCGGTGAAGCTGAGTTCCGGAGAAAAAGACGTGACGATCAGGCTGCCCGTCTCGGTGGGGCCGAACGCCGGGCAAGATTACCATATCGCCTATCGCTTGATCAGCACAAGCGGTTTTTCGGTCCTGCCGGAGCACAACTATCTTTACCGGCCGATTATGGTCATTACCGAAGGCGAGATCGGAGATCAACCTGCCGGTGCTATGATCGTGCCCGATGGAGACCCGAAGGTTGAATCCCATATCAGCATGCGGATTGAGCCGTCACCCGATGAGGCGATGGTGGGATATCCGCAATCGCTCCGGATTGACTACCAATATGCGGCCGGCTGGAAATTTTTACGGGTTTCGCCTCAAACTCTTATGCCAATTGAGGGCAAACCGATCGCCTACGGCCTCTGGATTTATGGCGATGGAAGTGGAAATTGGCCGCGGCTGCGATTTACCGACGCGACCAATCAGACATTTCAGCCTAGTGCCGGTCCCATTACCTGGAAGGGCTGGCGCTATGTAACGATGCCACTCAACAACACGGCTGAAATGGGCTCTTGGGGAGGGGCTGGTGACGGCCATATTCACTACCCGATCCACTGGGATACCCTGTTCTTGCTGGACAGCGCCAACCGTCAAGCGACGCAAGGAAGAGTTTTTATCACCGGTTTGACACTGATTTACCCAAATCGGGGCACTCCCGCGGATTGATCCGAAACTACTTGCACCGGCTGCATATACACAATACTGTTGCGATCTATCCATAAAGCCCTGAAACCCAATATGAGGTAGGGATTCGGGCTGCTGACTGCTTATCGGCCGCGGTTGTGATGTAAAATAAACGGGAAGGTTGACATCACAAGATGAGCCGCACGAGATTTAGAACGATGAAAGACACAATTTTTACCGGAAGATTCGGGCGCCCGCTCGCTTTAGCGTCCGCATTGATTATTATCCTGTTGATTACCGCCGGATTGCAAAGCGCTCGGGCGGCTAACAACTCGGCCCTTAAGCGTACGTTGCAGACTTATGATAAAGCCAAGGGTTACGTAGCCGATTGGATGATCACCATTCAATTGGGGCAGAATCCGCCGATCCGTCACCGCGTTTCCATCGAGTGGAAAGATAACCACCACTTGATCTTCACGATGGAACCGGACGGCCAGCCGCCGGTCACAGTGGCTTACCTGGCGGTGGATGTAAAGTCGGTGCTGGACGGTAAAAATCAATGGACTCTTTTACCGAAACGCAATATATACACCCGCGATCCTTTGCCGAAAACCGACAGTCACAATCCGCTGGCATCCTTCTTGCCTCCATTCCCAGAACTGAAGGAATTTTCTGCGAACCAAACCGCCCAGGCCAGCACGCAAAATGTACACGTTTATGAGGCGGTACAGGGCGCAATGCACATCAAAGTTCAGGTAGATCCCGTGAACGATCGGTTTAAGGAAATTGATTACTCCGCAATGACCTCACTGGGTGAATTGACGGTGATTGCTGAACCAAAGCAGGAAACTTTCAACCAGAAACTGATGAATAGGCAATTTAAGTTTGCAGCTCCGATTGGAGCCAAAGAGGTCAGCTCGGCGGAGCTGGGATATACCGGGTTGCTGGTAGGGGCACATGTCGTGAAGACTCATCAAAAATAGGATGGGCGGATATCTTACCCGCCCAATTAGCACCGATTGGTGTTGGTAACTGATTGATATTGCCAATATCAACACTTGCAATATCGCTATGCGGTTGGATTGCCGATGACTCGGCTGCTGCATTGGGGACAGTAATGCCTTTCCTCATAGGGGTTGGCCACAAAGAGCCATCCAGACGCTGAAGATGCGGCCAGGTGATGGTAAGCCGCCTCGACGGGAGAGCTGGATATCGATATTGGTAACGGTGTGACGGATTCACAATCCGGCGTATCGCACCGAAGCTGTTGGCGCGCTCGGTCTAAGCTCATTCAATAAGCTCCTTCGCTTTTCTATTTGAGTGAGGTGTGTGAGGGCAAGACCCCTTGTTGGTTGGATGCAAAAAATATGCCAATTCAAGAGAAATACCGTTCAATCTGATAATCCGGCAGTAATCACTGTTTTCTAAGTGTAGAGCCTCCAATGAACATAACAATATAGTATAGTTGCTGGCATTTCAGCTCTAAGTTGGAGAAAAATCCCAATTGCCGGAACTCATCGTGGAAAGGATGATCATATTGCGCGCGTTAAAGGTTGGATTGGTGGCGATGTCGTTGATGCTCTGGTCGAATGCCGTTGCCCTTGCTCAGCAGAACCCGGCCGGCTTGGTGCTCCCCGATACCGCACGGATAACGAATATGATGGAGATACCGGCGCCAAACCAGGTCCATCTGGGCGGGTTGTGCTCGGAAATTATGGAAACTTGGGGCGGTTGGCGGTTATGCGAGGTCCGCTGGTTCTTTCCGCCGATGAAGGTCATAACCCCAATATCAGCGGAGTTTATTGGCTGCGCCTCGCTTCGTCCACTCCCGCTGGCTTGCATTTGACTGCTGTGAGCGGCCGTTCGATGGCGGATGAGCCGGTCTATCGTACCAAGGGCATCGTCGAGGCGGCCAACGGCGATAAGGGTGATCACTGGATATACCTAACTCCATTTTATGCGGCCGGTCAGGACGGCTCGCGCTACGAAGTTTGGCTCGGCACACCCCGAATGCCGGTGCCTCGTGCGGCCGCCTTGATCTCCGGCTCGATCGAAACCGCTTCCCGTGATGGAAACGTGATGGGATCGATCACCGACTGTGACCCGGCCACCTTTCGAGTGACGTACAACGGGGCTCGGATGAAATACGACTGGTTCGCCATATCACTGAAGCACCCGCTTACGATTTCATGGGTTCGTTACGTTCAGGGAAAAACCTTCCATGACGGCGGGTGGTTTGACGCTTCGCAGGGCAGCCCGAAATTCAGGCCCGCCTTAAGTCGGATGGCCCATGGGTGACTCTTGCCATTATGGATGCTTATCCGAACACCACCGCCACCGATGCGCAAGGTCTGCACGGCGGTGAGACATTCACAATTAAACTTCACTCGAATAGGGTGGTTTATGGGATATGGATCATCGGCCGTCCGGCGTGCGGTGATAACCCATCCCAAAACTTCACCTCGTGTGCGGACATAGAGGTGTTACCGTAAATTCACGCAACCGTAACGGCGTCAAGAAGGAGAGATACTGCAGATGGCGCAATATAACGTCACGATCAAGGAATTACCTAGTGAGGATCGGCCACGCGAGCGGTTGCTGCTGCTGGGAGCGGGGGCATTAACCACCGCCGAGCTGTTGGCCATTTTGCTGCGAGTCGGCACCAGAGAGTGTTCAGCCCTGAAGCTTGCAGACCAATTACTGCGATCGTTTCAAGACCTACGGGGCGTGGCGGAAGCGCGGCCCGAAGATTTGGCGCACGTTCACGGGGTGGGCTTGATCAAAGCGGCTCAAATCTCGGCCGCGGTGGAGCTCGGGCGGCGACTGGCGGCTTATTCGCGTGAATCGAAGCCGGTGATCCGCGATCCCGAAACCGCAGCTCGATTGGCCGAAACGATGATCACCGATCCGCGCCGTGAGCATTTTTTGGCTCTCTTTCTGGATAGCAAAAATCGACTGATGAAAAAGGTGATGATATCGGTGGGCAGCCTGGATACCAGCGTGGTGCACCCGCGGGAGGTCTTCCGCGAGGCGGTGTCGGCCAGTGCGGCCAGCATGATCATCGCCCACAATCACCCCAGCGGAGATCTGTCACCAAGCCCGGAAGATTTAAACATTACCCACCGTTTGATTGAGGCAGGTAACCTGATCGGCATTGAAGTTCTAGATCACATCATAATTGGGGAGGGAAAGAGCATCAGCTTGAAAGAGCGCCGACTGATGTAACGACGCATCGTTATTCTGCTTCCAAACTCACCGTATACAGCGATTCGCCCGGATAGGAGGAAATCAATTATGGCTTCAAGTCAAGCGAGTAAGCCGGCGAACGGTATTGAAATGGCCGGCGGGCCGCCGCACCGCGTCGGCGGACCCCGATTGAAAGTAGGCTGCTGCGCCTACTCTTACCGCCAGTATCTGACCGGCGAAAGGCCGACCATAACACTGGGTGGATTCTTAAACCGCTGTGCTGAGATGAACTTGGACAGCGTGGAGCTGACGGCCTACTATTTCCAGCAGCCCATTACGGCCGCTTCCGTTCACCAGGTTGCCCGACGCTGTTTCCTGCTGGGGCTGGAGGTTGCGGGCACTGCGGTCGGGAACCGTTTCACATTTCCACCGGGAGATGAGCGCAAGACACAGATCGATATGGTAAAGCAGTGGATTGACTACGCAGTGGATATGGGCGCCCGGTGCATCCGGGTGTTTGCCGGTGCGATTCCACAAGGAATTACCGAAGAGACGGCGCAGCAATGGGTGATTGACTGCGTGGAGGAGTGTCTGGAATATTCAGAGCCGCGAGGTATCCTCGTTGCGCTGGAAAATCACGGCGGCGTGGTTGCAACCGCCGATCAGACACTCAAGCTGCTGCAGCGGATCAAATCCCCCTGGTTCGGCCTTAAGCTGGATAGCGGCAACTTTCCGGCCGCCGACCCCTACGCCGAGCTGGCCAAAGTGGCCCAGTACGCGATAACCACCCACATAAAGACCGATATGGTGATCAACGGGATGAAACAGCCGGCCGATTTATCCCGTATTGTGGAGGTTTTACGAGAGGCGAATTACCGTGGACATCTGCTGCTGGAGTACGAAGGGGAAGAGGAACCCGCCGTTGCGGTTCCTAAAACCCTGGGCGAGTTGCAGCGATTGAGCAAAATTTAGGGTCACTCCTATATCGGATGTAACCGCCATTAAGCGACACTCGTCTTATGATTGATTGGCTTCGATATGAAGGAGACGCAATGTGGCGAAACTACCGAGTCAAGCTGCTCATCGCTCTCCCAGTGGTCGCGAGGCGGAAGCCGAAATGAAGAAGACGCAACCGGCTATCTATTGGGCTGAACGTTGATTCCTCATTTCGTCGAAATGGCGAGAGAGTGGTTTAATCGGTACTATTCGGCAACCATCTACTGGAGGTAATCGATGAAAAGACACTATTGGATGTTAGGAATCATTATGAACGTCGTTGCTATGAGCGTTGCTGCTACCGGCGCTATGGCTCAGGTACCCGCACAAACGATCGCCGGCAAACCAACCAACGTCTCATTGACCATCTACAATGACAACTTTGCACTGGTTCGCGAAGATCGGCCCATCACATTGAAAGTTGGCACCAATTATGTGACGGTGGAAGGGGTTGCCGCACAAATCGATCCCACCTCGTTGAGTTTCAAGTCGCTCACCTCCCCGCAAGATGTCGTGATTCGCGAACAAAACTATCGTTATGACGTGATGAATCCATCCGTCATTCTGGATAAATCCATCGGCCAACCGGTCATCATCCGACAGGTTATGGAGACTGGCAAAGTCCGTGAGGTAAAGGGCACACTGTTGAGCTCAAACGGTGGCATTGTTATTCGCACCGATGATGGCCACGTGTTGTTAAACCCAACCGGCGAAATCGAGGTGATGCGCCTACCATCCGGTTTAATGTCCAAACCGTCGCTGCTCTGGAAGGTGGATTCATCCCAAGCCGGTAAGAACAATTGCGAAATATCATACATCACCCAAGGAATTAACTGGCATGCCGATTACGTCGCGGTGGTGAACAAAGATGATAATCAAGCTGACATTACCGGCTGGGTGACGCTCGACAATCAGAGCGGAACCAGCTATCATAACGCGGAGTTGCAGTTGATGGCCGGTAACGTGCGGCGGGTTCAAAATTATCGGGTCTACCCTATGATGGCAATGGGTGCAGTCAATGCGGAGCGGGCGCCTGCACCACAGTTCCAGCAACAGTCCTTCTTCGAGTATCACCTCTATACTCTGCAAAACCGAACCGATATCCTGAACAAAGAGACCAAGCAGCTTACCTTGATGCAGGCGAACAACGTGCCGGTGGTAAAAAAGTACGTCTACGATGGGCGACGCCAATGGTGGCAAACTTACTATGACGAAGGCGCCACCCCAACACCGGGCCAGGGCTACGACACCAGCAATTACCACAAGGTCAACGTGGTGCTTAGGCTGAAAAACACCAAGGCAAACCATCTGGGAATCCCGCTGCCGAAAGGCAAGATACGACTTTATAAGGCGGACAACCAGGGGCATCTTCAGTTCATCGGCGAGGATATGATTGATCATACTCCCAAGGATGAGACTCTATCACTCTATGTCGGTGATGCATTTGACATCGTTGGTGATTATAAGCGAACCAACTATCAACAGCTCGCGCCCGGATTGACCGAGGAAACGTTCGAGATCACGGTAAAGAATCACAAAGACACACCGGTTAATGTTTCAGTGGTGGATCATGAGTGGGGAACCTGGGAAATATTACAGTCGAGCGTTAAATACGAGAAGAAAGACGCTCACACCGTCGAGTTCCCGGTTGAGGTGCCGGCCAACGGTAAAACCGTAGTCACCTACACCGTGCGAACCCGCTGGTATGTACCCTAAGTGATGGTTGAATAATGCTACAGCTCCCACCGGGTCGCAATTCCAGGGCGCAAAGCGAAGCCTGGCATCCCGACCATCCGCATCTTGCCTACCGATAGGTAGGGTGACAGGATTCCCGCTTTCGCGGGAATGACGAAGCGACGGAATCCGACGAGTTTTCAACGACCACCTAATGAGGCAAAAATCTCAGTCCAAATGAAGCGGATCAAAATAACGTCGCCTTTAATTCGGGATGATACGGCGGCCGATTTGATGCTCAGCCATCCAATAGATGATCCACAGCGCAATGATGGTTATTATGTCGCCCATCAACCCGGTTTGGTAGGAGGCGAAAAGAGCGGCCAATACCATCGCGATGACGAGGTGAATTAAAAATGAGTAGAGGCTGTTTCGTCCAAGCGTCGAGAGGAATTGAACCGGTAATCTTGGCAGTCGGCCGTTGATCCAGGCCTGAGCGGCAAAGTAAAATGCGGCGATCTCGATATAAAAGTAAATAATGCGCCCAAACCGCAGCGGATGGCGCTGGAAAATAAAGAGATCCCATCGCATATGGTCGTTTATTGTAAATAGAGGGGTAGGAACTAAGATCACCAACGCGGTCAGTCCGGCTAGCAGGCCGACGCCCCACAAAATAATTCGCCGTTTGGGTCCGTTTACCCAGCGGTGCAAAGCCACCCGGTTGCTGCCGATGACCATTCCCGGAATAAACAACGCTTGCCATGTGACGGCGGGAAAGGCTTGCCGGCCGGTCAGTGGATCGTTCCAGGTGCCAAAGGCGGGGTGCCACTGCGTGTAAAGAAAAACGGAGGCCGATGCAATCAGCAGCGGGATCGTCCAACGGCGGCGGATAAATTCCAGCACCAACGGCGCGCCGAGCAGCAGAAAAACGTAGAGCGGCAAGATATTGAGCATCTCCCCCGGTTGAAAGCTCAAAGTTAATGTTGACCAAATTAACCAAGGCCAGCCAACGCCACTCAACGATGGGATTGCGTGATACCGGTGGATCGTCTGATCAATGCCGATCGCAATGAAGACGGTGGCAACGTGAACGAGCCAGATGATGGAGGCACGTCGCCAAATTAGGCGGTAGGCTTCTACGAGGCCGTGGCGAACCACCCGGCGCTGGTGTGCCAACCCGAGCGCAACACCGGAAAGGAAAACGAACCCCTCCGCCCCGCTGATGTATCGAAGAAAGTGCACCGCGTTGTTCAGCAGGCTGTCGGTGGCGAGATGACTGGTCACCATCATTACGATGCAATAACCACGCAGTACATCAATCGCCAAGTTACGCTGGGAACGAGCATCGGTCGAGGCTGAGATTTCGAGTGTTTTTGTGAGTTGAGACGGCGATTGAAGAAGGGCGCTCGGCATCGTTTCGCTGATTTCCTTCAACTACATACGCAGCAGGCCATCGCGCCTGCCTATTTCGATGAATTATTTTGGCACTAATTGATCCGCTTTGTCTAGTCAGCCATAATAATGCCCCCCCCTGCTTATCGTTTTCAACCCACCCATTTCCTGCTATTCAACGGTTACGCTTTTCGCCAGGTTTCGGGGCTGGTCAATCTGGCAGCCGCGTGCGTTTGCGATATGATAGGCTAGCAACTGGAGGGGCACCATCGCAATTGCCGGCATCAATGATGGCGATGCAGACGGGATAGGAATCTGGTAATCGCTGCCGCCCTGGACCGCTTCTCCCTCAGTATGAACGACGACCACCGTGCCATTTCGGGCCTTCACCTCTTTGAGGTTGCTCCAGAGTTTGGCATTGGTTAGCGGCTGAGTTGCCAGCCCAATCACCACCACGCCAGGCTCGATCAGGGCGAGCGGCCCATGCTTCATTTCACCGGCGGCGTAGGCTTCCGCATGGATATAGGATATCTCCTTCAGCTTGAGCGCCGCCTCCATCGCGGCCGCGAAATCATAGCCACGCCCCAAATAGATGAAACATGACCGGTCAGCCAGCCGGTCCGCCAGCGATTTAATACACGGCTCCCCCTGCAAAACACCGGCAACCAGTTCGGGCAACCGCTTCAACTCATTAACCAGTACCGAGCATGATGCCCCATCCCCCATAGAAGGTGCACCAATCTGTTGTGCCCAGTGGATCGCCAGCAGATGAATGACCACCAGTTGTGCGAGATAGGCTTTTGTGGATGCCACCCCGATCTCGGGACCGGCCTGGGTATAGATAACCCCGCCCGCCTCACGAGCCAGCGTACTGCCCATCACATTAACGATCGCGAGGGTATAGGCGCCCCGCTGCTTCGCCTCTCTCATGGCAGCCAGGGTATCGGCCGTCTCCCCGGACTGGCTGATAAGGAGAACGAGCGTCTTCTCATCAACCAGCGGATCGCTGTAGCGGAACTCGGAGGCGACCACCGCTTCAGTCGGAACCCTAATAAGCTGCTCGATCAGCCGTTTGCCGAGCAATCCGGCGTGGTAAGCGGTGCCACACGCCACTATTTCAACCCGCTCAAAGCGGCGCCACTCGGCCGGCGTGATGGGTATGCCCTCCAGCTTTATCCGGTCATTGTAAATCCGTCCCCGCAGTGCGTTACGGACCGCGGCCGGCTCCTCATGAATCTCTTTTAACATATAATGAGAGTAACCGCCCTTTTCCGCCTCTTCGATTCTCCAGCCCACTCGCGTCGGGGAGCGATGCACCGCTTTCCCGCTGATGTCGGATAAGGTGACGGTTTCCGGTGTGATGGCCGCGACATCTCCATCTTCCAAAATCAGCACGTCCTTCACATAGGGCAATACCGCCGGTATATCGGAGGCAATGAGCTTTGAGCCTTCTGCCAGGCCGATCACCAGCGGTGAATCCTTCCGCGCCACGATGACTCCCCCTGGATACCGGGTTGACACGACCGCAATGGCGTAGGATCCCTCCACCCGCCGCAACGAGAGTCGAACCGCCTCGACCAGGTCACTTGTCTTACTCAAGTAATGCTCGATGAGGTGTGGCAGCACTTCGGTATCGGTCTCGGAAGAAAAACGGTGGCCCATTCGCTGCAGCTCGTCTCGGAGCGGATCGTAGTTTTCGATGATGCCATTGTGCGCTACTGCCAGCTCGCCGCTGCAATCGCGATGGGGATGGGCATTGGCCTCGGTCGGCTGGCCATGGGTAGCCCAGCGGGTATGCGCAATCGCCACCGCCACGTCCGGCACCTCCCCATCCAGTCTATCAAGCAGTCGGTTGATTTTCCCGGCCGATCGGACTACGGCGATATGGTTGTTTTGGGGATAAGCAACGCCCACCGAGTCGTAGCCGCGATATTCCAGGCGTTTCAGGCTTTCGAGCGCTATTTGAATGGCTCCATCAGAGCCAACGAATCCGGTTATGCCGCACATTGCGGATTTGTATCCTTTCGATCTTCGTTACTCATTCAGCGGCTTGTGATTTGCCGGCTGAACTTCGAATAGGTCTAGCGAGCCGCCCGCATCGCGAAATGGGCGGACCAGACCGTTAATCGAATCCCGTTGCTCAGCTTGGAGCTGGCTCGTTATGAGCTTCACGCGACGATTATGCAGCAGACCTCCTGGCGTATAGCTCCATGGATGGCAGCGCCCGATTTTGCTGGCATCAGCCACAATCATCACCTCGGGTACGTTAGCCAGCAGTTGGCGCATCGAGGCGGCCTCCTCGCTTCGTTGCGAGCTCAGGTCTAGCGAGCCCTCGTGCGATTGCACCACGAGCCCACTGGCTCCGACAATGGCCAGCGTCGGCTGAAAGGCGGTCGTCCGTTCGTGGGAGTAAAAGGCGCAGTCGTCGGCATTGTACACTTCGCCCAGCACGCCGGTAATCAGGCCAACCCCCGTCAGCTCCAGCAGCGAAGGCAAACTATTGGTGAAAACAATCAGGTCCCGAAGCCGCTTTTCAACCCTCACCGCCCGGCTGATCTCCTGGGCGACCGCATAGGTCGTAGTGCCGGCCGTAATTGCAATCGCGCTGTTGTCGGACAAAAAGCTGACGGCGCAACGGGCGATGGCACATTTGATAGGCCAATTCATATCGAGCTGATTTGAGAAGTAGCCATTTCCGAAATCGCGGCGCCGGACCACCACCATGCCGCGGTTGATCTCCACACCCCGAGCGCTGCTTAAAAGCCGGTGCAGTTCATCCACATCACGCCGGATGGTCCTCTCATCCACACCAAACCGCGCCGCCAGCTCGTGCAAGCTGGCCGGCTTGTCGCCGGACAGCAGCACCTCAAGTAGCTCAAATTTTCGAATACTCCTTTGAATTGTCATCATGCGCTCTGAAATAGTCATATATCAAATAATATTGACATATTATATGCTAATCAATATCATCTTGTCAATACTTTTTGATATTATTAGAGTGAGTTTTGACGAATTCAGAAGGATTAACCGCGTATTCGACTAGGAGGTCGGTAAGGAAACTGGCCAAATTGGGAGTTAAGAAGCGGCTTTTATGATGAGAGTCGAGCTTCTCACCAGAGCGCCCGCCAAAAAAGCCGGCATTTCTTTATGAAGGGTGTCAACGGTTTGAAGCGATTTTGAAAAATATGACATCACTTACCCTATCGTCATTCCGGGGTTGCCAAGCGGAACCCGGAATCCAAAACACCGGCATCCCGGTAAGCGGGGAACTGGAATCCCGCTTTCGCGGGAATGATATAGCGGAAGGCTCCGGTGACCTTTACAACAAACTCTTAGATGGTTTTCTCACTTTACAGTCGAGTAGGCCGCCGGAGCCGACGAGCCAATTTAAGACATAATACGCTGGCTTTATCCATTTACTTCCCCAATGCTTCCACCTTAAACTTGGAGACCGACCGCATCGGTGGCAACCAAACCCAGTTCGAATCGCCGCTCTCAACGCTATTCACCGCTACTGGATGACCATTCACCATCAATCGGGTTATCGGCTCTGAAAATGGCCCCAGCCGAACATCGAGCCGCTGGATGGGGCTATCAGCTTGAAAATGGAGGCTCATCGTTCGTCCCTTTCGCTGAAGGCGGTATTCAATGCGGCGAACTGCGCGGCGGCCCGGTCCGATATCGGTCAGCATCGGGTAAGAGCTCACGGAAATTTCATCCCAGCCGGTTGGTAGACGGGGAATCAATTGATCACGGTTGGGGTTATCGTCATCCACGCCGATGACCAGTCGCAGCACCTTGACCGTTTCACCCTCCTGCACTCCATTTCCGAGGTCGCCGGTACGGTGCCAAAAGCGCCCCCTCGGATCCACCTCGCAGCCTTCCGGGGTGATATAGGGCTTGTATCCTGGATAATAGATCGCCTTGGCCAGCCAATTCAACATGGTGGTCGCGTCGCGCATTTGGTCTAACAACAGCGCCGCCTGGGTTACAAAGCCCTGGCCGTAGCCCATCGCCACCCCGTAAAACCCGAATGGACGATAAGATGACACCAGCCGGCGAAAAGCGTTCAAGTCGCGAATCCGCCAGCCGGGCAGGTTATCATTCGGTGCGAATCCTCGACGATCGGCCAAAATGATGAGCGGACCCAGATTGGTGCTCTTATTGGGCCAGCCGGCCGGCAACAGGGTCCAGTTCGGTCCCCATTTATCGGTGGTAAAGTAGGACTTCTCGATACCGGACAATAGGTGATCGGCCGTCCGCTCCCACCGCGTCCCGGTATTGTCATGTCCGATAGAGTCGGCCATCGTTGCATAGGCCCGCAGCGCCTCTTCGCAGAGGAAATCAGCATATTTGGCGTTGCCGATGCCGCCGGCGCACTCACTGTCAGTTCGCAAAACATCGCTTGCGCCCGAAATGGCCGGATGATCGAGCTGCCAGCCGATCCAGTCCCCGGCTGCCTTCACGTCCGGCCAATGCTTGTGTAACCACCGGTTCGGATGCGGCTCGCGCTGCCAGAGTTTATAGGTGAAGAGCATAATGAGGCCCTGGCCGTCATTTTCAAATACGCCGTCCCCCAGCTTCGGAGACGGCATGTTGATCACGCGGCACCAGTGCGCCGGCAACTGAACGCCATCATATTTCAGCGTCGGATCATCCTGCCACCGCCACGCTTCCTGGAAGCAGTAGTTCGCGCATGCGCTTGCTTTCGACAAAAACCCTAGCTCGGTGATCTCCTGCAGGCTGCGACCCAGATCACGCGACCAAGACTGCCCATAGTAGCTGCCAACGTGCTTTGCCCAAGTGCCGATACCAGTGTAATATCCCCAGCTCGGAGCGCCTTTCGTGGAGGTGTGGTACATTCCGTTGGGATCAACCTTATCCAGAATGTCCTGAACGTCATTGTAGAAGATGGAGGTTAAAATGTCGGCGTAAACGTTGCCGCGGAAGCGAACTCTGGGCCCCCGATATCCGGCCGGAATACTGGTGGGTAAATGGTAAGACAAGCTGCGCTTTGTGGTGTAGAGTAACTCCCGCTCTTTACTCAACCCTTCTTTTACCGCTCGGATACGGCCCGCCCCTGGTTGGAGACGGTGGGTTGCTAGCCAGCTTGCTTGCCGGGCGGTCGGCCTGTCATGCGGCTGGCGAACCGTCTTGGAAGGTGGAGTGCCATTGGTCTCGATCGTCAACGCCGCGATCAGGGGCACACCGGCCTTATCGGGGTTATCTTCGATTCGAAAATCCCGGATAAGCGACGGCCGCGGTACGATAATCCCCATATAGGCGCCCGGAGGCCCGCTCCCGGTTGCCCGAATGGCGAGTGCGTCCTCTAAAATACGGCGCGCGCTCTTACTGGAGGCAAACGGTTCCGGTGCCACCTCCATCGGTTGGTACCACCAAGCACTGTAACCATAGATCAATGGGTAACGCACCGAGCTGCCATCGGCGTAATCCAGCACGATATCGCCCAGATGATCACCGATGAAAAGTTGGTGGTAAAGGTCACTTGGGTCGCCCCAAACCGGCTCACCCTGGTCATATGTACCGGTAAATCCGGCTAAATAGAGCCGCTTTGCCTTTAAGTTGAGCGGAATTTTCATCGCCCCACCCCGGTTAACCAACACGCCGCTGCCGCGTGATCAAAAAGGGCACCCCCGCCGATTGGCAGTACTGCTTGCTTTGCATCATCTGCGGACGCCAGCCTGCCAGTCCGAGGCCGTTGGTTTTGGTGGGCGATTCGTCGGCGAAATTTAAGGAATAGCTGGGCTTTGCATCCACCATCCCCAGACCCATCCACGCAAAGCTGTAGTTGGGATCGCGATCCACCAACCGGATTTGAACGAGCCGGCCCTTCAGGTCTTTCACATTCCACTCATATCGTTTCAGCGCATCGGAAAGCGGCGGGGCGGCCACTTGCAAGACCGCTTTCGTGCGTGCGTCAATCAGCTCCGCCTTTGAAGCGTGCCGCTCCCCATAACGCCCGGACCAGCCACAGAGCGTGAAGCGTATGACCGGTCCTTTAACCACAAACGGCGGCGAAGTAATCGCGCCGGTTCCCGGTTCCCCGAAACCCAAGGAAGAGAGGTAGGGCGCCACGTGCCTCCCTGCTCCATCATGCTGCAAAATTTGCCAGGTATTCTCTCCGGGCGGGAGTGGCACTGAGTACCAGTGACTCCGGTTGGCCGGCACCTCGCACCTCTCCATCACCAGCTTATCAAAGCCGAGCCAAGCGAAACCGTCACCGGTACCGTTTTTGTTGTTGTCCCGGTCAATCGCCTCAAAATAGACTTTTTGGCCGTGGAGATCGGATACCGGCCAGGTGATTCGGACAAATCCATCCTCATCCGGCGGCACCGCCCGGCGCAATACCGCCCCGTCGGAAGCACGAATTAAATAGTAACCGTTCAGCCCTTTGCCGCCGTACCGCCCATCCCAACCGTTGGCCAGAAACGAAATGAGATCGCCCTCCACCACAAAATCGGGTGAACTTATGGCGCCGGTGGCCGCCTCTCCCCCGGCCTGGGATTCAGGATGAGGATGCGGTACAATGCCGGGGCGCGGTGTATTGACCAACCCCCAGGCGGTGCCGGTGGTAACCCATGGGGACAACCTATGGTGAAAAACGGATAACACCTTCACGACTTGCGCTGCCTTGGCCGCATTACAAAAGGCAAGTATGAAAATTACCGCCCCAAACCAGCCGATGAATTGATGTTTCCAGTCATTATCGCTACTCATTCCGCCATCCTTAATCATTGAATTTTACTGGATCGCTCATAACGGGGTTAAATCAAGCCATATTGAACGGATCAATGTCAACGATAAGCTGCTGGCGGTCGGACGGCTCCAAATAGGTCAGCGCATCCTCAATCCAGCGCGGTAGCTGGTCGGCTTGGCTGGCCGAAACCCGCAGTGCGATCCGCCAGCGATAATATCCCCGCAATCGCGCAAACGGCGCCGGTGCCGGCCCGATCAGCGTGACCGTATCGGGTAAGGTGCGCCGGAGAGCTTCCGCCAGCCGGTAGGAACGATCGCTGGCCTTCGAGGCGGTTTCATCCTGAGAAACCAGATTGGCCAGCCGCGAAAAGGGGGGATAGGCCAGCTCCTCCCGGAAGGCGATTTCCTGAGTGTAAAAGCGTCGGTAATCGTGATTTTTCGCCGCTTGAAGCGCGTAATGATCGGGCGAAAAACTCTGCACGATTACCAAGCCGGGCTGCTCGCCGCGCCCCGCACGCCCCGCTACCTGGGTGAGCAGTTGAAAAGTCCGCTCCGCCGCTCGAAAATCGGGCATGTGAAGTGAAGTGTCAGCGCTGACCACACCAACCAGCGTAACGTTTGGAAAATCCAGCCCTTTCGCCACCATCTGGGTGCCGATTAAGATGTCGGCATCTCCTTGGTAGAAGGTGCGCACGATTTGGGCGTGGGCGCCCTTTCGAGTGGTGGAATCCCGATCGAGTCGCAAAACGCGCGCTTCCGGGTAACGGCTCCTCACTTCGTGTTCCACCCGCTCGGTTCCGGTGCCGAAGGCGCCGATATGGACATCGCCGCAGCGCGGGCAGACATCGGGCGGCTTTTCAACGTAATCGCAGTGGTGGCATCGTAATTGACGGTTTTCACGGTGCAGTGCCAGCGCGACCTCGCAATTGGGGCAGCGGCAGACGGTGCCGCACGCCCGACATAGTATCAATGGTGCAAAACCGCGCCGGTTTAACAGCAAGATAATTTGGTTACCGGTTCCGATGCGCGCCTGAATTTCTTCATCCAGCCTCTGGCTGAAAAGGGTTGGATGTTGGCTGAACTCATCGCGCAGATCAATCAACTCCACTTTCGGTAGCATACGACCGGCCACCCGAGAGGACATGGTAATGAGTTCGATATCGCCGGTCTGTGCGGCGTGAAAGCTCTCGATGGAGGGGGTTGCGCTGCCAAGCAGCAGCACCGCCCGGTTACGGCGCGCCCGCTCTTCCGCCACCCGGTGAGCGTGGTAGCGGGGAGAGGCCTCTTGCTTATAGGACGGCTCATGCTCTTCATCCAGTATAATGAGGCGCACATTGGGCAGCGGGGCGAAAACGGCTGACCGCGCTCCCACCACTACCGGGGCCGCCCCGCTCTGGATGCGCCGCCACTCGTCAAACCGTTCACCCTCTGAAAGCCGGCTATGCAGCACCGCGGTACGGCCACCAAAGCGCCTCACAAAAGCATCCACCAATTGAGTTGTCAGCGCGATTTCGGGAACCATCATCAGTGCACCGCCGCTGACTTCCAGCGCCTTCTCAATTGCTCCGAGGTAGACCTCGGTTTTACCGCTGGCGGTCACGCCATAAAGGAGGATGCGGCGAAATTCGTGGGCATCCACCGCCGCTTTCAAGGTTTTTACCGCACTACACTGGTCGGCGGTCAATTCAGGCCTTGCGGCTGGACGATGAGTATAGGTTTCCGGCTTGCGGAACGATTCCTCTACGCGCCGGAGCAGCCAACCCTTTTTCACCAGATTGTGGATCACCGCAACTGAGACTCCGGCGCCCTCCATTAATTCGGCCCGACTGTAGCGATGATCGTTTTGAGGATCCTCATCGGATGAAAGGGTTTGTTCTTTCTCGCGCAGCCAATTGACGACCTTTGCTCCGGCTGACAGACGAGCGAGGTCTTCCTCGTCGTCGGCGGCCGGATTTAACTCATAGGTAACGATGCGGCGAGGGGATGTGGAAGCCCGAATCAGCTCGCGATGTTCCTCAACCAGACGCTTGTTGCGAACGGACAAATAGGCGCTGGAAAATCGGTCTCCATCGCCGAACCGGCGCTTAAGCTCCTCAAGCTCGGCTTCCCCATTCAGCTCCAGCAAAACCTGCATAATCTTCAACTGATTAGCTGAACGAACACGATTGAGATCAACTGTGGTACCGGACAGCCGGGCTACCGTACGGATTCTTGCGCCGAACGCGGCCGGCACGATGCAACGCACCGCGTGCAGCATTGGGCAGAGGGTATACCGGTGCAGCCAGTGTGCAATGGCCGCCTGCTCCGGACTGAACGTAAGCGCCCCCTCGATCACGCCGGCGATTTCCCTTAATTGGATGCCGGCGATGATCGGCGAATGCCCGACCTCCAGCACGTAACCCAATACCTCGCGGCCCCCAAACGGAACGTGGACGCAGGACCCAACTTGAACCACCGCAGTGAGATCGGCGGGCACTCGGTAGGAATAGGTCGTCAGGAGGTCGGGAGCTTCAACCTCCACCACCACTTCCGCAACTACCGAGCTTTCCGCCTCCCCCCAGAGCGAGGGACCGGTTGCATTAGCGGCCATCGGCAGCCGATGAATGAGGGCGTGCTAATTCCCGAACCGCATCGAGTATAGAGCCGGCTATGCTGGCCTTCGATGCTACGGGCAGCTCCTGGATGCGTCCAGCGGGCCATAACAAAAAAACGTGATTGGTATCGCTTTCAAAGCCGGTTTGCCCATCGCCGACCGAATTGGCAACCACCAGGTCTAACCCTTTCGATTGCAGCTTTTGTTGGGCGTTGG
>JAMCWF010000051.1 GCA_023481295.1 Armatimonadota bacterium | reverse complement strand
TGAATCGCCGCCGTCGTGCGCTGCCCGCAACATGGCGCTGGACGAGGCACTCCACCTCCGGTTTCAAACTGAACCTGCCGCCCCCATCCTTCGTCTCTATGCTTGGGAAGCGCCAAGCATCACGATCGGTCGTTTTCAGAATTACGAGCGCGCGAAGCTCGAGATGCGGCGCGGTCGCTGGGGTAAGGCTCCGATGGAGCGGCGGATAACCGGCGGACGGGCGGTAGCCCACGATAAGGATTTAACCTTGGCCATCATCTGCTCTCTCGATGATCTGCCAGCAAGGCCGGCCGCCATCAGCAAGACCTATGAATTATTCAAGCAGCCGATCGTCGCCGCGCTAGGAGATATGGGATATAAGATCCATAGTGCTCAAGACCACCGAGATCAGGCTCCATCCGCTGGCGCGAATTGCTTTGATCGGGTCGGCGTGGCCGATATATCCGATGTAGCCGGCCGAAAATTGGCGGGCGGAGCCATCCGTCGTCGCGCGAGCAGCATCCTCTTTCAGTGCTCGATGCAGTGCGACCCAAACCAGGTCGATATGCTGAGGGCGGCATTGATGGAGCGATTTGCGCGATGGTGCGCTAAATCTCTGAAATGGGATAGTCCCACCGACGGCGAAGAGGGAACGGCGGAGCAGCTTATCAGCGAACGCTATCTAGACGCGGACTGGCTGGAGCGTGGAATAGATCGAGTTTCCTCTTCGATCTGCCAGTAGATTTTCGGTAAACCAACCCTTGAAACAGTTCAGTTTTACGGGAATTTTTGGAGCGCGATGGATTTCACCACCGTCCTGATTTTCCCCCTGAGAGGTGTTAAAAAGATAGGGTCAAGCCTTGACGTACAGTCGACGACCCCCATCCTCACCTTCCCCCTATGAGTGGGATGGTTAGGGTGGGGACGGGTTGTGTAATCGAGAATGATTCCCGTAGAATTGAACTAAAACCAACCCTTAAAAGCGTTGTATAGTATAATAAATATCGGTCGGCTGCCATCAGACGGCTCATCTCGAAAATTTACTGGGCTGGCCATCGGGTTTTACAATTTGACTGAAAAGCGAAACGATGCGTTGGCCGCTTAAAATGCGCTGACGCGACAGGAAAGGAGGCACCACCCATGTCCATCCGCAACCTTGCAAGCGTAGCTTTATCCGTCATATTCGGCATCGGCACCGTTACCACCGCATCCGCTGCTCCTCCCAGACCGATGCCCATTCGCCACTTCATCTACATCATCCAGGAAAACATCTCCTTCGACCACTATTTCGGCACTTATCCTGGCGCCAACGGGATCCCGGCCGGGGTAAAGCTGCCCTACTACCCGGGCGGTCCGCCCGAGTTGGCGCCATTTCATTTGAAAGCCACCGCTTTGCCCCGCGACTTGAATCATAGCTGGCAAGCCGCCCATACTGCGTGGGACAACGGCAAAATGGACGGCTTTTTGTGGGCGGAGTGGCCGATGGCGCTGCGGTATTACTGGAATCAGCCGGTTCCGCAGCCGAATCCGACGCTGGTTCACCCATCTCAATCCAGTGCGTTTAATTCTCAAAGTCCACGCCGACCGTTGCTTCGGCGGCTGAGGGGGATGCGTGCGGCAATCCGTGCCGGCCAGGGGTTTCGGCCGCAAAGAGGGGCGCCGCCGACCGGCCCGCCGCCAAGCTGGGTGATCAATACGCTCTCTTACTATGATTGGCATCAAATTCCCAACTACTGGGATTATGCCCGGCGATTTACGCTTTGTGACAACTTTTTCTCCTCACTAATGGGCCCGAGCGAGCCGAACCATCTCTATACCGTCGCTGCACAGTCCGGCAAAGCCGCCGAAATCGTCCCACCGGATATCGCCGGCAAGTACGGTGTCTACTCATTCCCCACGATGGCGGAGCTGCTCCAGAATTCGCATGTCACCTGGAAATATTACGACCAGCTCAACCCAAAGATGCACACCCTCTGGAATCCGCTGGCCGGATTTGTCAGCTTCGAGGACAACCCGGCGCTGATGTCGCACCTGGTGACGCTTGGCCAGTATTACACCGATATCCGCAATCACCAGTTGCCGGAGGTCTGCTGGATTGTGCCGAGCTTTGAGGATAGCGAGCATCCGCCGGCCGATTCGGTGCAAGGGATGTGGCATGTCACCCATCTGATCAATGCGATCATGGATAGCCCTTATTGGAAGGACAGTGCGATCATCCTTACGTGGGACGATTTCGGCGGCTTTTACGATCACGTACCCCCGCCGCAGGTAGACCTTTACGGCTTCGGCCCCAGGGTGCCGGCCCTCGTTATTTCACCCTATGCTAAGCCCGGCTATATCTGCAATTCGCGCTTTGACCTCACCTCACCGCTCAAATTAATCGAGCTGAGATTTGGCCTACCGTCATTAACCGCGCGCGATCGGGATTCCAACGACATGCTATCTTGCTTCAATTTTCATCAAAAACCGTTGAAGCCGGATATCATCACCGTTGCCACCAAGCTGAACTTCGGCGATATGAAGACGACGCGGCCCTGAGCGATAGGCGAAGCGGGATGAGTTCAGTTCAGCGGGAATTTAGTTTGGGAGTGGGAACGATCCCCCCACCCTGGCCCTCCCCTTGAGAGCGGAAAGGGACTATGCGCCGCCGCTGGACAGCACCCTCTTCTGAGAGGGGGGGCTGGGGTGGGAGTGGATGGTGTAATCGAGAATGATTCCCGCATAACTGAACTCATACGCCAAATATCCTTCCAATAGGATAAACTATCCTTCAGCAAGAAATGACGGTTGCCGATAGCTAGGGGGTGATTGAATGGCTAAGGCGGTCGTTTTGATGTCCGGTGGGCTGGATAGCTGCGTCACCGCCGCATGCGCCAAGCGGGACGGCTACGAGCTGATGGCGTTGCACATCTCTTACCATCAGCGCACCGAAAATCGAGAAGAAACCGCCTTCCACCGAATTTGCGATTACTATGAGGTGCAGGAGCGCTTCGTCGGCTCGATCGACCACCTCGCCCGCATCGGCGGCTCCTGCCTGACCGATCCCAATATCGCGGTGGAGGAGGCCGATTTAAACCGCACCGAGATGCCGAACTCCTACGTTCCCTTCCGAAACGCTCACCTGCTGAGCGTGGCGGTATCCTGGGCGGAGGTGGAGGGTGCGGACCGCATCTACATCGGGGCGGTGGCGGAAGACAGCAGCGGCTATCCCGATTGTCGCCCGGAATACTACGCCGCCTTTAATGAGGTAATCAGGCTGGGCACTCACCAGGGGCATATTCGGATCGAGACGCCAATCATCCACCTTCGAAAACGGGATATCGTTCGGCTTGGCATTGAGTTGGGCGTACCTATCCATTTAACCTGGAGCTGTTACCAGAACGAAGAGGTTGCTTGTGGCCGTTGCGATAGCTGCGCGTTACGGCTGCGAGGATTTGCGGAGGCCGGTATGAGCGATCCAATACCTTACGTAAGATGATAGCGGCTTAGTGGCTCAATCCGCCCTTGCATCTTGGCCAACCTCGAACAGCACCGCCACCTCTCCGCAGTGGGGGAACTTGGGGCAATAGACGCATTCGGTCCAAATTTTACGGGGCAAGAGCGCTTTGTCAATCTGCGTCCAGCCCATCTTTTCAAACATTTCAGGCACGTAGGTAAGGGCGAAAACCCGCTCCAGTCCCAGTTCGCCTGCTTCACCGATGCATGCGTTCACCAAAAGGCGCCCGTATCCCTTGCCTTGCGATTTCGCCTCGACCGCCAGCGACTTCAGCTCGGCCAGGTCTTTCCAGCTCACGTGAAGCGCCGCACAGCCGACGATGGCGCCTGTCTCCTCAATCACGTAGAAATCACGGATATTCTCATAAAGCTCGCTCAAGCTGCGCGGCAGCATGGCGTCCTGCTCGGCGTATCCGTTAATGAGCTTTTGAATGGCGGAAACATCGCCGGTTCGCGCTTTGCGCAACCGACCATTTTGAAGTTTAGGTTGTGAGACCATTTAGTGAACGGCTAAGTGAAATGTGGAGGTTAGCGGACTTGAACCGCTGACCTTCTGCGTGCAAAGCAGACGCTCTCCCAACTGAGCTAAACCCCCGCAGATCGCGAGTAAAAATCGCGCTGGTGTTCCGATTCAGTTTCGCGGGATTCATTTTCGTTCACATCACCTGCCCCCACCCCAGCCCTCTACCTCAGAGGGGGAGGAAGGATAGATTAGCCGCCCGTGGGTTTCTTCCCCATGGAAGGGTGAAGGTCTGGATGGGGGGGTGGAATCCAGCGCCCTCCAAAAAACCCGCAAATCTGAACGGTTACATGCCCATTATCATGGCCGATGGATTGACCCAATGTCAAGCAGCGTTTTAGGAGCGGCGATAGATTAAGAAATGAGAGAACCCAGCGCAAGCCGTTGAACTACTCTTTATCCCGAATGACCACCGTTCCTGACAACTGGCGGCTGTAGCCGTTCAGGGTTACTACAACCGTAAAATCCACTGCCCCGACATTGGCGGGCGCCGAAGGAGAATTGGAAGAGGACCAACTACCGTTGCTGTAGGTCCAATAGGTGAAGCTCAACGAGCTCACGTTGTCCATCAGCGTGTTCCCGGAGCTTGGCTGGCCATTTGTCGTGCTCAGCAGGCTGCCGTTGGAAAGCCAGTAACGCACCGAATTATCGGACTCATCGGTAAAGGTTACGTCGCTGGGGCCGGCAGCAGTGAGGTTTGTGGTGCCACGTAGGTTATCGGCCAGCGTATTGATCACGAAACGCGAGCGGGTGTCCACCGTGTTCTGGTCGGTGATGCTCGCTTGTGCTCCATAGCCGGTGGTCATCAGGGTAAAGAGACCAGAGCCAAGCAGCAGCATGATCAAGCAGGCGACCAGCATCTCAATGAGCGTAATGCCCCGAACACGGCCGTTCATATTCCGCCCCTTGCCAGATAGGTGTTCGTCTGATAGACCACCTTTCCGGTGGAGATCACGGTAACGGTGACCGTAACGGTTCGAAGCGCGGTGTCGGACGGCACCGCACCGGGTTGGCCGGGGCTACCCGATTGCACCGAATCGCTGACGATGCTGGTGGTGACTTTATATACCGCTGATCCAGAACCAGAGCCGACCTGGTTTTGATCGCCGTCATAGTAGGTGGTGGAGGTGCCCTCCGGCGCATTGGCAAACCCCAGCATCTTCGTTCGCTCGACGGCCTGGCGCCCCAAATTATATGAAATTCCGGTGTAGTCAGTGTTTGTGGTGACCTGAAACGAGAATATCCACAGGTTGATCAACCCCATCAACCCGATCGTCATCACCACCGCGGCAACCATCAGCTCGATGAAAGTAAACCCCGAATTGCGCCGAATCCTTGTTTTTAATTTTATGGGAGCCATTTCGGTCCCTCACGCTGATTTTGTGCTAGAGCGGTCTAATCCACTTGTTCCACATTGAGCCGATTTCACGCACGCTACAACTACTGGAATTGGAAACCGGCCAACGAAATGAGCGGATAAAAAGGTGCGCCGGAGCCATCAGAAACGCCCGGCTCCGGCGCACCTTCACTTCAATCACGTAAACGATTATGGGCCAATGACGGTCACCCCGGTGGGCTGATACTGAACCACGCCCTGGAAGGTGCTGTTGCTCACCGTAATCGTTCCGCCTCCCGCATAAAAGGTGATCGTACCGGGAGTGCCGGTTGCGCTCATCGTGGCCGAGGCGGCGGTGATATTGCCCTCTTCCGATCCCAAAAAGATACTGGCCGGGGCCGTCCACGTTGCGCCGTCGGCGGAAATTGGCCCCTCCGCGGCAAGGGCGATATAAGTGGCCGGATCAACCGGTGAGGAGATCGTGCTATACGGGGATATGCTGCTGTAATCAGCCGTAATGGAGCCGCCCGAATTGAGCTTTACGAAACGGTCAGCCACGATGGTGGCATCGGCAATATCAATGTTGCCGCCCTCGTTCTCCCTTACACACCGGGCTTTTACCCGACCCATTGAATCGGGGTGATCATCTTCACCGCCGCCGGTACGGATCGCAAGTCCGCCTGCCGTCGCTATATGTGCGCTATCAAATGAGACGGATCCTTCCTCGGATCCGGCGAAAATGGGGCCGCTCAACGCATCTAGATACGAGTTGTCAAAGCTGACGCCGCCCTCGCCAAACGCGCCAAGCTGTCCGGATGTAATGACACTGCCGGTACCCTTCACTCCTTCTTCACCTTCCGCGATCATTGGGCCGGTAACAACAAATGAGCCGCCGGAGATATCGGTGGGGCCGTCCGAGCAAATTCCGAGCGGCCCCATTTTCGCCGGATGTAATGACACTGCCGGTACCCTTCACTCCTTCTTCACCTTCCGCGATCATTGGGCCGGTAACAACAAATGAGCCGCCGGAGATATCGGTGGGGCCGTCCGAGCAAATTCCGAGCGCCCCCACGGCAAAGATCGAGCCCGTATTGGCGTTGACGCCGCCGTCATCGGCGCTGAAGTGCAAAACGCCGGGGGTGGCCACAAAACAATCCCCCACGATCCGCCCATCGCTGGAAACCTTGATTTCGGGGGTGAGGCCGGTAGTTTCGATAGCAGAACCGGTCAGATCAACCCGGTCATCACCGGATAACCGCAATTTATTTCCAGCCAGTATATCGGCATTCAGTGATGAGATACTATCACCTGACTTGATTTTTATCTTGCCGGTTGGGTCGTTGTCGGTAATTATGGCATCGTCCATTGTGACCTTACCGTCCGATTTGACCTTCAATTCGGACATAAAGGTAAGACCGGACTTATTGAGGTCAATTTGCCCGGGTGACGAGTGGTCTTCGCAGTACGGTCGCCATCGGGAAAACGAGCTATCCTCGTACTCCGATTCACCGTTACGCAGGTGGATTTCGGGCGCCTTTATGTATCCATGGACCAGAATGTTGCGACCCGCTCTCAATTTAATGGGAAAATCGGCTGAAAGGAATACCAAAGCCGGAATCACCAGGCTGGCCCGGTGATCGGGGGCGTGGTACAGCCCATTCACCGACCGCTGGGTATCGAAATAGCCGATTGATTGAATGACGGAAAGTATCTGTCCGGTGGTCAGCGGGATGTCGCCGGTTGAATAGACGCCGTCGTTATTCACATCCACGAAGGGGAAGCCGGGATCCGCCGATTGAGCCCGTGCGGTGAGTGAGATGCCCATCGAAAATGTAATCAGCAGGGCGATGGTTAGCCCGCGCATGGGTTGCATTGAGTGACCTCCTTTATTGAGTCGCAAGATTTACAGTACATTATCGGATAAATATAGCGTAGTCTTGTTGGAGCCTCCTTCGGCCATCATCAAATGGGAGCGTTAGTATTAATCCGGCGATTAAATATCGTCATGCCGGACTTGATCCGGCATCCATAGCCTTCTGGATTCCCGCTTTCTCCCCGCCTACTCCCGGCCTAAATTCCAACCACAAACCACTGGAATGACGAATTCGGGATAGTTATTTGCCGGGTTAATATATTACATTGTTGCTACATAATGTTGCCGGGTTAATAGCCGGATGGATTCACTTCAAACCAGGAGTTGTTGTCGAAGCCGTAATAGCCGGTAGAAAGTGGGGAAAAGAATTCACCCGAATAGTTGATGGTTGGGTACCCATTCAAAATAACTGAGGTGGCGATGATCGAACCGTCAACGACCGGATTACCGTTATCAACCACCGTGCCCCACGTCTGGCCGCTCGCATTGGCATTGTAATCGTAGACGCCTGCATCCAGCTCCGTGTTACCGTTCATGACGAAATCGCTGGTGGTGGCGACGTACATCCTGACCGGGTTGCTTTGATCATCGCTCATCCTAATGGCCGCGCTGCCGCCGTTAAAGGTGATCGTCGAGGTTCCGCCGTTTGGTCCGAACCATAGTGTGATCGGTCCATTCGTGTTGTCAAAATAGATGGTGCTGCTGCCGTTTAGTATGAGATTGGTTAAATAGTAGTTGGCGCCACCCGGCACTCCATAAAAGGTTACAACGGTGTTGCCGTTTGCCACAACCTGATCATTTACAATCTGAGGAACCAGGTTGTTATTGTTATGATTAGCGACATATGAAAGCCCGCCGTCCGGGAACTGCTGGTTAGCAACCTGGTCCACCGTAGGCCAGATGACTTGATTCGGGAAATGCTGCTCGGAATAGATTCCTGGGTCGGTTCCACTCCAGCCGGTGCCTGAGCCGTTAAAGACAACGGTTCCGTTAACGGTCGGATTCCCATTAAAAAGAAGCGATCCATTGGTCGATCTATACGATGCAATGGTGGTGGGATGTCCGTTCGCGATGCCCGATTGCAGGGCGTACACCGCGTACTTACCTCCTCCGTCCTGCTGCACAGCCGTAATTTTTATGGTACGGCTGATGCCGTCCACCGTTCCGGTGGAAATGACCGTGACGCTGCCGGGCTGGTTCCATGGCGTGCTGCCATCGGTATTGGTGCAGTAGACCGAAAAATCGCCCAAATTCATGCTGAAGCTGGAGCCCGGGTACTGGTCGGCGTTGGAGGCATCCTGGCTGATCTTCCGCAGCTCATAGTTAATGCCGGCTTCGGCCACATCAAGGGAGGCGGCATAGTCCGATTCGGTGACGGCGAGCCCTTCATGAGAGACCGCCAAGGTACTGATTCCCATCAATAGTGTCGAGACGATCAGAATGAAAAAAAGAGCGGTGATCAGGGCACTGCCACGCCCCGCTCTTTTTATTCGGGTTCTCATTTTATGACACCCCCTTCAAATTGCTGGACCATCAGTAAAAGTCTGAACATCGCTAGCCGCCGGGCAAATTGATCTCGGCCCAGTTCGTTTCAAAACCGTAGTAGCCGCCCGATGTGGGAGCAAAATAGCCACCGGTGTAGTTTATGGTCGGGTGTCCGTTCAAGATCGCTGAATTCGCGATGATGGAGCCATATACGGTGGGGTTCCCGTTCTCGATCACCCTCCCCCAGGTCTGCCCATCTGAGTTCACGTTGTAGTCATAAACGCCAGCATCCAGCTCGGTGTTGCCGTTCATAATGAAATCGTTGGTCGTGGCGATGTATATTTTTACCGGGTTGTCCGGGTTTTGGCTCATCTTGACCGCCGCGGTGCCGCCGTTAAAGATCGCGGTGCCGGAGGAGCCGCTGGGGCCGAACCAGAGCGTGATAGGGCCGTTGGTGTTATCGAAGTAGACACTGCTGTTTCCGTTGAGAATCAGGCTGGTTAAATAGTAGTTGGCGCCGCCGTTTTGACCGTAAAAAGTAACGCTGCCATTTCCATTGACCAGTAACTGATCGTTGGAAATGGCCGGCACCATACTGTTATCGTTATAGGTCGCAACGTAGGATAACCCTCCGTCAGGAAACTGCTGGTTTGCGATTTGATCTACGGTCGGCCAAACAACCGCATCCTGGTTAAACTGCTCCGAATATCCGCCCGGGTCGGGCCCTTGCCAACCAGAGTTGGGGCCGTTAAAGGTGATGGTTCCGTTTACAGATGGATGTCCGTTAAACAGGTAGGTTCCGTTGGTGCCGACATCTCCATTGATGGTGGTTGCAGTGCCGTTCAAGGTGCCCCATTGCATCGTATAGATCGCATAATTGCCCGATCCGTTCCGGTGTTGTGCGGTTATCTTGACGGATCGGGTGACGTTGTTCACCGTACCGGTTGAAATGATGTTGACCGCATTGCCCTGGTTCCAGGGAGCGCTGCCGTCGGTGTTGGTGCAGTAGACCGAAAAACTGCCCACGCTCATCGGGTAGTTTACACCGGGATACTGGTCGGCGTTGGAGGTGTTCTGGCTGATTTTTCGCAGCTCATAGTTGATACCGCCTTCAGCCACATCCAGCGCGGCGGCGTAGTCCGATTCGGTGATCGCCAGCCCTTGATGCGAAACCGCCAGCGTGCCGATGCCCATCAAGAGCGTAGAGATAATGAGGATGAAAAATAACGCGGTGATCAGAGCGCTGCCCCGCTGCGGTTTTTTAACGAGGATATTCATTTTCAACTCACCCCCTGTTCCATTGCTGGGATGTGATATCGGCGGACGGGTGAAGAGCCACCTTCTCCTTCCCTCATCCATGTTTTCCACATGATTCGATCGGTCAAAGCTGACACTTACACGGTAGTTTGTGAAGATCATTCAATGGATGGAGTGGAGGGCGAGCGGTGAATGGAGCGGTTGACTAACTCGGCATGAGCGGGCTGTATCTCGTCCGACAGCTTCAAAGCGGAGTCCCGAATCTAGAGAAACACCGAGGCTCAATCGGGGAATTTTGCACACCACATCATGATCTGAGTCGGCATTCTCTCGACGTAATCGAAGGAGCCGTACCGGTTGGCCGCCCACTCGCTGGTTAGCATCATAATCTCCTGGTGGATATTTTCTGGGATGGCCCAGATTTGACTGAACAGTTGAGATCCAAGCATTCGCAACGTATCCTTGATCGAACTTTCAGCCGTCCATTCCAGTTTGTGATTATCCAGTACGGTAATGTCGGCGCCGAGGCTTTTAAGGAAAAGAACGGCTTCGCTTAAATCGTAAAGGCCAATGTGATGCCGCAGCACATTTTTCTCACGGGCAAGCTCGAAATATACCTCCCGAGTTGGAAATCGCTTGCCGGTTTCGGTCGCTATAATCAAGGCGGCACCGGGTCTTAAGACGCGCTTGATCTCCAGCAACACCACCTTCCAATCAACAATCAGGTGCAAGACGTGAACCAGCAGCGCGGCGTGGCATGATCGCGATTGAATTGGCAGGTTGCGCAAGTCGGACTGTATGAAGAGGGAGCGGTCGTGATTTATTGGGTTCACCTTCGATTTAGCCTGCATCAGCATTGAACGGGAAATATCGATGCCGAGCACCGGGATGCCGAATTTCACCAGCGGAAAGGCAAAGCGTCCGGTGCCGGCGCCCGCATCCACCATCGGGGTATGGGCATTCAGCTTGGCCGTTTCAATGATGAGGTGGGCCGCGTTTCGCATTATGGCCTCTGGGATATGACGACTGGCATCGTAATGAGGAGCCACACGATCGAATGATAGGAACTCCAAAGACGATGATGTGGACATCGGTGCTACTCCAAAACATCAGGTATGGTGGTATTTTCAATATTGAAGACCGGTTCTCCTCCTGTCATTGCGTGAAGTCGCGAAGCGGCGACGAAGCAATTACTTCTTTGCGGGGGATTGCTTCGCTCACAGTGGGCGCTCGCAATGACAAGCATGCGGTGTGTTTGTATTTATACTCCACTGTATGCCGTTTCTGGGTGGAGATCAAAAAATGCCGGTTAACCAGCGGCGACGATGCCGATCCAACAGGCCGGCGAGGTAAACGATTGACGATGCGATAAGCCCACTGTACATCGGCTGGATGCCGAATGGGAACTGACCGGTGTCGGCAAAAATGCCGTGGTTAAACCAGCCGATAAGCAGGCAGGCCAGTGCGACTCCCGTTCCTGCCATAATTCCCGATGTGGCGTAAGCTTCTTTCACCTTCCACTTCTCGGTGTAGGCGGTCAACAATGGAATAAGCAGGCCGGGCACAAACACGGTGCCCACCGCAAACCATTGTTGCACGATTGAGGGCACCATCGCGGCGATGGCGGTGGCGATGAGGGCGGTAACGATGAGGCCATAGCGGGTGTAGAGAGGAATTCGATCGTTATTCGGATCTCCCTTCAGTCTCCAGACAAAGTCACGCCCGATCGTCATCGCGCCGATAAACGTGTAAGACATCATGGCCGACATGACCGGCGCCAGCAGTCCCACATAAAAAAAGCCCTTTACCGCCGGCGGCAGTACCCGCTCCGCCAACGCCAGGTAGGCGAGTTTAGCCCTCGCATCGCCCAAATGTGGAGCGGCAACACGCGCGTAAAGGCCGGCCAGAGTGGTCATGCAATCGAAGGTAAACCAACAGAGGACGGCCAGCAGGATGCCGTTGCGCGCGATTTGCGGCTTGCGGGCGGCGTAGCAGCGCTGGTGAAAGCCGGGGTCAACCAGCGTCCAGAGCGCAACAAAGAACCAGACGATGAGGTAGCCCCAATCGTTGCCGCCGGTGAAGGTGAGAAGCGCGGGAGTCGCACTGGCCTGCAGCGTATGAAATCCACCGATGTCGTGCCAGCAGAAGGGCAGCAGAACGGCGAAACCGACGAACATCAACAAAAACTGGATGAAATTGATTCGAACATCGGACTGGAAGCCGCCATAAAAGACATAAACCAACGAGGCGATCACTCCAACGATCATCGCGGTCAGAAGTGGGATGTTAAACAGGCTGGAGATGAGAATTCCCAACATCAACACATAAGTGGCTGGATTTGCGATGAGAAAGGCACAAACAGCGCCCACCAGAGCGGCGGAGCGACCGTAAGCCATTTCCAGCTTATCCGGAATGGTGTAGAGGCTGGCGGACCGAACCTTGGTTGCAAGAAAAACCGCAAATAGGATCGCAAAAATGTAGTAGGGCAAGCCTTGGGTGGTCCAATTGGCCAGTCCATAACGATAGGTAAATTCGCTGGGTCCCAGGATACCGCCGTACCAGGTGGCGACCAGGGTTGCGGTAAAGGTCCACAGCCCGAGCGACCGGTCAGCAATCAGATAGCCTTCCGTTCCGGGCTGGCGGCGGGTTAGTGCGTAGATCAGGTACAGACCATAAGCGGCGACCGGTAGCCAATCCCACCCGGTAAAGTGAGCATAGATCATGGCTGATAGGTGGCAAAGCTCCAGACGACGAGTACTACGCCATCCTCAACGGCAACTTCAACCGGATTGGATACCGCCACATTGCTGACGCCGCGGGTGCCCGGTTCCAGCCGCTCATGGCTCAGCGGCCATTTGGTGCCCTTCAACGATACAACCGCCGCATTCATGATGGGCAGAACGGAGATCGTATCGCCGAGCGTCAATTGAAACTGGCGCGATCTCATCGGACCGACCGCAGCCGCTCCTCCCCACTCCTCCAAGATCGTGATGTCTACAGTCGGTTCATATCGAACGAGCAGTGATAGGTTAGCCAGCGTATGGTCAAGGCGGCCTCCGAGCGCTCCAAGCAAAACGATCTGGTCGACGCCATGCTCTGTGGCGTATTGGACCGCCTTTTCGGAGTCGGCAGCATCTTGGCTGGGCGCACTGACGAAACATATCGCCGGGAAAGCCGCACGGGTGGAATCGGAAAGGGAATCGAAATCGCCCAGAATCGCATCGGGCAGGAGACCGAACGAATCGGCATGGTCAGCCGCTCCATCGGCTGCGATGAAAAGCACGCAATCCGACAGTTCCAGCAACAACTGCCCTTCGGATGGCGGCTGACCATTGAGAAGGATGACCGCTTTCGTTCCCGACCTCCTTTAATCGCACTCCCAATAGTATAGAACACCGGTTGCCGGATCCACATCCCCACTTCGTCCACCGGCCGGGCAAACTACTTCCTGATCGAACTCGCCGCTGGTGACGATGAATTGGGCATGCCCGTCAGCGAAAATGACGCTGCCACCACGTGGATGCCACTGCTCATAGTAGTTGTAAGGCGGCGGGCAATCGTAGCCGTATTTCGCACAACCGGGATCCTCGGCGGCAGAAAACCAGGGAAACATCTCATCCCGCATGATACGAGTTTCGGCCGGCAAAGCGAAGTCTGCCAGGGTTACGATGGTGGTGGTGGTGTAAAGGATGTTGTTTTGCGAAGATTCGCCGGCAATGGTTGAGTAGCTTCCATGGTCAAATCGGTAGCTGGAACCATACGCCTGCCAGTAACTGGTGGCGCCGGGCACATCAATCCGCTGAAATGGGCTGCCTACATCGTCGGGGCATCGAAAGATATCCTTATCTTTACCGTATGGCAAGATTTCCACCTCAATCCCTTTATGCCCCGGCTGGCCGGCCGGTGGGCGGCTGTTGTAGGCATAAAAGATCGGCATCGTTTCGTCATAGTCCTGAACGTACATTTGTACTTGCATTCCGACTTGCCGTGCGTTGGAGAGGCATGCAATCGCGCGCGCCTGCTCGCGCGCCTGGGCGAAGACCGGAAACAGCAGCGCTGCCAATATCGCTATTATCGCGATAACGACAAGTAATTCAATCAGCGTGAATGCGGCTAAACGGGCTTTATTCAATTTTCTCGACTCCTTCCAGGAGGGACGGCACTGGAAGAGCAAAAAAAAACGCCTTTACCTCCGCCGGAACTCGGAAGGTTTGGGCATTTGCTTGCTGATCGCTTCCCTCCGTCGGTATTATCCGAATCAGGTTCACAGGGTTTTCCGCACCATGCGGAATCTCAGCCACAGCTTAAATCGCCGGGCACCCCTAGCGTTATTGAGATTTCGTAATGATTATACCCGAATTACAGAAACGGATGCATATCGAGATTGATGCGTATGAGTTCAGTTCAGCGGGAATCATTCTCGATTACACCATCCACCCCCACCCCAAACCCTCCCCCTCAGAGGGGGAGGGTGTTAATATATTCACCGTGCCCGGCATCCTTCCCCCTCTCAGGGGGAAGGTCAGGATGGGGGTACGCCTGATAATCGGGCGAAAATCGGTAAGGATGGGGGCCGTCGGCTGTCCTTCAAGGCTTGACCCTATCTTTTTACCACCTCTCAGGGGGAAAATCAGGACGGTGGTGAAATCCATCGCGCTCCAAAAATTCCCGTAAAACTGAACTGTTTCATTGATGCATGAAATTTCAATCCTTGTAGGCAAATCCTTCTCATAGGACCGAGGTCGAATTATTGCGATTGAAAGATTCAAGATGGACAAACCGGACCGATTGGAGTATCATAGTAAAAGTTGAGGCATTAAATTTTACTATCCGCAGGCGTTAGTAAAATACTTTTACTTAAGGTGTCGCTCGCTGACCTGCCTACAACGGGCAGGTGCAAAATGGACTCACGGACTTAGAAGGTTGTTGAAAAAAAGTGTCTCTTTGTCATTGCGAGCGGTTTTCTCGCGAAGCAATCTCGTTTTCAGCGTGGAAAGTGAGATCGCCACGTCGCTGCGCTCCTCGCGATGACGTTAAAATGAGTTTTTCAACAACCATTTAGGTGCTTTTTCGCGGATTGAAAGACCGATCCCACACCTCATTTAAACGCCGGCGCTCTTCCTCGGATAGCAGGTTTTTCGCCAGGCGGAAAACGACGAAATCTTCCTTGTAGATATGCTTGTGAAAGGCGGTGGCGAGTTGAACGCCGGTCAAGCGCACTTCAGCGCCTGCTTTCCAATCCGCTTGAGAGGAGCGAATCGCCTGCTCGAAGCGCTGGAATAGGCGGCGGATTATTTTGTGCTCCTCCCGCAAAACGCGCACCGGGCCACCTGCGACCGGCGCATTCTCACCCGGAAAGTGGGCGTCCAGCAGGGGGAACAGCGATTCTTCCTCAAAATGAAAGTGCGCCCATACCTCCTCATCAATAAACTGCATAAAGCCCTTCAGTTTCGCCTCCAATTCGGTGCTCAATTCGGACGGCAGATCGCTGAACAAAGCCTCTAGCTCGGATAGTTTTGCGCTGACTTGCTGGTGGTCCAGACTGAGCTGCTCGAAGGCGTCCAGCTCAAGCGACTTTTCCATCCGTTTCCTCTCTTCGGGTTCGGCACCTCAGCGGGTCTTCATAGGAGAGTCCGCGCCTTTGAGCCATTTCGCACCCGATCGCCTTGATCTGTTCGACCGGTAGCTCGCTTCCGGCCAGCGGGAAAACCTCTTGATCTTCCAGCGCAATATGATTATCATAAAGTCCTTCCAACTCTCCGAGGGCGACCTTCATGCTCACCACCTCTTCAGCCGAAATTTCGCCCTCCTTCAGCCAGCGTGTCCCGATCTCGTCCACCACCGCATGAAGGTCGGATGCACGTTGATGATCCGCCTCCAACCCTTGAATTTTATCCAAAACCTGGTGCAATGCCTCATTTTCGGTCGATTTCATTCTTGGAAATAGGGATTCTTCCTCATCCTGTGTGTGCCGCGGCGCCGCATTTCGAAAGTAACGCAAGGATATCTCCAGCGTATGGCGTTGGTCCTCGGTCAGCGGGCCTCCCCCCGCTTGATCGGCTACCTGCTGCAGGTAATCTAAGAAACGTTCGATACGGCGATGGCAATCGCTCAACAGGCCAAGCGGGTTATCGAAGCCGTTATCCGGCTTATCGCCGATTTGAATGCTCATTGTACGTCGTCCTCCAGCACTATGATCAAGCCATCACCATCAAACCACATGGTGCGGCAGCAGGCCGACCGTGAAAAATAGGATAAACCAGGCGGTGTAAGCGGCCTCCGTCCAACCAATCCGTTTCAACACCGGCAGGCGATTGCTCAGGGTGTACCAGCGGCTGAATGCGCGGATCAGTAATGGGAGATAGGCGGTCACGATGAACAACCCGGCCGTTCCGCCCACCGTTAATCCATAAGAAAAAATAATCATGACTAATACGACGTGATAAAGCAGATGATTGCGTCCCAATCGCCAGCGGGCACCTCGATCTATTTCGTCTCTATGTTTTGCGGCGGAAAGCATCATCTTGACGGTGAAAATGCTGCTGGTGAAGTAGAGAATCGCCGATATCCACAGCAGTCCGGCGGTCCAATCCATTCGGCCGATGACCGCTACGCGAGCGGCTGGAGCGGTGAGGGTCAGGGCGGCAACTCCCAGGAACTCACCGAAGATCGTGCGGTCGAGTCGTTTCGCGGAGGGCGGGCGGTACAGCTTGGCGTGAGCCCAATAGAGCGCCGCCGCAACGAACCCGATTGGCAATAGATTAATTCGTCTATAATACACAAACAGCGGTACGGCGCCCGTGAAAAATAGGGCGTAATAAATCACCAACCAAAATACGATCCCGGGCCTACGTCTCCCGCGCATCACCAGTAAAGTGGTGTTTCGAGCTAAAAACAGGCCGGTGGCGGCCATTACAATCAATAGAGCCGGCCCGATCACAAAAATCTGATTGGAGATCAGTGCGAGCAGCAGCGGTGCATAGAGCATCACCCATGATCCATGTTCCGGCGGCAAGGGAGGCGGCTCAATCCGCTTTGAACGATCAACTCCAGCGTGAGTGGTCCCAACGGCAGACATCGGATGGTCCTATATTGCGATCCTGTTATCCATAATTTTAGCCTGAATACATAATACCTGAATAGGACACTTGTATCCATATTATTGCTGAAAGATCATCGGTAAAACCCGGACGGTGAAGGATAATAAGGGGAACCCGCCTGCTGCAGGCAGATCGGCTCGAATTATCCAGAAAAGGAGGTCATCGTAAAGTGCATATTTGTACAACCCAGGAGTGGGGCGCCGAGCCGCCGCGCGGTGAAATTGAGGTGCTGGACGAACCGGGATTTGAGATCGTGGTGCATCACACCGCCACCCCCAACGCGGACGACATCAGCCTTCAACACGCGGAGGAGCTGGCACAATCCATTCAACAGTGGCATTTTCAGCGCGGCTGGTGCGATAGCGGGCAGCAATTCACGATCAGCCGCGGCGGATTTGTGCTGGAGGGGCGCCACCAATCGCTGGAAGCTTTAACCTCCAACCGATTTGTGATCGGCGCCCACGTTCGAAACCATAACCATCGTCGCTGGGGCATCGAAAACGAAGGCCTCTACATGACCGAAGAGCCTCCCTCCGCCCTCTGGGAGGCGCTGGTGGAGCTGTGCGCTTTTATTTGTCACACCCAGCGGATTGACAGCGCCGCCATCCATGGCCACCGCGAATACGTCCCTACCGACTGTCCAGGTGACCGCCTCTTCGCCCGATTGAGCGAGCTGAGGGAGGCCGTCCACGAGCGTTTGGTTAACGGTCAAATTCCAGACTTGGATACGGAGGGATAACCAGCGCCAAGGCGGACAACTCCGCCCTTCTATAGGTGAACGGTTTCGAATCCAACTTTTCCACCTCGGAATAGGGATCAGTGGAGCGTGGGCGTGTTTTTCTACGCCCCGCTAAGCAGGTAGAATATGGAAAATGTCGTCGGCGCAGGCTAAGATGAATCCGAGGTGGAAAAGATGAATCAAAATGAGTCCCGAAAGCTTCTATTAATTGATGGAAACAGCCTCCTCTTTCGCGCCTATTTCGGAACCCGCTATCTATCCACCTCAACCGGTCAGCCGACCAACGCCATTTATGGATTGGCCCAAATGCTGCTCGCCGTTTTTGAGGAGGAGAAACCGGATGCAGCCGTCATCGCTTGGGATTCAAAAGCGCCCACATTCCGGCATGAGATCTCGCCGCAGTATAAGGCCAATCGAATCGCGATGGCGGATGATTTAGCCGCACAGGTGTCGCTGGCGCATGAGATGGTCGAGGCGATGGGCATTCAAAGCATTGCGCTGCCCGGCTTCGAAGCCGATGACCTGCTGGGTTCTCTCGCACGTCAGGGAGCCGATGATGCGTACTCGGTCGTAATTTTAAGCGGGGACACCGATATGCTGCAACTGGTCGGTGAGCAGGTTAAGGTCAGGCTTACCAGGAGCGGTGTCAGCGATACCCGCGATTACCTTCCCTCGGACGTGGTGGAGCGCTACGGCTTCCCATCTCCGCTGGTGCCGGATTACAAGGCGCTGGTGGGCGATAACTCCGACAACATAGCGGGCGTGCCGGGGGTCGGTGAAAAGACCGCCTCCCGATGGTTGCAGATGTACCCTGGCCTGGAAGCGCTGATCGGCCATTCTAACGCGCTGCAGCCGGAGCGCTTACGGAACAGTTTAATTGCCAACCTTGAGCAGGTGCGGCAATCCAAGGTGCTAGCGACCATCCGCTGCGATGCTCCGATAGACTTGACCATTTGCTGCCATGCCCCCACCGCCGAAAATTGGCAGCGCACCAAAGAGTTCTTCGAGCGGTTGGAGTTTCGCACGCTTCTACCGCGAATTCCACTGCTGGCGGCTGGTGTTTCGGATAAAGAGACGCCTTCAACCATGAATAAAACGAATACAGTTGCAGCGACTCTAGAGTACGCCACCATTTCCACGTTTAGCGGGTTGCTGCAAAGACTTCCCCTCGAATCGGGCGATAAAGCGGGGGCGGCTCCAGTTGCAATTCGACTTTTTAACGGGAGTGAGAAAGGCGTTGGGCTGGCAGCAGCCGGCAGTTCAGGCGTCTACCGGCTGGATACCGTCGACTGGGATGAGCTGAAATCGTTTTTTTCTCTTGCAGATAATGGTATTTTGTTGAGGTGGGCCGGTTATGACCAAAAAACGGAACTGCTGGAGCTGGCAAATCACGGATTACCCTTTCCATCGCTCGATTTCGATGCTCAAATTGCGGCCTATGTGTTGAATCCAAGCCGCTCCAGTTACCCCATTGACGATCTGGCCAAGGAGCATCTAGGCGAAATCGTGAGGATGCCGGCACCGAATGACGCAAGTGAAAGGGCGGTTTACGAGGCTTATCTGCTTTACCGGCTCAGAGAGCCGATGAGGGAGCGATTGCGATCGGAGGGTTCGCTGGCCGTATTTGAAACAATAGAGATGCCGCTTATCCCGATCCTGGCGCAAATGGAGCTAAATGGAGTGGCGCTGGATACCGCCCGACTGCTCTCCTTTCATGCCGAGCTTCAATCCCAAATTGCAGAGGCAGAGCACAAAATATATGAGCTGGCCGGCGAGCGATTCAACATCGGTTCCACCAAACAGCTTCAGGATATCTTATTCAATAAGCTTAATTTAACCCCTTCACGAAAGACGAAGACCGGATTTTCAACACAGGCCGAATTCTTGGACGAGATTGCTGAGGAGCATGCGATTGTTCCGTTGATTTTAAACTGGCGGGAGCTCACCAAGCTACGCTCGACCTATGTGGAGGCGCTCCCGAAGCTGGTCGGGAAAGATGGGAGGGTGCATACCTCATTCAGCCAGGTTACCGCCGCCACCGGCCGACTTTCATCCAATCGCCCCAATTTGCAAAATATTCCGGTGCGAACTGAGCTGGGCCGTGCGGTCAGGCGCGCCTTTGTGGCACCAAAGGGTTATCGGCTTCTTTCTTGTGACTACTCCCAAATTGAGCTGCGTGTATTCGCTCACATCACGCAGGATCCGCAGCTTATCAGTGCATTTTCAGCCGACGACGATGTTCACACAACCACTGCCACCATCCTTTTCGGGCTTCCCCACTCGATGATCACACCGGAGATGAGGAATCGCGCCAAGACCACCAACTTCGCGGTCCTTTACGGCCAAGGGGATTTCGGCCTTTCTCACAGCCTGGGCATCTCCCAAGCAGAAGCGCGCGCTTTCATCGAGAGCTACTATGAGCGATTCCCGTCGGTGAAGCAGTTCACCGATGAGACGATCAATTCCGCCCGCGAAAAGGGGTATGTAACCACGCTGTTAGGCCGCCGACGCTATTTGCCGGAGCTGAAGTCGGCGCAGCGGCAGCACCGACTCTTTGGTGAGCGCGCGGCGGTTAATACGCCAATTCAAGGCTCCGCGGCCGATATTATGAAGCTGGGGATGATCAAGGTGGATCAATGGTTAAAGGAGAGCGGAACGCCGGCGCGCATCTTGTTGCAGGTTCACGATGAGTTGTTGCTGGAGGTTAGGGAGGATGCACTGGTACAGGTGGCATCCGATGTCTTAAAAGGTCTGGAGACGGCCTACCCCCTGTCGGTTCGGCTAAAGGCAGAGGCAAAGGCGGGAACCAACTGGGCTGATATGAGCAGGCTATTATAATGGGGTAATTTTCAGCCTACAGGCGTAAGAATGTGAGCTGAAATGATTCCCGCAGAACCGAACTCATCATTACAGGTAATCGTTCAGTTTTACGGGAATTTTTGGAGTGCGCTATATTTCACCTCCATCTTGATCTCCCCCCTGGGAGGAAGAAAAAGAGAAGCTCAAGCCTTGAAGTACAGCCGACGATCCCCATCCTGACCAATTTTCGCCCGATTATCAGGCGTACCCCCATCCCGACCTTCCCCCTCTCAGGGGGAAGGATGCCGAGCACGGTGAATATATTGACTCCCTCCCCCTCTGAGGGGGAGGGCTAGGGTGGGGGTGGATTGTGTAATCGAGAACGATTCCCGCTAAACTGAACTTATGACATTTCATTTTTCGCTTCCAGTGTTGTAAAACTTAGAGTATAATACTTATTAACGCTAAATAATGGTGATTCGTCGTAACAAGGCGGAGTTAAAAGCGTCAATAGTTTAAATGAGCACATCGTCTTCACCAAGATTGGGTGATCGTTGCGGGTTAAGAGCGTGTCCGACAAACCAATTAACATCGATTTATCCGGCTGCAAAATGAATGTATTCTGAAAATACCTAACCCCCTATCCCCCTTCCCGAAGCGGGAAGGGGGGAACCGTGGCGAGAGTTTTGGGCAAAATCCGGCTCCCCTCTCCAAAGTTGGAGAGGGGTTGGGGGTGAGGAGATTTACTAATAATTGCATGATATAGCGATATTGAAATATTTCCTGGAATTTATCAGACAGGCTCTAAGATAAAAAAATGTGCACCCTCTCACTCTACGTCCATATCCCGTTTTGCATCTCGAAGTGCGGCTACTGCGATTTCAACAGCTATGCCATGAACGGTCCCATCGTGAGCAAAACGGTGGATGCCATCCTCACCGAAATTCAGTTCTCCGGCTACCCAAACGGAACCGTGCAGAGCATCTTTTTTGGAGGCGGCACCCCCACTTTTGTTAATCCAGACAACCTGCAACGCATACTCGTTTCATTGAGGGATCGGTTTTCTGTAACACCGGAGGCGGAAATAACGGTCGAGGCAAACCCAGGCAGCGCCGATATGCAGCGCTTTGCGGATTTGCGGTCGGTCGGGTTCAACCGAATTTCAATCGGCGTGCAGTCCTTTAATGACAACCTACTCCACCACCTGGAACGGCGCCATAGCGCAGCGGAGGCCGTTCGCGCGGTTGAGATCGCGCGCGAGGCGGGTTTTGAAAATATCAACATCGATCTGATGTTCGGCATTCCAGGCCAGACTGAAGCGGATTGGAGAGAATCGTTGCAGACCGCCCTGTCGTTGCAAACGGAGCACATCTCCCTCTACAGCTTAACCATCGAGCCGAAAACGCGATTCGAGCATCTGCAGCGGATCGGGCAACTGCCGCTGCCGGATGAGGAGGTGATGCTGGCGATGTATGAGCACGCCATAGAGACCGCCCGCCAAGCCGGATTTGAGCATTACGAGATCTCCAACTTTGCCAAGCTCGGTTATCAGTGCCGGCACAACGTCAACTACTGGCACAATGGCCCCTATGCCGCTTATGGGCCGGGCGCCGTATCCTGCCTCTGGGAGGATGCGAAGGGCGCGCGCTACCGGCGCTGGACCAACGAGCTTTCGCCCCGTAAATACCTCCAAAAAATTGAATCAAATGAACCCTTGTCGGTGGAAGAGGAGGCGGTGAGCAAGATGACCGCACTGGGCGAGAGCATGATGGTGGGGCTGCGCATGATGGAGGGCGTCTCGCTCGGCGGCCTATACCGTCGTTACCGGATTGACCCAGCCCTGGTTTATGAGCGGGAGATCGCCAAATTAATCGAGCGGGGATTAATTCAGATAGCGGATGACCGGATCGCCTTAACCCGCCAGGGTCTCCTCTTAGCCAACGATGTGATGCTGGAGTTTATCGCCTTGCCGGACGAGAATCAATTCACAATGACCCATCACTGACTTTATATGAAATAGGTTGTCCTTTTTATCATTTATTGGTGGCGCATTTGAACTGAGGCATGGTATTTTTTTAACCGATATTTTGTTTTCCATCCTAAAGTGCGAGGTCAGTGACATAT
>JAMCWF010000041.1 GCA_023481295.1 Armatimonadota bacterium | reverse complement strand
AAAATCCCGCACGCCGACCGCAGCATCCGGGAAGGCAAATGGGACCGGAAGAGCTTTGTGGGAAGCGAAGTATACGACAAGACGCTGGGGGTTATCGGGCTGGGGAAGATCGGCCGCGATAATGTCCATCTTATCCACCCAGCCAAGATGCCCGATTCGGAATATGGTCGGCTCCAGACTTTGCTGGCCGCCCGCCAGCACCACCCCGAACTGATCTCGCGCCACCTTCCGCAGATCCTTCGGTGCAACTCCCTCTGGAGTGCAGACGGCGGTCACCGATTGACTGGCACAGGAATCATCGGCTAGAAGCGGTAGATTCAGGGCGCGCACTGCAGCGCGGGTTGCGGCTGTAAGTTGTTTATGGCGGGCAAACGCCGCCTCTGCCCCTTCCCGCTCGAGAATGGAGAGCGCCTGCGAAAGGGCATAAATGAGCGACACGGCCGGAGTCCAGGGGGTTTGATCCTTTTCGTATGATTTTCTCATCGCCGCAAAATCGTAGAAAAATCGGGACCCCTTGCTTTGGGCGTTTACTTCCCAAGCGCGTTGGCTGACCGATAGGAAGGTCATACCAGGCGGTATCATCCAGGCTTTCTGTGAACCGGAGATCACGACATCCAATCCCCATTCATCGGTGTGGAGCGGGGAGGCGATCATGCCGCTGATGGCATCCACTAAAATCAGGGCGTTTGTAGGCCGTATCACATCGGCCAACGCCTTGATATCGTTCAACACGCCGGTTGATGTCTCATTGTGGGTGAGCAAAACGATCTTTAAATCACTTAGATCCGACTGAGCAATCCGCTCGGCCACCACCTTCGGATCGGCCGGCTTGCCCCATTCAAAATCGAGCTTCGTCACGTTCGCGCCGAAGGCTTGAGCGATTTTAGCAAACCGATCACCGAAAACACCCACGCTCACCGATAGCACTTTGTCGCCGGGCGAAACCACATTGGCGATCGCCGCCTCTAACCCGCCGGTACCGGACGATGGAAAAATAAAAACATCACCCTCCGTATTGAAGATTCGCTTCAATGAGGCGGTGCAACCACGCTGCAACTCAGCGAATTCCGCACCTCGGTGGTTGATCATCGGGCGAGCCATTGCAGCAAGGACGGATGGAGGCACCGGAGTGGGGCCTGGTATCATTAAAATCTGTTTTTCTTCCATGGGACCTCCTACATGCTAGCCGGTCAGAGCCGGCAATTCACTTTGTGCAATTTTGCACGAATACAATCTTATCATACTCCCACCGACTCCCTTGAGTCAATCGAGAGGAGCCTTTTTGCGATTAGGCGGGCAATAATATCATCGGCTAATTCATTGCTGGAGCCGGATCTGGCCGCTCACCTCAAACCCAACGCATCTCGATAAGCGATTCAATCCTCAGGCGGAACGCTTTCAGGGTCGGCTTGGGGCCGGTTTGCCGGGATACTCTTTTCCCAATTTTTCTGAAGTGAATCGAGAAATTCCCGGCTTCGGGGCAAGCGATCCAGCCGGCCGTACAGGGTCGGCGTTAATACCCGTTTGACCTGACTGACGATCGCAGGTCGAATTGGATACGAAAGCAAGTCGGACAGCTCGGCACGGAGCATCAAGGCGATCGCGTGCTTGACCTCACCGTTCAACCGAATCCGGTCCGATGATTGAGGCCAATCCTTTTTGCACAGCACGCCGCCCACCGATGGGCTGTAGTAATCGGTCCCCTGACTGCTTAGCTTTAATCCGCACAACGCGCAGCGGTCGAGCGACGGCTCATAACCCAGCACCGCCAGCGATTTCATCTCATAGGTGCGCAAGATGAGGTCGGCTCGCTCCGGGTGAAGCTGAACAAGGTAGAGCGCGGAAAGCAGCTCGTCGTAAAGCACCGGTTGGGCCGCACGCTCTTCACTCAATGTGCAGGCCGTTAAATCGCAAAGGTAGGTGGCGCACATTAACGTCTCGAAGTCGCTTCGGAGGGCTGGAAACGTCTCGCGCACCTCGCATTGACTAATTACGTCGAGCGATTTACCGGTCGCCATCAATAATCGGGCCACGGTGAAAGGCTCGGTTGCGCCGCTGAGCCGACTGGTCGGCCTCCTCGATCCCTTGGCAACCGCCGAAATTCGGCCGTGTTCACGACTGAACAGGGTCACGATCCGGTCGGTTTCACCCAAATCGAACCGGTGCAGCACAATAGCATTGGCATTATAGAGCGGAATGGTATGCCTCCCCCTCCATCCAGCGACCACCTGGTTGTCAGCGAATTCACAATTGAGATATCGGCCGATTGAGCGCGATGTACCGCCATGCCGGCCAAACAATTTGCCGCTCACACCCATTCCAGGTATCGCTTGGGTCCTCTTTCCGTGGTATTACTATACCAGCTTCTGTATCCCGCTTGCTTTGGCGGTGCCGGCCGGCCTCAAACATAATAAACCGTTTGTGGAAGCAAAATCGGAATGCAAGTGACGCTTCAACCAGCTTAGATGGCTGTTGAGAAACTCGGGGGAATTTCGCCGCTTCGTCATTCCCGTGAAGGCGGGAATCCAGTCCCGTGCCCAGCGGCCGGTAGGGATGCTGATGTTCTGGAATCCGGGTTCCGCTTCGCGGCTCGGAAGCACGACTACAAGGGCGCTGCCGTATCCTTCAGCATCCACCCAGACAATGGTGGTAGACTGCCTGGCGTCAACGAAAACGCAAGCCTTTTTTGATCCGATATTCGGTCGATGATCGCTGTCGAGGAGAGTGAAAATGGCACCTAAACTGGAAAACCCGCCGCACGCTGAAAATTCCGGTACACCATCCCCCCATGACCTGCCTCCGTGCGCCATCGTGCTTTTTGGCGCGACGGGTGACTTGACCCGCCGAAAGCTTGTCCCCGCCTTTTTCAGCCTATACCGCCAGAATCAACTGCCCAAATATATGGTCATCCTGGCATTTGCCCGAAAACCAAAAACCGACGAGACGTTTCGGAACGATCTCTATGATGCATTGCAGGAGTTTGCACCCGATTTGGCGACTGATCTCACCGGTTGGAATTCGTTTAAACAGCATCTTTTCTACCTTCAATCCCAGTTGGATGACCCGGAAGGCTACCTTCGGTTAAATCGGCAACTGCTTGAAATGGATAAATCCCATCGGTTACAGGGAAACCGCCTCTTTTATCTGGCGACGCCGCCGGAGCTGTTTGTTCCGGTCATTCGCCGCATTAAAAGAGCCGCCCTCTCTCAAATCCCATCACCGGACGGGCCGTGGACGCGAATCGTGATCGAGAAACCATTCGGGTTTGACCTGCAATCTTCTCAAGAGCTGGATCGCGAGCTGAAAACGGTCTTCTCGGAAGAGCAGATATACCGGATTGACCACTACCTCGGCAAGGAGACGGTCCAGAACATTCTAGCGCTGCGATTTGCCAACCGTCTCTTTGAGCTTTTATGGAATCAGCAGCATATTGACAACGTGCAGATCACAGTTGCCGAAACGCTGGGCATGGAAGGTCGGGCTGCCTACTTCGACACAGTCGGCATCTTGCGCGACATGGGCCAAAATCACGCCCTGCAGATTCTCTCACTGATCGCGATGGAGCCACCGGTCAGCTTGCGGGCCGACGCAATCCGCGACGAAAAGGTGAAGGTGTTGCACTCCATTCGACCGATTCAGGGGCATGAGGTCACGAAATATACCATTCGCGCCCGCTATACGGCCGGGCGCATCGGCGATGAGGAGGTCATTGGGTACCGCGGTGAGCCGGGGGTTCACCCCGATTCCACCACCGAAACCTATGCCGCACTCCGGCTGGCGATTGACAACTGGCGGTGGGCCAGCGTGCCATTCTACATCCGGGTGGGTAAGCGGCTGCCGAAACGGTATACCGGTGTCTCCATCGTACTGAAAAACATCCCCGATGTTCTGTACGCTCGCCTTGACTGCGCCGACGTGGAATCCAACGTGCTGACCCTCCGGATTCAGCCTAATGAAGGCGTATCATTGAGAATGAGCGCAAAGGAGCCGGGTCCTGGCATCCTGATCAAGCCGGTTGAGATGGACTTTGCCTATCAAGAGACGTTCGGCAAGTCGATCCCGGATGCCTATCAGCGCCTGCTGGTGGATGCCATTGCCGGTGATCCATCCCTGTTTGCCCGCGGCGATGAGGTGGAGGCGGCTTGGAGACTGATTACACCGATCTTGGAAAGCTGGGCGGCTGGCTCGGAGGGATTGTGCGAATACCCAGCCGGTACCTGGGGACCGTCTATAACCGGCGACACCTCTCAATTTCGCACCCACCAGTGGATTAACCCCAAATAACGGCGCTGAGATTAGCAGAGATGGGCATGCGCCACCCCCTGCAATTCCTCCCATCCAACTTCGCTTTCGGGCCTAGTCAATGGGAAATATTTCCTATTGTAACGGCCGTGCTTTAGCGGTTATCTTATTTCGGCCGGAAATGAGGTTGACAACATTGCGCCATCGGATGGTATAATGTGGATACTTTACTAAGTATATCAAATTAGTCATATTATATCGAACCGTCTATCAAAGGAGCCGATTCAATGCCGGAAACCATCCCCCCTTATGGGGGTGTGCTGATTGACCGCCGCGTAAAAGAGGGCCAAAAAGAAGCCCTTCGAGAGGGGGCGACAACCCTCAAGCGGATTGCTCTGAACCAGCGACAAATTTCTGATCTTGAGCTGATTGCAATCGGGGCTGTCAGCCCTCTGACCGGATTTATGGGGCGGACGGAATACCTTTCCGCCATACGGGAGATGCATCTACCAAACGGTCTGCCATGGACAATCCCCATCACTCTTGCAGTTGAAAGGGACAAGGCACCGACTGAAGGAGACCAGGCCGCATTGACGGACGACACCGGTGCTCTGCTGGCTGTGATGGATGTGACCGATGTTTTTGAATATGACAAGCAAAGCGAAGCGCAAAAGGTATTCGGCACCACCGATGAAAAACATCCGGGCGTGGCGGCGCTCTACGCTCAGGGGGATATCCTCGTTGGCGGTCCGATCCAAGTGCTGGGGCTCTCGCAGCACCTCGATTTCCCTCACTACTACCTTTCGCCAGCCCAAACGCGAGCCGCGTTCGCCGAGCGAGAATGGCGAACAGTGGTTGGATTCCAAACCCGAAACCCGGTGCACCGCGCACATGAGTACATTCAAAAGGTTGCCTTGGAAATAGTGGATGGCCTGCTATTGCATCCGCTGGTCGGTGAAACCAAATCGGACGATATTCCGGCTGATGTTCGGATGCGATGCTACGAGGTGCTGTTGAAAAACTACTATCCGGCCGATCGCGTTCTGCTTTCAGTCAATCCGGCCGCCATGCGTTACGCCGGCCCGCGGGAAGCGATCTTTCACGCCATCGTCCGTCGGAACTATGGCTGCACCCACTTTATAGTCGGGCGCGATCATGCCGGCGTCGGCTCCTATTATGGCACCTATGACGCTCAGCGGATATTCAGTGAATTTGATCCAGCGGCATTAAGCATTACACCGCTCTTTTTCGAGCATACCTTCTACTGCCGGGTTTGCGCCGGCATGGCATCCAGCAAGACCTGCCCCCATCCCACTGAAAATCACGTCACTTTATCGGG
>JAMCWF010000036.1:5599-5895 GCA_023481295.1 Armatimonadota bacterium | reverse complement strand
CATCCAGCCCGAATCGCATCCGCAGCTGGAAAATCTCATTGATGCGGGTTTCCGGAATGCCGGTCGTGCCCACAACCGGGGAAACGCCCGCCTCGATGGCGACTTTTATATTATCAACCACCGCCGCCGGCGTGGTAAAATCCACCATCACGTGAGGCCGAGTGACAGCAATGGTTTGTCGGAGGTCGGCGCTCACCACCACATCGGCCGAGCTATTCGGCAGTAGTGTCCCGACACCGATGCCGGCCCCTTGCGGATCCACCGCTCCCACCAGCTTGTGGATGATTTCCGCCACT
>JAMCWF010000036.1:0-5589 GCA_023481295.1 Armatimonadota bacterium | reverse complement strand
AAGCCCAACCCGGCCGGTCGCACCGGTAACCAGGACTCGAATTCGTTCGCTTTGAATCATTGATTCGCTCCAACTCTAGCAGCGGGACCAATTCGCGCCGCCATGTACTGACGGTTGCCGAAAAGCTCTTGCGCGACCTGATGTATGTCACCCCGGGTTAAGCATTCCACCTGATCGGTGATTTCTTGGATTGGGATGACCCGATTGTGAACAAGGATCGATCGGCCCATCCTCATCATACGGGTGCCCATGCTTTCCAATCCCAGGATGAGGGCGCCCCGCGTTTGAGTTTTGGCCTTGCTCAGTTCATCTTCCGATATCCCCTCGTTGACCACTTTAGTCATTTCTACATTGATCAGATCCATCACGGTGTCGTAGGTATCGGCGCCGGTTCCACCGATGACGGAGAAAAAGCCGACGTCGGCATAGAGATGAGAGTAGCTGGAGATATGATAGACCAGCCCCCGCTTCTCGCGGATTTCTTGGAATAGGCGCGAGCTCATGTTGCCGCCCAGTACCATATCCAGCACCGAAAGGGCATAACGGCGTTGATCGTGCTGGCCGAAGGTTGGGTATCCGATTACGAAGTGGACCTGCTCGATTCGGCGCTTCAGCAGCTTATTGCCCGATGTGGATCGGGGCGTGGTCACTGAGTTGGAGGATTGGCGGGGAGGCAAGTCGCCCAGCGCGCGCTCGACCATCCGCACCAAATCGGGGTGGGAGATCAACCCCGCCGCCGAAACCACGATCCGATCCGGGGTGTAAAACTGCTGGAGGTGCTGCAGGAGGGTTTCCCGGTTGACGGCGCGGATCGTTGAGTTGGTGCCTAAAACGGAACGCCCCAGCGGGTGGCGTTGCCAAAGCGCACGCTCGAAAATATCCATCACTAGGTCTTCCGGCGTATCGTTCACGCTGCGGATCTCCTCAAGCACCACCCGCTGTTCGCGCTCGATCTCGGCCGGCTCGAGGAGCGGATTGCGGATCATATCGGCGAGAATCTCCAGTGTGAGAGGTGTGTGCTCGGCCAAAGAGCGGGCGTAGTAGCAGGTGAACTCTTTATTGGTGAAGGCGTTGATGCTGCCGCCACGCGATTCGATCTCACCGGCGATCTCCTTCGCGGTACGGTTGGCGGTGCCCTTGAAGAGCATGTGCTCGATAAAATGAGAGATTCCGGATCGCATGCTGGGTTCATAACGGGCGCCGGAGCCGATCCAGATGCCGATGGAGGCCGACTCAACGTAATCCACCCTTTCCGAAACGACACGAATGCCGTTCGGAAGGGTGGATATTTCAATGGCTTCTTTCATTGCGGCTGGGGAATCTGAACGTTCTCGCTTCGATCTCAGCGCTTGGGCCGAAACCGCGCCCGTGGCGTCTCATCCTCGACCGGCTCCGGAGGACCGGCGGGGCGATAGGGTCCCGGTCGGCCACCCCGATTGCGGTCAGGAAGCGGTGGGCGTCCGGGTCGAACGCCGGCCGCACTGGGTTCAAAAGGCTCATCCAGGTGAATGGCGCTGAGGTTGACGCGACCCTGACTGTCCACCTCAATCACGCGAACACGAAGTTCATCACCGACGTGAACCACGTCTTCCGGCCGCCTGATGTGTTGTTCGGCCAATCTGGAAATGTGTACCAGCCCGTCCTTGCCCGGTAAAAACTCGACGAAGGCGCCCATTCCGATGATGCGGGTCACCTTACCGGTATAGATCGCACCAATCTCCACGTCGGCGGTGATGGCGCGCACCATATCGGCCGCCTTCTCGCCGCCCGCTGCATTCGCACAGGCGATGAAGACCTTGCCGTCCTGTTCAATCGAGATATCGGCGCCGGTTTCCGCCTCGATCTTTTTCACCATCTTGCCGCCGGGGCCGATCACCTCGCCGATCTTTTCGGGATTGATGAGCAGGGTGATGATGCGGGGAGCGTATACGGACATTCCCTGGCGGGGTTCCGGGATGGTCTCCAATATCTTTCGTAAAATGAAAAGCCGCCCGGCTCGCGCCTGCTCCAGCGCCTGAACCAGCACTTCATGTGGAATGCCTTGAATCTTGGTATCGAGCTGCAGGGCGGTAATCCCTTTCTCGGTGCCGGCGACCTTGAAATCCATATCGCCGGAGAAATCCTCCATGCCCTGGATGTCGGTTAAAACCGCATAGCGATCGCCCTCCGACATCAGGCCCATTGCGACGCCGGCAACCGGAGCCTGAATTTGCACACCGGCATCCATCAGTGCGAGCGTGGAGGCGCAGACGCTGGCCATCGAGGTCGAGCCATTCGATTCCAGCACCTCCGAGGTCAGCAGCAGCACATACGGAAAGTCATCTTTCTCCGGGATCATTGGGTATAGCGCCCGCTCGGCCAGCGCACCATGGCCGATCTCGCGGCGGCCGGGACCCCGAGCGGTCTGGTTTCTCCCACGCTGTAGGGGGGGGAAGTTATAAAAGTGCATATAGCGCTTTTCGGTATCGGCTTCCAGACCGTCCACCGTCTGGGTCTCGTCGCTGGAGCCGAGCGTCAAGGCGGTCAGTACCTGAGTTTGCCCACGGGTGAAAAGTCCGGAGCCGTGCACTCGCGGGAGAAGTCCCACTTCACAGGTGATCGGCCTGATTTCGTCCGTTTTTCGCCCGTCCGGCCGGATATGCTCATCCAAAATCAGCCGGCGGATCTGCTCCTTGACCACCTTTTCGGTCGCTTCGGCGAGATCGCTCTCGCGCTCCGGGAACTCGGCCGCCAACCGCTCAACGATCTCCTCCTTCAGCAGCTCGATTCCGGCCTCACGAGCAGCCTTATCCGGATTTTGAATGGCCTGCCCGATATCCACGGCGCAGCGCTCGCGGACGACGGCCAGCAGATCTTCATCCGGCTTATGCAGTATCACCTCGCGCTTAGGACGCGCGACGGCGGCCGCCAGCTCGTTTTGGACGGCGCACTGCTGCCGGATCACTCCGTGCGCCACCTCGATCGCGGCCAGCATATCGGCTTCCGACACCTCCTTCGCACCTGCCTCCACCATGATGGCGGCCTGCTCGGTGCCGGCCACGATCAGATCGAGGTCGCTCTCATCAATTTCAACCAGCGTCGGATTAACAATCAGCTCGCCGTTGATCCGGCCCATCCGCACCGCGCCGACCGGTCCGTTCCAGGGGATATCGGAGACCATCAGTGCGGCGGATGCGGCCACGACCGACCAGATGTCGGAGAGGTTGTCGTGATCAATGGAGAGGGTGGTGACGATGATTTGCACTTCATTGCGAAGGCCGTTTGGGAAGAGGGGGCGCAGTGGGCGATCAATCAGTCGTGAGGTGAGCACCGCCTTCTCGGTGGGCCTTCCACCCCTTTTCACAAAGCCGCCCGGTATCTTACCGACTGCATATTTTCTCTCTTCATAATCGCAGGTGAGCGGGAAAAAGTCAATTTCAGGGCGCACGGTGTCGCTCATAGTGGCGGTGGCAATCAGGATGGTATCGCCTACGCGAAGCCACACACTGCCGCTTGCCTGTTTTGCAACGTGACCCGTTTCAATGCGAAGGGCGCTCCGACCGATCGCAGCTTCTACCGAATGTTCCAATTTTGTTCTCCTATGGATATGGACTAAATTTTGCTGCGGATGCCGAGACGCCCGACCAGCGAGCGATAACGTTCGATATCAACGCGGCTGAGGTAATTAAGCATGCGGCGGCGGCGGCCAACCATCATCAAGAGGCCACGGCGAGAGTGGTAATCTTTTTTATGATCACGCAGGTGATCGGTCAACTGTGCAATGCGAGCTGTCAGTAATGCAACTTGGACTTCCGGGCTTCCGGTGAACCATTCGTTAACTATTTGTCTCAACACGACATCTCGTTTACGCGCCTGGGGCAATGGCAATCTTCTTCATACCTCCTTTTTTATCCAAACAAATTTTATCACAATTCGACCGCCGCTGTCAAATACGACATGAGTTCAGTTCTTCGCCTAGAATGGAGAAGGGCCGAGTGAGTTACCAATTTCGTTTCCCCCTAGCTAAACTTGGAGAGGGGGAATGGGGGGTGAGGATTTACCGGCAAACTTTATCCCACAAAACCGTGCTTTTGCTCAAATACCTATATCGTCACGATCACGCCTTCCGCTTCCATGCTCGGACGTAATCAATCCGATAGGTTGAGGGCAGGTCGGCCCGCTTCGGCAGTCCGAACCAATCGGGCATCGTCTCACTATCGAAATTCATCGTCAGGGCCTGATGCCAATAGGTATTGGGACCCTTTCGAATGAGCGCGCCGTCGAAATAAAATTTCAGCTCCGCTTCGTCCCACTCCAGACCGTAAACGTGGAAATCGGCATCCAGGTTAAACGGAGCGATCCAGGCGTCGCCGATTTGAAAGTGCTGTTTGATGGTGGGCGTATGAAAGACGTGTACGGTTATATTATCCCTCCGCTCAAATCCGGTCGCGCCGCCGCCGATTTCAAAGACGTCAATCTCAGTCCAGCGGTCGGGATCGCTTTTGTAAAACCAAAATGCGCTCGACCCGGCCGAGGCCATCGGCTTGGCCATCACCTCGAAATAGCCGTAGAGGACGGTTCCCTTGCTCTGCACCGCGGCCGAGGTATAGGTGTGGTAGCCTTGCGATCGCATCGCTTCCGGTGGGTTCGCCAGCCGCATGGCCAGGTTCAGACAGCCATCCTTCACCGTCACGTTTTTCGGGTCGAACCAGCCCGGTTGCCGGCCTTGCCAGGTAGGGTTGTGGGGATACCATTTCGTTCCATCCAGGCTGGAACCGTTAAACTCATCGCTCATCGGCTCATACTTTACCCAGTCGCTCCGATTAGCTTGGTCGGAAAGCGGCCAGCGGTTATTTTTTCGCTTGATCGCCTGCGTTTCAATGTCTGGATGATAGGTCACCCAGCCGGACGTATCGGGCGACTGGGCGTCCGCCGTGGAGGCCATCAGGCCGAGCGCCGAGCCGGATACCGCCTGCAAAAACGCGCGTCGTGTCATCGGATGCAGTTTCATGGCATAGGAATCCATCGATCCTAATTCTCCTGTAGAGTACCGTGATACCTTCTGCTTGCAATATTTTGCGCCATAATTAAAATATAATCAATTCAAGCTCAACCTGGTTTCATCGGCAAGAAGCGCCCGCCCGCGTGCAACAGGGCGGACCGGTTGCAATCAATTCAGGATACCCCCATGGGCATAGCATCGCTTGATTGTTCAGTCGTGTCGGTGTATCGTTATATAGGGAATTATAGCACCGGTCAAGAGTTGGCGCAATTCAGCCGGCCAGGGCGATCGCGAGTCTGGGGAGGATCGCAAAGCTCATTACGCTACGCGGACGGAGGGCAGGCTTACTCTTGCCGTTGATAACTTCAATGAAAGGATGTGAACTGCACCCATTGATGAGACAAATAGTTAACGAATGGTTCTAATTGTAGCGTATCATACACTGGTTGTTTTTCCCAGGTGATTTCCATTTTGAACATCATCAAAACCATATTGAAAGACAAGTGGAATCGAAAAACGGGCGATCCAGCTTGCCTTTCCTTGTCCCTCCTCCATTCTACTCTATCAGAACAGATCGGTCAATTTTGGTGAGCGCCTCAAATTCAGCC
>JAMCWF010000001.1 GCA_023481295.1 Armatimonadota bacterium | reverse complement strand
TGGGTATGCAACGCAGGTAAGAGAGGGCAATCTAATTCAGTTGATGCATCCGGCACAATAATTGCATGGTTATAGGATGAGGTAAACGCCATTGTTGAATCGTTGGAACAGCTCAGAATCGAATGGTCTAGATCCGCTTGGGCTACTGGTCTATCAATCGCGTCTAATCGGAGCAGAGGAATCGCTGGTACTGTGGGGAGGCGGTAACACCTCACTGAAGATCGTCGAGACTGACTTCCGGGGTCGATCCTGTTTGATACTGCGGGTGAAGGGTAGTGGCTCCGATATGAAAGTCATCGAACGCCGACACTTTTCCGGGGTTCGGATGGACGATGTGCTGAGCTTGCGCGATCGAGACGATATGTCGGATGAAGAGATGGTGGATTATCTAGCCCACACTCTGACCGATCCTTCTGCGCCCCGTCCCAGCATTGAAACGCTGCTGCACGCCTTCGTAGAGTCGGCTAGCGTCTTCCACAGCCACTCCGATTCGATCGTAGCACTAACCAATACCGACCGCGGCGTAGAATCGGTCGTTGATTGCTACGGCGATTCGGTGATCACCATCCCCTATCTGAGGCCAGGCTTTCGATTGTCCAAGGAGGTAGCCGATGCGATAGACCGGTCTCCGCACTGCGGTGGACTGATATTGATGAACCATGGCCTGATCACCTGGGGTAAAAGCTGCGAGGAGAGCTATAACCGCCACATTGAGTTGGTCAGTCAAGCGGAAAACTGGCTCGCCGAACAGGGTCGCGGCAAGACGGTTTTTGGCACCGTAGCGATTCAACCACTCTCAGATGAGCGACGGCATGCCGCCGCCGCGCGGTTTGCCCCGCTGGTTCGAGGTGCTCTCTGCCGTAACGCACGCTGCATTCTTCGCTATGATGACAGCCCTAACGTGCTGGACTTCGTAAATTCAGAGCGGGCGGCCCAGCTCTCGCAGATCGGACCGGCCACTCCGGACCACCTGCTCCACACCAAACAATTTCCCCTTTATTTACCGATCGACGAGTCAACTTTGAACGACGCGAAACGGTTTAAACAGATATTGACGGATGAACTCGACCGGTATGAGAATCGTTATAGGGAATATACAGCAAAGCACCGATCGTCGTCTGATCCACAGCTCAACCCTGCGCCGCGGGTCGTGCTCGTTCCCGGTATTGGCATATGGACCGTCGGCAAAGATATCCGATCGGCCACGATCTCCCGTGATATCTACCGCCACACCATTCAAGTCATTCGCGCTGCCGAAGGGCATGGCGCCTATCGCTCATTGAACGAAAATGAGATTTACGCGGTGGAATACTGGCCGCTGGAGCTTTACAAGCTATCGCATGCCCCACTTGAAAAGCCGTTAGCCCGCCGAATAGCCCTGATTACCGGAGGAGTTGGCGGCATCGGCCGATCCATTGCCGAAACGTTCGCGGCGAACGGCGCCCTGGTTGCGGTTGCGGACTTAAATTATGCCGACTGCGAAAAGGTGGCCGACGATCTACAAAAGCGTTACGGCAAAGATACCGCCATCGGTTTAGCGATGGACGTGACGGATGAGCGGAGCACCAAACAAGCGATCAGCCGGCTCATGCTGGTCTACGGCGGACTCGATATTCTGGTTTCGAATGCCGGCATTGCACGTACCGGCCGCATCGATGAGTTAAAGCTGGAAGATTGGGAACAGAGCCTGGCGGTCAATGCAACCGGCCATTTTCTGGTCGCGCGCGAGGTGGTACGTGTTTTCCGCGAACAGGGCATTGGGGGTAATATTATTTTTAACGTCACCAAAAACGTGCTCGCCGCAGGGGCGGAGTTCGGGGCCTACAGCGCCTCCAAAGCGGCGGAGCTGCAACTTGCGCGCGTTCTGGCCATCGAAAACGGCCAATACGGAATTCGGGTCAACATAATCAATCCGGATGCCGTTTTTTCAGCCGGTCTCTGGTCGCCCGAAATTAAGGCGCAGAGGGCAAAGGCACAAGGCATCGAAGTAGCTGACCTAGAGGAGCACTACCGCAAGCGCAATCTGCTTCAAGTCAAGGTGACCGCGGAGGACGTCAGCGAAGCGGCGCTCTGGCTCGCAAGTGACCGCTCCGCCAAGACAACCGGATGCATTATTCCAGTGGATGGAGGGCTTCGAGAAGCTTTTCCGCGCTGATTAGTCCCTTTTTCGCGTAATTCGATATGGAGGAGCCGAGTCACAGCAGAACCGATTGACTGAATGAGACTAATTAACCTGTTAAAGAGCAAAATTCATCGCGCAACCGTTACCGATGCGAATGTGGATTATGTGGGCAGCATCGGGGTGGACCAGGATTTGATGGATCGGGTCGGAATGTTGCCCGGGGAGAAGGTTCACGTTTGGGATATAACCAATGGTGAGCGTTTCGAAACTTACGTAATGGCAGAAGAAAAGGGCAGCGGTGCCATCGTCATTAATGGGGCGGCTGCACATCGCGTGCGCCCGGGCGATTTGGTCATCGTCGCCGCATTTGTCTTGACCGATGAACCCGAGATCCCAAAGCAGATACTAGTTGATGAGAAAAACCGTTACGCTCGCGACCTTTAGTTGACCCGAGTGCGGTTTGACAAGTCAAAAAAGCTATCGTATACTTAACGACGCTAATTGTTGGAGAAGTGCGATGAAAGCGCCGGGATGGTACATTCGCATAAAAAGCGGTGACGTTGTATGGCACTGGTTGAAGTTGATCGCCATCATGGTGCCCACTGCGTTGCTGGTGTTAAAAGAGCAGGATATCGCCATTCTCGCCTCGGAGCGACACGCTGTGTTTTCAATCGCCCTGTTTATCTTTGTAGCCATCCTGCTCTCCCCCAAAATGCGACATATCTTGATCGTTTCGCTTTCATTCGGCGTCGGTTTTTTAGCGATCCGAGATGCAGAGTGGCACGGTCCGCTACCAGCCATACTCAATACGCTGCTCATTCGTTCGGTTGTCTATCCGTTCGTCTGGGGATCGATTGCCGGCCTCTCCCTGACGGCTGGAGCGGTTGAATCGTTCTCACCAGGGAAACCGCTCACAAGGCGTTGCTACTTTGCCGCCGCCGCCCTCTATTTCACCGGTCACGGTTTTATGATCGAGATATTGCACCCTTCCAATGAAGGATTGGTCATGTGCATCATTGGGCTGTTAGCTTTCGTCGGCTTTTGGCTGGTGCCTTACTCCACGATATCCGATGAGGAAGCAGTCAAGTACTCGGTGTCGGTTAATGAAACGGATGAGAGCGTCCCCAATCCCATCTTACCCCCTGCTTCACCGATGAACGGGCTAAAGTCGCACCTTCCTCATCTTAACCGATGATCTGCCCCCGGTGTGGCACTCGTTATCGGTCCGATGAAGCGACCGAGTGCCCTACCTGCTGCATTCCACTCGCTGACTGGGATGAGATTGAAGCGATCCCGTCACCCGGCAAACCAATGGATAGTGCAGCAAAGAATTCCAGTACCACCGTCGTCAATTCATCGGGCCGGTCATCGCAAGTACCTACAGTGCTGGAAACGATGCCCCCTACCGATATTGCGCTGGGCTGTACCGTGCGGGCGTTTCGAATCGGCTGCCTGCTATTTCCGATCCTCTTCTTATGGATCGTCTATCGCGAGGTTGCCCCGCGCCCCAATCCACTCCACTTCTACCAGGTCAGTCAGTTCAACCCTCCGGCTGACGCACTGGCCGATGAACTACTTCCGAATGTGGTCGGAGATTATAGTCTGCGCGGTGTTGGCAGCAATCCTTATCCGAATCGAAGCCAGGCACGCGAATTTGATGGGGTTATGCTGCCTGGTGTCGCGTTGGAAGGACATTACGCCCACATCGCGGCGGAGGAGCGGCAATCGCTGAACTTCTACGTGGCACCGGTCAAAGATCCTGATCGGGTGGACAACTTCTTCGATCGCGTACTGGTCCGGATGAGGCGGTTACATGCGCACTCCATCCAATTTCACAACAACTCCGGACCCATAACCCACCGTCAATTTTTGACCGCCGATCTATCGGGCCGCGACATTGCGATTTGGAGAACCGACCGATGGCTTTTCGCCGTTGATGCAACCACAAGAACGGCCCGAAACCAGTTTGCCCGCAATTTATCCCAACAATGACTTAAGTGGTTGTTGAAGAACTCTTTTTAGCGTCATCGCGAGGAGCGCAGCGACGTGGTGATCTCACTTTTCACACCGAAAATGAGATTGTTTCGCGATAAAACCGCTCGCAATGACAAAGTGGAGCGCACCCCTGCGTGAGACAACCTCTTAAATGTAAGAGTTCAGTTTAACGGGATTTTGTTTGGTGACGGGAGCACCACCCCCATCCTAGCCTTCCCCCTGAGAGGGGGAAGGAACTCACGCGGGATAATCAATTCTCCCTCCCCCTATGAGGGGGAGGGAGTGGGTGGGTTGTGTAATCGAGTATGATTCCAGTAAAACTGAACTGTTACACTTAAATCGGATTACCCTCCTCTTCAACCTTAAATACTCACCTTCACTCTCTAATAGGATGACAGTGCCCATCAACCTATGAAATTGGCACGAAATATGCAGTATTGGGAAAGTGAGAGTATTTTTTCCTAATTTTGCTTACTCCGCGCTGAATTCCGGTCAGTTCTTTGGATTTGAGGCGAGGATGCGGGCGGGGAGGATCATCCATATGTTTAAGAAGGTCAGTCTATTAGCGATAACGCTCTTCACACTGTCTGGATTTACACTAGCGAAGGCGCAAGTCATTCAACTGAATGGGCAATTCATAACCGCCAGCTTCAATCCGACCGGTGATCTGATTGCTCCCGAGATCAATGGTGCAAAACAGACTTTTCCCAACGCAACCGGACTCCTATTTACCCCCAACCCCACCTCCACCAACCCGGCCGACACCAAGCGAGAGATGATCGCCTGGCCGCCACCAGCCGAAAACTGGTCGGTAAAGCTGGATGGCATCTGGAACCCGGATAGCATAGGAGGCACAACCGCCTTTTCAAACCTCATTAATGATCCGAACGGAGAGCATTCGGTCACCTTCACCACCAATTTCAGCGGTGAGCTTCAGGTGGTTCAAACGGTCAGCTTCAATGACAGCGACCCAATTCATCAGGTTAATTTTGACCTCGCCTTCACCAACCTAACAGCCGATACCACCCTCACCGGCATCGAATACTTGAGGAGTACCTTTCCCCACCAAGGCGCTACCTTCGGCGATCTCGGTATTCCCGATTTGGGAACCACCAACTCGCTGGGCAGCCCGTTCTTCACCTCCAGCCAGCCGTTCATCGGGGTGGATTCAGTAAACAAAGTTGCAACCGGCTTTGATTTTTATCACCGGCATCTCGGGTTGGTCTCGACATTCCAAGGCGCAATGGTCAATGCTTACAACAGCCAAACGGACGGCAACAATATCGATGCGGACGCCATCGCCGCCAGCAACTCGTACTACGTATTGACTTCCACCGGTCCTTCGCTCGTATCGGTAGGCAGCACCAATCCCTTTAACGACAGCTCAGCCATTAACCTGTGGTTCAATGTGCCGACGCTAAGTCCGGGAGCCTCATTTAACACGGCCACTTTTTCTTACGTGCTGGGCGGACCCTCAGCGCCGGCGCCTCCACCGGTGCCTGAACCAGGCAATGCCGCTTTCGGAGTCAGCCTTTTGGGGACCATGACTGCCTTTTTAATATCCAGGCGTCTCACCAGACGCCGGATTCCGCTTCACATCTAAGCCCATCAAGTCCTTCACCGGGCAAGCTCAACTCAATTTCTGCTTGCCCGGTTTTTTTTATGAGTGGCTCTCGACCAGCTCGCGCGCGGCTGGAATCACCTCTTCCGTTATTGCGTCGGCCTCGCGGAGATGCCGAGCCGCATCTTCCGGCGCGGTAACGTTAATATAGACAGCCGTTCCCATC
>JAMCWF010000006.1 GCA_023481295.1 Armatimonadota bacterium | reverse complement strand
TGCATTGGGGGATGTTTCCACCGAATCAGAAGATACTCAATCGGTAAGCCCGGACGAAATGCCGGTCGAGGAGGGTGCTGGTGTTTCGGACGCCCTCATCGCTGAGATCGTGAAACGAATTAAATACAACGCTTGGGTCAGAGCCGGAATTGATCCCGAAACCGGCAAAATTCGATTGCGCGACGGCCTAACCGGAGAATACTTCAATCAACCGATCACGGTGGGCTATATCTACATGATGAAGCTCGCTCACCTGGTGGATGATAAAATCCATGCCCGGTCAACCGGTCCTTACTCGCTGGTGACCCAACAGCCATTGGGCGGCAAGGCTCAGTTCGGCGGGCAGCGATTTGGTGAGATGGAGGTGTGGGCGCTGGAAGCCTACGGCGCCGCCTACACGCTTCAAGAGATATTGACCATCAAGTCCGATGACATAGTGGGGCGCGTAAAAACTTACGAATCGATCGTAAAGGGCGACAACATGCTGGAACCCGGCGTTCCCGAATCGTTTAAGATTCTGGTGAACGAACTGCAAAGCCTGGGCTTACGCGTCGCGGTGGAAGACAGTTATGACCAAGCGATTGACCTGAAGGATCATGAGGACGAAAACGAGAATGAAAACGAGACCAAACGAACACCATCCCGCCGATCCCATAAGATCGAAGGACTACCCCCACCTAAGGATTGATCGCTCCCGTTACCGGTAGCGAGAACGAATCTGGCCAGGCATTCGTTTGCCGATCAATCACGATGTAACGTTTGCCTGGCTCGCCGTTCGAGGCGACAATAAACACTTATCGAAGTTATCACTATACTGACCAGTAAACTTATTGGCAGGAGACCCCCGGAGAGCTTGATGATAGACGCAAGTACATTTTCCAAGATTCGCATCGGTATTGCCTCGCCCAGCCAGATACGCCAGTGGTCGCGCGGTGAAGTGAAAAAGCCGGAAACCATTAACTACCGTACTTTTAAGCCGGAACGTGACGGCTTGTTTTGTGAGAAGATTTTCGGCCCGGTAAAGGACTGGGAGTGCCATTGCGGGCGTTATAAAAAAGTTAAATTTAAAGGAATCGTGTGTGACCGTTGCGGCGTGGAGGTTACTCGCAGCAAGGTTCGTCGCGAGCGAATGGGCCATATCGAGCTTGCCTCGCCGGTATGTCACATCTGGTATCTGAAAGGAGTGCCCAGCCCCCTCTCGCTCATATTGGGCATTCCACCGCGAGCACTGGAAAAGGTGATCTATTTTGCCTCCTACATCGTCACCGCAGTGGACCGCCAGAAAATAAACGAAGCGCTGGATGAGATAAGGGCGGCGGTACAAGAGGAGATCGCTCACATCGAGCATGAGCAATCAACCCTGAGTGATCGGATGGATCAGAAGCTGCTGGAGGATATCAAGAAGCACAGCGAGACGGTTGAATCGCTCGATCCGGAAGAAGAGGCACCCCAGCCTTGGACCGAATCCGATATCGAATCCCGCCGACACTACTACGATGATCGGATTAAGCAAGAAGAGAAAGAGACGCAAGAGTGCATCCAGGAGCTGAACGAATCGCTGACATTGATTGAAAAAATCTCCAAATGCGAGCTGATCACCGAGGATCAGTATCGCGGTCTCGAACAGTTGCTGGATGTCGTCCGTCACCGGCGGGGAGACAGCCTGCAGCGTCTCGGCACAAACCTGGACGGCGCGCTCCGGGCCGGGCAAGGCGCCTCCGCAGTTAAGGAGCTGTTGGAGGAGATCGATCTTGACCAGCTTCAGCGTGAGCTTCAGCAAGAGGTGAGCCAATCTCAAGGACCCAAGCGCCTTCGCGCCATCAAGCGGCTCGAGATCGTGGAGGCTTTCAAGAACTCCCGAACCAGGCCGGAATGGATGATCCTGGATTGCATCCCGGTGATCTCACCGGAGCTGCGCCCAATGGTGCAACTGGATGGAGGACGCTTTGCCACCTCTGACCTGAATGACCTCTATCGCCGCATCATTAACCGGAATAACCGCCTCAAAAAGATCACCGAGATCCGTGCGCCGGAGAGCATCGTCAACCATGAAAAAAGGCTGCTGCAGGAGGCGGTTGATGCCCTGATTGACAACGGCCGCCGCAGCCGGCCGGTGGTCGGCAGCAACAACCGGCCGCTGAAATCGCTCTCCGATATGCTGAAGGGCAAAGAGGGGCGATTCCGCAAGAATCTGCTGGGCAAGCGGGTGGACTACTCCGGCCGATCGGTTATCGTGGTGGGGCCGTACCTGAAGCTGCACCAGTGTGGATTGCCGAAGGAGATGGCGCTGGAGCTGTTTAAGCCGTTTGTGATGAAGGCGCTGGTGGAGCGCGGCTACACCAGCAACATCAAGACCGCCAAGCGCATGATTGATAAAATGAAACCCGAAGTCTGGGATGCGCTGGATGAGGTCATCAGTGAGCATCCGGTCTTGTTGAATCGGGCACCCACCCTCCACCGCTTGGGCATTCAAGCCTTTGAACCGGTGCTGGTGGATGGCAAGGCGATCCAGGTGCACCCGCTGGTTTGCCACGCCTTTAACGCCGACTTCGACGGGGATCAGATGGCGGTTCACGTCCCGCTTTCCGCTTATGCGCAGGCGGAAGCCCGCGTGCTGATGCTGGCCAGTCACAACATCTTTAAGCCGGCCGACGGCAGCGCGGTGGTGGCGCCCATCCAAGATATCATACTAGGCTGTTACTACCTGACCAACATGCGTGAAGATATGCAGCCGATACCGGTCCCCTTTTCGAACCCGGATGAGGCGCTGCTGGCATATCAGTTGGAAAAGGTCGGCCTACATGACCCGATCCAAGTCCGCATCGTTCGCGACGGCTCTTCTGAGATATTGGGTAACGGCGATGACCCGTCCCGATACACGACCCCAGGGCGGCTGATCTTCAATGAAATTCTGCCCGAGGAGCTGAAGTACAGCGGCTGCTATCTGTTCCAAACAATGGACAAAAAAGCGGTCGCCAATCTGGTATCCGAGGTGTATCAAATCTGCGGCAAACAGCGAACCATTAAGTTCTTGGATGATATAAAAAATCTCGGCTTCAAATACGCGACCCAATCCGGCGTGACCATCTCGATGACCGATATGGACATCCCAGCCAAGCGGGAGGCGATTATTACGGAGGCGGAGAAAAAGGTATCCGACCTGAACCGCCAGTACCGGCGCGGAATGATCACCCAAGGTGAGCGCAAACAGCAGGTGCTCAACTACTGGATACAGGCATCCGATAATGTGGCCGATGCGATTATGGAGAGCATTGACCACTTCAACCCGATCTATATGATCACCGATTCGGGCGCCCGAGGATCTACGCGGCAGATTACGCAGCTCTCCGGCATGCGCGGCTTGATGTCCGATCCATTCGGTAACCTGATCGAAGACTTGCCGATTAAATCGAACTTCCACGAAGGCCTCTCGGTCCTAGAGTACTTTATCTCCACCCACGGTGCGCGTAAGGGTCTGGCCGATACTGCATTGAGAACGGCCGACGCCGGTTACCTAACCCGCCGGCTGGTTGACGTGGCTCAAGATGTGATTGTCCGTGACCTGGACTGCGGCACCAGCCGAGGGATATTCGTTGAGGAGATTATTGAAAACGGTGAGGTACTCGAAAAACTGAGCGATCGCATCCGGGGACGCTCCGCGAGCGAAACCATATTCCATCCGATCACCAATGAAGTTTGGGTTGAGGCCGGCCATGAAATAACCGATGAGATCGCCGCCGAAATGGACGGCTTTCGTGTTGTCTCCAAGACGGTTGGCAACCAGTCGGGTGAAACGGCAGCCTACGCCGGCGATACCATTACGCTGCAGCAGGCCGAGAGGTTGATTGAGCAGGGAATATGGCGCAATACCGACGACGTTCAGAGCTCCACCGAGTTGCGCGATGTGTTGAGCTTCACCTCCTCGTTGCGGATCGGTGTCCGCTCACCGTTTACCTGCGAGCTGCGGCGAGGCATCTGCTCGCTTTGCTACGGGCGTGACCTGGCGTCCGGCAAGCGGGTGGATATCGGCGTGGCGGTGGGAATCATCGCCGCCCAATCCATCGGTGAACCGGGCACTCAGCTTACGATGAGGACCTTCCATACTGGAGGGGTAGCAGGCAAATACCTGACCGGTGTGGCCAACGTCAAGCAAAAACGGGAGAACACCCTCCGCGAGCTGCATGAAGATATTAAGCGGGGACTGGTGAACTTCTCTGAGGGGATTGAGGGTCCGGAGCGGGAGCGCGGCCGCGCCATCCAGGCGATGCTGAAGGTGCTCGAAGATCAGGTCGGCGGCCTGTTGAGAGTGGTGGAGCTGTTCGAGGCGCGCAAACCGAAGGGACAGGCCATTATCACTGAATTTTCGGGTCGGGTGGCGGCCATTGAATCCAAAGGTCTCCGATATGTCGTAATCCACTCAAAGCTGCCGGTGCTCGATGAAACGAAAATCACCGGCAAGGTGCTGGCTGAAAACGTGGAGCATCCCAACGGAGAGGTGATCGCATCGGCCGGCGATACCGTTTCGGATCGAGTCGCACGTCGCATTCGAGAGGCCGGCATCGAGGTTATCACCATTCGAGAAACGGTGCTGGTTCCTTACCGAGGTGAGCTGGAGGTACGGGTCGGCGATGAGTTGCATCCGGGCGATCGGCTGACGGAAGGCCCGTTGGATCCTCAAAAAGTGCTCGAACTGCAGGGACCCAGTGGGGTGCAGGAGTACCTGGTGCGCGAAATCCAAAGCGTGTATAAATCGCAGGGCGTTGATATCAACGACAAGCACGTGGAGGTGATCGTTCGCCAAATGCTGAGGAAACGGAAAATCCGCTCGGCCGGCGATACCCGTTTCCTACCCGGCCAGGTGGTGGATAAGTTCATCTTCGAGGATGAGAACGCCAGAGTGAGGAACATTGACCCGCCGGGAACTGAAGCGATCGCCGATTGGATATTGCTGGGCATCACCGAAGCGTCGCTGGCAACCGACAGCTTCCTTTCCGCCGCATCGTTCCAGAAGACTACCCGTGTGCTGACCGAGGCGGCGGTTCGGGGAAAACGGGATGATGCACGAGGCGCCCTTGGGGTTGCCGCCCATGAGCGATGAATCGCCGACAGAGATTACACCCGCACCGGAAGCGATGATTCTGAGTGACCTGTCTGGCGGCCAGGCAGCCGTCGATTCCGAGTCTGAAATCGAGGCGGCGCTCGCAGATTCGGACGACGAATTGGCCCAATTCCCCGAGATGAATGATCTCGGCCTCAATGTGAGCACATCGCCAGTCGATCTGCCCGCCGATGGGTTGGCGAAAGCAGATAGGACCGATTCCTATGAAGAGAGCGCATCCGGCGATTTCAGCGAAGGGGAAATTAATCTCGATGATACCGCAGCCGATCTCGATAAGCTGACCGATAAAGCGGAAGATTAAGACCGCTCATTGCCATACCGGAAAGACAAAAACCGAAGCGGGTAATGACCCGCTTCGGTTTATAATGTAGCGGAGGGCGGACTCGAACCGCCGACACTACGGGTATGAGCCGTATGCTCTAACCAACTGAGCTACTCCGCCTCGCCGGTTCTTCTATATTACCTTCCGCTCCCGATTGTCGTCAAGGTAAGCTCTACGCTCAAGAGGAGATTTCAGGTGAAATATATCTGGCTATATATAAGTCGCGACGACATCCTAACCGAGCGACAGCAGTGCGAAGAAGAGGGCCGCGATATTTCCCTCCTTGAGGACCAGTTCGAGCAGGCCCTATCCCTTGATTTAGACGATTTAAGCAACCAAGCGTCCGTCGAACGGCTTTTAGACCGGACGATCGAGCTGCCGATCCGCCCCGATTATGCCTACCACGAGCCAAGCGATCTCGATTCAATCCGCCAAGCGCTTCCCGCACGACAGCCCTCCTTGCCCGGACTCACTCAAAACGAAGCTGAACTGTATGACAGGGTTTTCGGCGCCTGG
>JAMCWF010000038.1 GCA_023481295.1 Armatimonadota bacterium | reverse complement strand
TGGGGGGGATTAACGGCCACTTTGTGCAGGGGCACGTGGATGCCACGGTCGAGTTGTTGGATGCGGTGGACGTCGGCAACTCGCGTTTATTGAGAATGACGGCCCCGCGTTCAATTCGCCGATACATGGCATTAAAAGGATCCATAGCCATCGATGGTATCAGCCTAACCATCGCCGGGCTGGGTGAAGATTGGCTCGAGGTGGCGATTATCCCGCATACCTGGGAGGTGACCAACCTTTGCACCACGCGGCGAGGTGACCGCTTGAACGTGGAGGTGGATATCATTGCAAAGTACATTGAATGCTTGATCACTTACGGCGATCCGACCTTGTATAGCGGTCGAATTGAGAACAGGGAGCCGTGATTTTACAGGGATTTAACCAACGATGTTTAGTCGGATAGAGGAAGCACTCGAGAGTCTTCGCAAGGGTGAAATGGTCATCGTGGTGGACGATGAGGACCGCGAGAATGAAGGCGATTTCATCTTCAGCGCCCAATTTTGCACGCCGCAGCACGTGAACTTCTTGCTGAAACATGGGCGCGGCCAGATCTGCGTGCCGATGGAGGGGCGGCGGCTGGAGGATCTCCGAATTCCGATGGCGGAGTCCAACAACACCTCACGATACAATACCGCCTTTACCGTACCGGTTGATGCGAGCCATGGCACTACGACCGGTATTTCGGCCCATGATCGGGCGCAGACAATTCGCGTTTTAGCCGACAGCGCCACCAAGCCGGAGGATTTGCTGCGGCCGGGTCACATCAGCCCGCTGCGCGCGTTGGAGGGAGGTGTGCTTCGGCGTGCCGGCCATACCGAAGCCACCGTTGACCTCTGCCGGCTAGCCGGCCTGCAGCCGGTCGGTGTTTTGTGCGAGATATTGAACGATGACGGCACGATGGCGCGGCTGCCATCGCTCGAGGAGATAGCAAAGCGGTTTCATTTGAAGCTGCTCACCATTGCGGATCTCATAAAATACCGGCGGAGAACGGAGCGCCTGGTTCAACGGGTGGCCAGTACGGTGCTGCCGACGCGGCAATACGGGGAACTACTGGTGTACGGCTACGAATCGAGCGTGGATGCGCGTCCGGCGATTGCCTTGATTAAGGGTGAGGTGAGCGACGGCGAGCCGGTGCTGGTGCGGGTTCACTCAAGCTGCCTGACCGGAGACCTGCTTGAATCGCTCCGATGCGATTGCGGCGATCAGTTGCATCTGGCGCTGGATAAGATCGCTTCCGAAGGGCGAGGGGTACTAATCTACCTGGAACAGGAGGGGCGAGGGATCGGGCTATTGAATAAGTTCAGAGCCTACGCCTTGCAGGATAAAGGGGCCGACACGGTGGAGGCGAACCAGATGCTGGGCTTCAAGCCCGATCTGCGCGACTACGGCATCGGCGCTCAGATCATGGTGGATATCGGCTTGAAGCGCATCCGGTTTATGACCAATAATCCGGCCAAGGTGGCGGGATTGGAAGGATACGATTTGGAAATCGTGGAGTGGATTCCATTAAAGGTGCCGCCCAATCCGCATAATGCCCGCTACTTACGCACGAAACGCGAGAAGCTGGGCCATATTTTCGATCCGGAAGATATATTACTGATGGAGTGTGTGGGAGAAGATGGGTGAATACTCCGGCCGGTTGAACGCGAGCGGGCGCCGGTTTGCGATTGTGGTGAGCCGCTTTAACAGCATGATATCCGATCGCCTGCTGGCGGGTGCGAAGGATACGCTGATCCGACACGGCGCCGGCGAGGGAGACATCGCCGTTTATCGAGTGCCCGGCGCCTGGGAGTTGCCGGTGGTGGCTCAACAGTTGGCCGGTAGCGGGAAGTGGGATGCAATCATCGCGCTGGGGTGCTTGATCCGAGGTGAGACTCCCCACTTCGATTACATTGCAGCGGAGGTTACCCGCGCACTCGGCGAGATTGCCCGAACGACCGGCCGCCCGGTGGCTTACGGGCTGCTGACCACCGAAAGCATGGATCAGGCGGTTGCCCGCGCGGGCGGGAAGGCGGGCAATAAAGGTGTGGAGGCGGCGATCGCAGCCATCGAAATGGTTGATCTGCTTGCCGACCTGGACAAGGGGTTCTGAAGAAAGAGCTTCCGGAGAATAAACGGTATGCGAAAAGTCATTCAATCGCTTCTTTTTATAGTCATCGGAATCATCATCGGAGTTGGGACGCTGCATTGGCTGCAGAATTCGTACGGAATCCTCTCGACCAACCAAGCAAAAGCAGCTTTAATTCGAATACTCGACCATCCGCCCAAGGAGCCGAATATCGGCCGAAATCCGATCGTGGCGGCGGTGGCCAAGATCGAACCGGCGGTGGTAAACATCGATACGGTCGGTGAAGCTCAATCAACCACCATGTTCTTTGGCCAGGCGGTTCCGGGGCCGCTGGAAATTATGGAGGGCAAGGGATCGGGAGTCATCATCAGCCCGAACGGCTATGTGGTTACCAACAACCACGTCATCGCCAATACCGACATTATCCGGGTCACCACCCCTTCCGGGAAGAAGTATGACGGCAGGGTGGTGGGATCCGATCCGCAGGCCGATATCGCGCTGGTAAAGATCAACGGGAAGAATCTGCCCTACGCACGGCTCGGTGATTCCTCCAAGTTGATGGTTGGGGAGTGGGCGATCGCAATCGGGGATCCATTGGGGGTCGGCACCACCGTCACGGTGGGAGTGGTTTCAGCCACCAACCGCCACAACTTGCGAATTGATCAAAACCACATACTGCGTGACGCCATTCAGACCGATGCGGCGATCAACCGCGGTAATTCGGGTGGTGCGCTGGCCAACATCAACGGGCAGTTGATCGGGATAAACACCGCCATTGTTTCGGAAGGCGGCGGCGGCAATATCGGGATCGGATTCGCGATACCGATCAACACGGTTCGCTCGGTGCTCCGAACCCTAATCCAAAAGAGCCGCAAGCTGCCGCCGTTGGCCCAGAAGCCCTTCCTGGGAATTCAGTTTTCACCGGTGGACCCATCCATCTCGCAGCAGCTTCAGATTCCACCGGGTGTAGGGGCATGGGTACAGGTTGTGCTGCCCAGCACTCCGGCCGCCGCCGCCGGCTTGGTGGACAACGATATTATATTAAAGATAGATGGGAAAGCGGTTCATTCTATCGACCTCATCCGGCAGGTGCTGAACAGCAAGAAGGTGGGGGATAACGTGGTATTGACTGTGATAACCCCAGAGGGTCTTCGTAAAAACATCACGGTAAAGCTTGGAGCACAACCGGCCGCGATGCAGTCGCATTAAGCAATTTTTCCGGCAAAGGCATTCCCTTACCCAGCGAGCAGCAACCGACGGGTGGATCGCCGGCGATTTTCAAACAATGTAACCTGCTGAAGGCCGTATTTCTGCGCCAGCTCAAAAGCGCGACGAATGTCCTTAGCCAGGTCGTCAGGATGGTGCGCATCTGAGCCGAAAGTGACCTGCTTTCCGCCGCAAGCGGCATAGATCGCTACGGTTCGCTCGCAGGGGTAGGTCATCTCCACCCCCTGTCGGATACCGGCGCTGTTTATTTCGAGCGCCACATTTCGCTGGATCATCTCGTTAAAAAGCTGCCTCAGATCCTCTTCATAGGGCGATGGATCAAACCGGCCGAATTGGGGCACGCCGCGGCGATTGGCGTACTCCAGATGGCCCACAATGTCAATTAAGCCGCTCTGGACGGAATAGAGCACCTCGCGGTAATAGTCGCGGTAGGCCGTTTCTTGAGTGCGTGTTTTCAGATAGCGGGGAGTCATCAACATCTGCCGGCAAACGTAGTGCACCGAACCGATCACGAAATCAAAGGGATAATCGTTCAGGTACTCCGCGATCTTCTCCTCAAACCAGACCTGGTAATCCACCTCCACACCGGCCCGAATGATGAGCTTGCCCTCAAACTCCTTCCGGGCGAGCTGAATTTCCGCCATGTACCGCTCGTAGTTAAAATGATCCACGACCGGATCAAAGGGGTCAAAATCTTTGTGCTCCGAGAAGCCGATCTCCTTCAGTCCAATTTCATCCGCCCGGCGGCATTGATCCGCTATCGTCGCCTTACCATCATGCGACCGGAAAGAGTGGACCTGGTAGTCGGTGGCATAGTAGGAAGAGATATCTTGGGAATCACCGGCCGTTTTGGATTCGGGGACAGCCGGCGAATTAGTTGTTTGGATTACGCTAAATATACTCATGGTGAAAAGTGCCGTTTTTTCGTTATCTTGTTGAGATTGAGTGGAATATAGATGAATTGGGTTACAGAATGATACCACCGAGCCACCAGGTTTGTGTGCGGTGATGAATGAAAAGGCCGCCTAAAGACTCATCAGGGGCCTTCAAAATCAACCGGCACATTGGTCTGGACGTTGGTGATGCGCCATTGAGTGGTATGGAAAAGCCCGAAATAGGTTGGAATTTTGACCGGTTTAAGGATGATGGTGATGGGATAGTTGAAATACCGGGCCTCCATACCGGGAATGTCTTCGCCTACCATCAGCGTAAAGGTGGCGGTAGCGGAGGTCTGGCCGCCATAGAACTGCAGATTTTTCCAAGTTGCGATGAGCGGGCCGGTTTCCTGAAAATCACGTGCCAGCGTGGCACGCAGGCGATCCTGCGAAACGCCTAAAATCTTGACGTGGGGTGCGAGCAGATTAAAAATGCCATTCAGATCCTTACGATGGAGAGCTTCATCACCTTGTTTGAGCATAGCGGTGACCTGCATCTCGGTCAGCGGCCTGATGGTCTGCCTTTTCGGCGCAGTCATAAGATACACGAGATAGAGCGCTAGAATTAACGCCGCTGCGGTTGCAATCCAGGAAGTTTGGCGCATGGTGGTACCCCTCCACCCATATTTTAGCGAGCGATTTTACGCTTGTCAACCAGGCGAATTGCCCCTTCAAGCTTCCTGCGTTTGTATGACGAAGTACGTTTAGAGGCTAAGCCGAGGGGAAATAGATGGAGATGCACTGATTCATCTTTCGGAGGTGAGTGATCATTCGGGCGGAAATTGAAGTGTTTTTTGCTTCGTTTCGGTTTTACTCTGTTCTATAGCGCTCTGAAGTTCCTGGTTAAGCTCATCTCCGCTTTGCGGGTCTGGCCAAGGCAGGCCGCCATGATGGATGAGCGCCGAATTTCCGCGGCCGGCATGGTCTCCATTTCGGACAAACACAGGAACAAAATGAAACTTCTCCAGTTGCTCAATCGCCCCCGCCCAAGTGCCGCCCTTCTCAAAATCAGAGGTCACCACCAAACCCACATCGGCGATGGCATAAATGACCTTGTTACGTTGCATTGCGTTGCCAACGTTGAATCCTGCCGCAGGATCGTAAGGCGAAACCAAAACCAATCGGTGATCCATCAACGGCTGGCGGTTTTCCCAGGCGACGGCAGCGCGTTCAAGACTGTCGCTCATTACAGCGACGGCTTCGCCACTGGATTGCAGTGCGCCATTGATGGCGGCGCGGTCAATGCCTTTGGCGCCTCCAGAAATCAGTGTCCGATGTGCTTCTGCAGCCAGTTTCCCAATGCCTTCGGTGTAGCTGATCAGTTCATCGTCCACATGCCGCGAACCCACGACTGCCAATCCGCCCTTTTCAAGCAACGCCAAATCTCCGCAACCATACAGGAGCGGAGGCGCATCTTCCTTCAATCGGGTCTTCAAGCGTTTCGGATAGGTCGAATCGGCGCGACTGATCACCCAGATGTTTCGCGCGCTCCAGCGCTCAACGGCTTGGCTCAACAAGAATCCCCTGCCCAAAAGCGCGTCGAGTCGGTCTTTCCCAAATTGCGGCGCGCATAGGTTGATCACTTCTTCAACATCATTCCCGACCAAATCAGCGGGCTGCTTTTGCTTTTCACTCAAAAGACGGGCAAGCCGGTTGTATTCGCCCACACTCAACAGCTTGGCCGAGAGGTCACCACGCTCCGCAACCAGCAGCGGCGCGGTCAGCAACAGGATCGCCTGAGTATTTGGTGTCAGCGGTGTCATCATTCGTCAGCGTATGCGGTCGAGGCCAGAGCCAGTGGATGCACCGGCCCGCTGCCATTCGTGAGCAGCAGGTAAGCCGCAACCGTCATCGTCCATCTCGAATCTACCGTATCATCCACCAGCAAGACCGCGCCAGCCGGAACGTTCCCATGGATTCTCAAAGAGCCATCCACATTTCGGGCTTGCTGGCTGCTGTTCTCCATTTGCTTTTGCGCCGGACGGTCGTCCGTTTTCTCCAGCACCGGATGGAACGGCAGATTCAGTGCGGTTGCGAGACGGCGGGCAAAGTCCGGCACCAGTTCTGAGTGTCGCCGCGAAGGGATGCAGGTAACCCAAACTGGTGGCGGTTGAGGTGCCCAGGTTCGCACCATAGCAGCACAGGCTTCAACCAATTGGTCGGCAAATCGTCCGCATTGCGACTTTCCCTGACGCACCAACGAAGCCCAGCCTGCATCGCCCCACATGCAAAGCACCCGACCGGCTTGAGCCTGATGCTCCGGCGGAATTCGGCCAGAGACTTTCATGTGTGGCAATCCTCCGGTTGGCCATTGGCGGCGCGGTTCCAGCGGTAGACTGGTGCGGCGCAAAAATGCCACCGCTTCCCGCGCCAACCTGTCATCAAACGTCGCGGGTAATGGAGCAATGTGCGGCGCGATATAAGTCCCTGGATCGCCATCCAGCGCGCTGATAAGAAAGTCCATGTGGCCAGAAGTCAATGCCACGTATTCCTGCATTTGTTGTTGTTCGACCCGGCGCAATTCAGTCAGTCGTTCCGCTCGTTGCCAGAACGTTTCCGAAAGATTGGCGCTCGTCAGAATCCATTTGCTGCCTTGCTTCACCACCGGGGCCGGCGATTCCAGCGACATGAGTTGCAGCGCCTTTTCAATCCGGCCTCTTCGGATATTTACCCGGCTTAAAAGCTCGTTGATGGAAAGGCCATTGGCCGCGCCTTGTAGTGCTTTCAATATGGATTCGATTTCCTGCCGTGATGGAAAGGCGCTCTCAATGAAATAGTCGTTGATGTCTGATTCTTCTTGCCCGCTTAACAACACACCGTGCGCTTGCGGAATTTGGCGGCCCGCCCGGCCCACCTGCTGATAGTAAGCAACCACCGAGCCGGGCGTCTGGTAATGAATCACAAAGGCGAGGTCGGGTTTGTCAAACCCCATTCCCAATGCCGTGGTTGCCACCAAGGCCTTCACGCGGTTTTCCAACAAGGCGTTTTCAAGCTCCACCCGCCGCTCACCGGTTTCTCCACTGTAGGATTCCGCTTGAATGCCTCGCGATTGCAGCCAACCCGCAATTTGAACCGCATCACGCACGGTGAGTGTGTAGATGATGCCACTGCCGCGGATGTTAGGCAGATGTGTTGCCAGCCAAGCCATGCGGGCGGCCTGGCTCGGCATTCGTATTGTCTGGAGCAAGAGCGAAGGCCGGCCCAGTTCGCCACGCGACACCGTTAGATTGGGTCCGAGAATCGTTTGCAAATCCGCCAGCACCCGGTTGTTGGCCGTGGCTGTCGTCGCGAGCACTCGCAGGTTGGGCGGCAATGTCCGCATCATCCGCTCGATGAACCGATAGTGCGGACGGAAATCATGGCCCCAGTCCGAAATGCAATGCGCTTCATCCACCACCAGCAAGGAGATGCGTCCGGCCACCAGCCTAAGAACATCGGCTAGAAAATGTTCATTGGCCAACCGTTCCGGAGAAATCAACAGGATATCCACTTCATTGCGAGCCAACGCCGCCTCCACTTCATGCCATTCTTCCTGATTTTCAGAATTGATCGTTCTGGCGCGGACTCCCATTCGGGTCGCCGCCGCAATCTGGTTCCGCATCAGTGCGAGCAGGGGTGAAATGAGAATGGCCGGCCCCATTCCCTGTTCACGCAGCAGCTTGGCGGCGATAAAATAGACAAAGCTTTTTCCCCAACCAGTCCTTTGCACGACCAGCAACCGGCCATGGCCTTCAACGATGTGACGGACGGCCTCCTCTTGTTCTTCGCGAAATTCGGCGCCGGGGATTTGCGTGCCCAGACGGAGTAGCTCAAGCGCACAGGCTAAGTTATATTGCATAGCAGATTGAGCTCAATAGTAAAATCAGCATGTTCAAACCAAGCATAATAATGATGATTGTAATTTTACTGGCTGGCGAGCTACCGCACGAGCGCGCCGGAAGGAACCTGTGTTTCGGGAACCAATATGATCGCCTGGCCGTCCGTTTCGGCGGCCAGTATCATTCCCTGCGACTCGACGCCCCTCATTTTTCGGGGTTGGAGGTTGGCGATGATGATGACCTGTTTGCCGATCAGCTCATCCGGCGTATAGGTCTCGGCAATGCCGGATAGAATATCACGTTCCTCCTCGCCGAGCTTCACCCGCAAATGGAGGAGTTTGCTGGTATTGGGAACCGGTTTGCAGTCAATCACATCCGCCACCCGCAGCTCCAATTTTGCGAAATCCTCAATCGTCACGGTTGTAGTGGTCGAAGGTGGCGGGGTGGGTTCGGCTGGTGACGGCTGGGCGGATGTTACAGGCATTTCCGACATATTATTCGTTTGCCTCCCCTGAGTTTTTTCGGAGGTGCGTTCCAGCATATTAGCCGGTATGCGGGGAAAAAGCGGCACCGGGCTGGGCAGCGGTTTGTCCGAGCATTGTCCCCATACAGCCGCCGATTGCCATGGCACTTCGGCCGGGTTGAGATCGAGGCCGATCGCGCGGATGATCCGCTGAGAGGCGACCGGCATCACCGGCTGAACGATCAGTGCGACCGATCTCAGCGTCTCAAAGCAGGTGTAGAGGGTCTCGCGAAGCGCTTGGTCATCGCCTTGGCGGGCCTGCCGCCAAGGCTGCCTCTCATCAATGTATTTATTGCAGCGGGAGACCAGCCGGAAAACGGACTCCATGGCGGTGTTCATCTGGATGGCTTCAAGCGCTTCGCCGACTTCAGCGACCGTATCGCTAAGGAGTTGATCGTAGCTGCCGGGTGGCGGCTGGGGCGGTGGGGTCATTCCGTTGAGATATCGTTCGGCCATCGAGACCGACCGGTTGAGCAGATTCCCTAGGTCATTGGCCAGATCGCTGTTAAATCGCTGCAGGAAGGCGGTTTCGGAGTACTCGGCATCCAGGCCGAATTGCATCTCCCGGATGAGCAGGTAGCGAAGGGCGTCCACCGCCACCTCATAATCGGCGCCGGAAAGCTCAGCGATGCGCGACGCCAGCTCGCCGGGATGGGGCAGATTGCCCTTCGACTTGCTACCCTTATCGCCGCCGATGGTCCACCACCCGTGCGCATAGATCACGCCGGGCAGCTCCATGCCAAGCGCCATCAGCATAGCGGGCCAGAGCGTGGCGTGGAAGCGGACAAAGATTTCCTTGCCCATTAGATGGATGTCGGCCGGCCAGATTTCGGCAAAACGCTCCGGATGATCCGGCCAACCGGCACCAACCAGATAGTTGACCAGCGCATCGAACCAGACATAAATAACTTTGTCCGGCTCATCCGGCACCGGGATCCCCCAGCCGGATGAGGATCGGGTGATGCTCATATCCCGCAAGCCCTGATCAATGAAGGCCAGCACCTCGTTTCGGCGGAACTCCGGCTGCAGAAAATTCGGGTGATCGATGATATGTTGTTTTAAGCGGTCGGCATAGGTGGAGAGACGGAAAAACCAGTTCTCTTCTTGGATTCGGCGAAGCGGCTTTCCGCACTCCGGATTGGGGCAGCGATGATCCTCGCCCACGTCGCTGTCTCGGAAGAAAGTCTCATCGGCAACGCAGTACCAACCCTCATAAAAGCCTTTGACCACATCTCCCGAGCCTCGCAGCCGATTGAACACCTCCTGCACCGCCGCGATATGGCGCGGCTCGGTCGTGCGGATAAAATCGCCGTATTCGATGTGCAGCAACCGCCAGGTTCGCTGAAATTCAGTCGCCAGTCCATCCACGAACCGCTTTGGGTCCACACCGGCGCGGGTGGCCGCTTCGATCACTTTGGTCGCATTTTCATCGGTCCCGGTTAAAAAGAGCACCGACTTGCCGAGCCGCTTCCAGTAGCGTGTAATAATATCACATGTTACGGTAGTGAGCGCGCTGCCGATATGGGGTGTACTGTTTACGTAGTAGATCGGCGTCGTGATGAACGCCGTTTTTTTGTCCAGACTCATCGGTATTTAGCTTCTCCATGGTGGGTCTCTTTAAGAACCGGGGTGAAATGTATGATCATATTAGAACATGTTACCTCATAGCGTCCAGCTGCACCTATGACCACCGGGAACGGAATAGTTCAGTCTTGTGGGAATGATTCTCGATTACACAATCCACCCCCACTCTAACCCTCCCCCTCATAGGGGGAGGGAGATTAGATTATCCACGAGTGAATCCCTTCCCCCTCCTAGGGGGAAGGTGAGGATGGGGGTCGTCGGTTGTACTTCAAGGATTGAGCTTCTCTTTTTCCTCCTCCCCGAAGGAAGATCAGGATAGGGTGAACTCTAGCACCCTTAAAAACCCTCGTAAAACTGAACAGTTATCCGGGAACGGCCGGCCGTCTTTGGCGGTTTTCGTTGCGGCTGCCATCAAAAATCGTCTATAATCTTTGACGGTGAAAACTAATGTGAGACAGGGTGTCAGCTTGGTTACCTCTGGGAAACCCTTACAGGAGTGTCGTCAATAATGAAAAATGGAATACATCCGAAATACGAAGAGGCGGTCGTAAGCTGCGAAGGCGGTAATACCTTCAAGACCCGCTCAACGAAGCCGAACATTCGGGTTGAAATTTGTAATGTGTGCCATCCCTTCTATACCGGCAGGCAGAAGATCGTGGATACGGAGGGTCGCGTCGAGAAGTTCATGCAGCGTTATAACCTGAAGAAATAGCCGTTTCAGGCCAATCATCGGGTATCAGCAAAACTCAAGCAACACGGGTATCGGCAATGAGCGATCCGGCACAATTCGGCGGTCAGGCGGTGGTCGAGGGCGTGATGATGCGAAGCCCCCGCTACTTTGCGGTGGCCTGTCGCCGGCCCGATGAGCAGATTGTGGTACACGTTGAGCCGGTTACGCAATCGGTGTTGGGCCGGTTGCAGTGGTTGAACCAGATATTTTTGCGAGGATCGTTGGCGTTGATCGACGCGATGGTGTTGGGGGGTCGCGCTCTCTCTTTTTCGGCAAGTCAGCAGCTTGAAACGGAATCACCCAGCGAAGCGGTAGGTAGCTCCAGCCGTTCGATCAACGATATTGCAATCGGCTCAACTTTAGCGATCGGGTTTTTAATCGGGGTCGCCCTCTTTCTGGTGCTACCGAGCGCCATCACTGATGTTGTGGGGATTCTGATAAAGGCGATCGAGGGACACCCCATCGAGCTGGGGAGCTTGCCGCTTAATCTGATTGACGGCCTCGTCCGCATCCTCATATTTCTCGGATACATCCTGGCGATATCGGCGGTGAAAAATGTGCGCCGAGTGTTTATGTACCACGGCGCCGAGCATAAGGCGATCAATACGTTCGAGGCCGGTCGCGCGCTGGTGGTGGAACAGGCGATGCAATCGTCGCGAATTCATCCACGCTGTGGGACCAGCTTCATCGTGGTGGTGCTGATACTCAGCATTTTGGTGTTCTCCCTGTTTGGGCGCCCGGTCTGGTATCTCCGGCTGCCGCTGCATCTGCTGTTGATACCGGTGGTGGCGGGGATCGCTTATGAGGCGATTAAGCTGGCCGGCCGGTTTCGAAGCGCTACACCAACCCGTATCCTGCTGGCGCCGGGGCTTTGGTCCCAATATCTCACCACACGTGAGCCTACCGCCGACCAAGTGGAGGTAGCGCTTGCCGCGCTGAAGGCGGTCATTGATCGGGAAAACGAAATGATCTTGCCTCAGCCGACGGTTGCTGCTTCTTAGGAGCCGATGGGTGTGACAATATTCTTCAACCATCACTTAATGGAACTGAAGCTCGTTATAAATCGTTATCCTGATGCCTGATGCGGCAAGTCCGAATTCATCACCTTAATAGAATGAGTAACGCATAAAATGTCCTGGGAACATGCCAAGCACAAATTGGATGAGCTCGAAGCCACTTACGAAGAGATCGGGCGAAAGCTCGCCGACCCGCAGATCACCGCCGATCTTCAGCAATACCGCCAGCTCTCAAAATCCTACAGTGACTTAACCGAGATCGTCTCGACCTATCGGGAGCTGAAGCAGGTCGTGCAGAGCCTGGAGGAGGCGGAATCGCTGCTGCATGATGAGGAGCTGGGGCAGTTGGCGCAGGCTGACGTAGATGAGCTGAGGCCACGACTGGAAGAGATATCGGAGCGACTTAAAGTGCTGCTGTTACCCAAGGATCCCAACGATGAGAAGAATGTGTTGGTCGAGATCCGGGCGGGCACCGGTGGTGAGGAGGCCGCCCTATTTGCGGGCGATCTTTTTCGGATGTACTGTCGCTATGCGGAGCGAAGAGGCTGGAAATACGACATTTTAAGCGAGCAGGAGACCGGCATCGGCGGCTATAAGGAAGTGGTTCTCTCCATTGAGGGAAGCGGCGCCTACAGCCAGTTGAAATATGAAAGCGGCGTTCATCGGGTGCAGCGAGTTCCGGTTACTGAAGCCAGCGGGCGCATTCATACCTCCGCCGCAACGGTGGCGGTATTGCCGGAGGCGGAGGATGTGGAGGTGGAGATATCGCCCAACGATATCGAGATGGATATCTACCACTCATCGAGCGCTGGCGGCCAGAACGTGCAAAAGGTGGCCACCGCCATCCGGGTGCTCCACAAGCCGTCGGGCATAGTGGTGACATGCCAGGATGAGCGCAGTCAGCTTCAGAACAAAGAGAAAGCGATGAGAATGTTGAGGGCGCGGTTGTACGATATCCAGCAGCAGCAACAACAAGCCGAAATCACCGCCGCCCGCCGTTCTCAAATCGGCACCGGCGATCGCTCGGAGAAAATCCGCACCTATAATTTCCCAGATGGCCGCGTGACCGATCATCGAGTGGGGCTGACCATTTACAATATTCCGGTTGTACTGGATGGGGGGCTACAGTCGTTCATAGACGCGCTGGCCACCGCTGATCAGGCTGAAAAGCTGCGTATCGCGTCGGCGGCGTGACGACATGCCACCGGCCGGCGGTTCGAGATGACCTTTTATGGCTGTGTATCAATCTCAGAATCCCAGTAATTACCGGATGGATGGGCAGCACACTTTAGACGATCGAGGCGGCCGGCTGGAGGCGCTGTTATTCGAGATCGAGCAGCAGCTCGCTGCGGTCGGTATTGAAAATCCACACCTAGAGGCGCAGTTGTTGCTGGCGCTGGCAGCCAGCGCTCGGCGGTTAGATGTGTTGAGGAGGGCGCTACCGGATTTAAGTCAGGAGCAGCTTCTTATGCTCGAAAGCCTGGTCAGTCGGCGGGAACAGCGTGAACCGCTCGCTTACCTGCGAGGGTATCAAGAGTTTTACGGCATTAAATTTAAGGTCACGTCCGCTGTGCTGATTCCCAGGCCGGAAACCGAGATGCTGGTTGATATCGCCCTGCAAAAAACCAGCCCCCGGTCCAACGCACGAATCGCCGACATCGGAACCGGGAGCGGGTGCATCGCCATTTCCATCGCCAGGCATCGATATTCGCTTCAGGTAACCGCAACCGATCTTTCGATTGACGCATTGAGGATCGCTAGGCACAACGCGAACAATATTCTGGGCGCCCGTTCGATTCGCTTACTGCAAACGGACTTATTGTCCGGATTTGCAGCCGGTTCGCTCGATGGAATCGTGGCGAACATGCCCTATGTATCAGTGGGAGAGAAGCAGCGGCTTCAGCCCGAAATTTTAAATTACGAGCCGGATACGGCGCTCTATGCCGGTGCAGATGGCTTAAGTCACATTCGGAAGCTGATTGATCAGGCGGCCGGAGTATTGAAGCCGGGTGGTTGGATTGCACTGGAGGTTGGCTGCGGGCAAAGTGACAGCGTGGCCGGAATGTTGGAAGATCGGGGTTTTAGCGCTATCTTTCGAGAAAGGGACCTGGCCGGAATTGAGCGCTGCGTCAGCGGCAACAAGCCATCGTGACTGAAATAATTCGCATTCATAGCTCAAATCGTGATTGGGAAATCATCCAACGGGCGGCGGATGCGCTGGCTCATGATCAACTGGTAGTGTTTCCGACCGAGACGGTTTACGGCCTGGCCGGCGACCTTTACAGTGAAAAGGCGGCTCAGGCGGTGTACCGAATCAAGGGCCGGGATCCCGGTAAGCCGCTGCCGGTGCAGGTTGCCGGTTTAGATGATCTAAAGGCGCTTGCGCTCAATCTGACCGATGAGACGATGGCGTTGGTTGAACGGTTTATGCCCGGCCCGATTACGCTGATACTGAATCGCAGCCCTCATGTCCCCAACTGGATCAATCCGAGTGGAAGCACGGTCGGCATCCGCTGGCCGGATCACCCGATCGCCCTATCTTTGCTTCAGAAATTCGGCAGGCCGATTTTTGCGCCGAGCGCCAACCGGTCTGGTCAGCCGCCTCCGATTACCGCTCAAGAGGCGATGGCAGGTTTAGGCGATGAGCCTGAGATTGGTCTGACGCTGGATTCCGGCCCGGCCGGAGGCCTCGCCTCCACCGTGGTGGATTTGACATGCAGCCCGGTTAGGATCTTGCGTCACGGGCCGATCACCCGCGAACAGATCGAGCGGTTGATGCCGGTCGCATTGGATTGAAGTAGATCGCCGAAATGAATCAGGTAATGCGGTTGAAGTGTGGAAAAATGGCTATGAGATCGTGACGGGGTGGTGCGATTTCTCATCACCTTCCTATTTCGATTTTGGAATGAGCGCACGAATATTTCATTTTAAGGCTGGAAACGAACCGGTGGAAATGGGTCCGAGCACTGAATCAGGAGATACCGAAAAGCCCCCGAATCAGGAGGCCGCTGAGACCGATGCCCCCATTATGATCGAGTGCCGGAACCTGACTAAAAAATTCGGCGAGCTGGTGGCAGTCAACGATCTCTGTCTGAGCGTGTATGCCGGCGAGCTGTTCGGCTTTCTAGGACCCAACGGCGCCGGCAAGACGACGACCATCAAGATGATGACCGGTCTACTGCGTCCCACGACTGGAACCGCGGTCATCGGCGGGCATGACATCCAGGTCGAGCCGATCCCGGCCAAGCGGATATTTGGGTACATCCCCGACAATCCCTTTTTGTATGAAAAATTGACCGGCCGCGAGTTTCTCCATTTCATGGCCGACCTCTACTCGGTACAAACCGGCGAGCGAGCGCGTCGGGTGGACGATTTGCTACGGTTGTTTGAGCTTTATGAAAAGGGAAATGATCTCATCCAGGGGTATTCCCGCGGAATGAGGCAAAAAATCGCGCTGGCCGGCGCACTCATTCACTCTCCCAAAGTTATTTTTCTCGATGAACCGACCGTCGGCCTCGACCCTAAGAGCGCCCGCCTGATGAAGGATATCCTGAGGGAGTTATGCCGCCGGGGGACGGCCGTATTCGTATCCACTCATATTTTAGAGATCGCGGAGCGAATGTGCGATCGGGTGGCCATCATCAATAAGGGCAGCCTGATCGCATCCGGCACGCTGGATGAGTTAAGGGAGCTGGCGGCCGGCAGCAGCTCCAGTTTGGAGGATATATTCCTCGAACTCACCGGTGCCTCGGAGGAAGAGGATCTATTTCGATATTTAGGGGAAATTTGAATGCCGATATTGCCACCCAGAGATATTCATCTTATGATTATCGGTTTTGCAATTATCACTGGTATTGTAGTGCTGATTGATGTGGTGCTTGGATTTTCATGGCTCATCACGATGGACACCCCACGCCCTCTCTTCGCCCCGAAGTGGAGCGTCGTTCACGCCTGGTTCGGCCTCCAGGCAATGATGGTGATCACACTGATGTTGACATTCCCCATCGTAGAACTGATCGCCGGCGTGCCCTCTGACAATCCGGTGAGGTTTGCATGGGCCGCCGTTGCAACCTTGCCGATCCAGGCGGCCGTTTTTTGCGGAGTGGTCGTGTTTTTTGTGCGGATCGTTTATGGGGAGAGAATGAGGGACATCGGGCTGCGAATTCGCCCCCACGATTGGGAAATTTTATACGGCATCGGTGCCGGGTTGGCGGGATTGGTGATTATCGGAGCTGTACAGGTATTAACCAATGTGACCATCATCGGAATCTGGGGGTTACAGGCCTTAAAGCATCTGAAAATTATTCAGAATCCATTGTACGTCGGAACCCTATTAAAGCCGTTGGAATCGGGAGTCGGTCTGGTGGCGCTAGTCGTCGCGGGTGCGGTCATTGCACCGTTCAGCGAAGAGATGGTATTTCGCGGATTCCTTTTAAATGCGTTGAAGAAGCGGTTTAACCCAGCCACCGCCATCATCGTGAGCGGAATAGTCTTTGCCGCCTTTCACCTTCCGCTGCTCTACATTCCGGCATACGTTGCGATGGGAATCTATATGGGCTACGTTTATCACAAAACCGGTTCCCTCTGGGTCACTTTTTTTCTTCATTTGACGAACAATGCCCTCGCTTTCCTCGTAAAATAGGTGACACCAGTCGAATATATTTCAAATGGCGTTGGATGAGCATCAAAACGTGACAAAATAAGCGGCCGGGAATCCCATCCACCACCACCGCTGCGCGAATCCGAGCGGCGGCAAAGAGAATAACATCGTTGCGAAATAACCAAGCTCTAATCGTATGGCGCATCGCGATCATATTTGCGGCCGGGTTGGCCCTCTACTTTTTATTCAACGGCCGGTCACTCACCGCATCCTCGGAGCGCGACACCAGCCGCTGGGCAACACAGGCCGGTCAGATGCTCAACGCCGGAGAGATTCGCAGTGCGGAGGCGATCTTTAACCAACAAATCGCACAAAACCGAACCGATCCAGATACCTACCTCATATGCGCCGCCATTTGCCAAGCAACCAAGCGCTGGGAGCTGGCCATTCGATACACCAAGTTGGGACTCACGAACTGCCCAAAGGCGCCGGTGAAGCTGCGAGTGCAATTGATGATCTCACAAGGAGAAAGCCTACAGCGGATCGGTAACATTCCCGCCGCCATTCAGGTGATGGAGGTGGCCTATCGCATAGATCCCAACGATCCGGTGACATTGAACGCGCTCGGATACACCTATGCTGATGATAAAGTACATCTCAACCAGGCCCTTAGCTTAACCACCCGGGCGGTCTCATTGGCCACCAAAGACTCGAATATTACGAAGGAGCAGTTGGGGTTGTTTATAGATAGCTTGGGGTGGGCATACTATCGCCTGGGCCAGATACAGCCGGCGCTCGAATATCTTCAGCGTGCGGTCGGGTTGGCAGCTCGGGAGCACGAGCTTCACTATCATTTGGCAATGGCCTATCTGGCTGCAAAACGACCCCGAGATGCTTACGTTGAGCTGCGAACCGCGTTAATGCTCGATCCGAACAATACGCGCGATCAGATGGCGATCACGCCGTTGGAGGCGAAATACGGGACGAAAGCTCAGCCGGCCGCCGCTCAACCGCCCGCCTCTCAAAGTGAGGCCAAACCTCCGATCATCACATCGGCACCGAAAAGCATGCCGGCCGCCGTAAAGAAACCGGTGACTGCAACCGGCCCCGTCATTGCCTCTCAAATGCCGCCTCGCCCCAAGGCGTCCACCCGGCATCTCGCCCAAACCAGAGTTCCAAAGTGATATAGACAAATCAGTTTGTGGCGTGCCTTGCCGGGCGCTGGATTGAGCTTATTACAAGGCAGAGGATGTACAAGCCGCAGAGCAGCACGAACCAATTGCCGAAGCGGGAGTATATCGTTTCGCCATCATGGAGGCGGGCGGTAACCAACAACGTAGCCGGTTTGAAATAGCCTGTCTGGGCCACGATTCGACCTTCGGCGTCCACGCAGGCGGAGCGTCCGCCGGTGCTGGCATGCAGCATATCACGATCATTTTCTACCGCGCGAAAGATGCTCAAAGCCAGGTGCTGTTCCGGTTCCCCGATTGAGCCGCTCCAGGAATCGTTGGTCATCGAAATCAGCACGTTGGCGCCCGCTTTCACCCTCGCTCGAGCAAGCCGGGGAAATGTGGATTCAAAGCAGATTACCACCCCGAGCCGAGCGGGAGGATCGAGAAGCGGCGCCGCGCTTTGGCCAGGGGTAAGATCGGTCTTGAAAAAGTGGAAGATATTGCCGAAGGGCATGTAGGCGCGGAACGGAATGAACTCACCGAAGGGCACGATCTGCTCTTTATCGTACCGCCCGGCGATCTGGCCGTTCGAATTGAACAGAACCGCCGAGTTTGTCTGCCGGCCGTTGTCCGGGTTGCGATAGCGAGAGCCGACCAGGATATCGGTATGAGCATGCCGTGCCAGCGTCGCAAAAAGCTGATGGACGTCATTATTGTTGATTGCATCGCCCGGCGCAGCGCTCTCCGACCAGAGAATTAGGTTGGGATGCTGGTTTTGGACGGAATAGGTCATCCGTGCGATTCGTTTGGTTTCTCGCTGAACATCTTGCCAAGAAACCAGCCAGTTTCTAAAATTGCCCTGCATAATGGCAACGCGGAAGGGGACGCCAATGGCCGGTGATGCAAGCCGAAGTATTTCGCCTCCAACGGCGATTAGGATGACGGCGCTGCTAATCCATATCAAGGGGTTTCGGAGGGATTTGGCGAGCAAATACTCCGCCACGGTTACATTGACCAGCACTACCAGGAAAGAGATGGAGTAGATTCCGGCCAGATCAGCCGGCTGGATGAGGATCGGATGAAGGTACTGGGTGGACCCGATCAATCCCCATGGAAGGCCATAGGTGCCTTGAGTTCTCAGCCATTCAGTCATAATCCAGATGCATACAAACACCAACGGCGGGCGCAATCCATTGCATGCTTTGGCCAGCCAAAAAGCGAGCGCTGAAAAAAAGCCGAACCAGTTCGCCTCGACGATTGCCAGCAGCGCCCAGGCGACCCAGCCAACCGGTGACTGTGACCAAGCGGTTACCGTCAGGCCGATCCAGTAGGTGAGGCCGCCGAAGAAGAAGAGCCCAAACAGATAGCCCCAGCCATAAGCCTGGATGGGCCGCGATCGGCTGCGCCATACCAGGTAAAATGGTACCAGTGCAACCCAGGCCATAAAATCGAGCGAGATGGGCGGAAATGCGCAGAGGAGGAGCAGCGCGGAGGCTGTCACCGCAACCCAGCGAGCGGCTGTTCGTCTTGAGGGATGCCGAGTTGCTATAATATTGACGGTTTGCGCCAATTAAACGACTCTCCTGAGGAGTACACCGTTGAAATTGCGATGGTTGATCGCGGTTCTCTGTATATACGGATTGGCCGGCCTAACCGGATGCGCCAGCGTGCCTTCGGGCGCAACCGGGGTATCCGGCAAGCGGTTAACGGTTTCCATCACGTTTGCCGGGCCGGTCAACCCCAGCTACTACTACTTTTTTCTGGTTAACAATGCAGCGGATTCGGTTGGACAAAACGGCCCGATCCCGGTCATCGCGCCGCCCTATCTCAATGGGTTTGCGACTGGGGCCTTCACCGATTTCGTGGAGTTCAACGGCCAGCAGTCCGGCACCACTGGATATGCAATTTACCATGTTGTTGGCGGAATTGACGGAGATCCGAATCGGGGCAATTTTCTATTGGTGGGGCAGCCGGTTGCCTCTCAGCCGCCAAACGGCGGCAACGCCTTGCAATTTACGCTGGTTCTAAGCCAACTGACGCCGCCTTCGGGCGAGGTTGATCCCAACCACGGCAATTTGCCGCGCTATTTGCAGGTCAACATCATCGCCACCAATTTGGTGCCGCGAAACTCGCAGACCCAGGTTGACAAATACGTGGATGCGATGGGCGATCAAAGCAGCGTAAACTCGGGCACCTTCAACTCTTATCTGACGATAGATACCTCACAAAACCGCATTTGGAGCGACCAAAACACGATTGCCGAGCCGGCCCACGATGTCTATCCCGGGGACGGCGATCCTTCGATCGACATCGTTCACTGGAGCATCGAAGCGAGCCAGTAGCGGCAAACCATTCTGTAGTAGCCGTTCAGTTTGCGGGAATCTTGTTTGGTGACGGGAGCATCACCCCCATCCTCGCCTTCCCCCTTCCAGGGGGAAGGAACTCGCGCGCGGACAATCTATTCCCCCTCCCCTTATGAGGGGGAGGGTTGGGGAGGGGGTGGGTTGTGCAATCGAGTATGAATCCCGTAAAACTGAACTGTTACGTTTTGACGGGCGCTCATTAATCGTGATATAATTGCCTTTGAGTTGCAAAGTCAAGGAGATTGTGCTGAATGTACGAAATTGAAGAAATTAACGCTCGCCAAATCCTCGATTCGCGCGGCAATCCAACCATCGAGGTGGATTGTTGGTTGGCCGACGGGAGCTTCGGGCGGGCTGCGGTGCCATCAGGGGCATCAACCGGCAGTCATGAAGCGGTGGAATTGCGCGACAGCGATCGAAGCTATTATGGTGGCAAAGGGGTGCTGAACGCGGTCAACAACGTCAACGAGACGATCGGCCCTGAGCTGGAGGGCCGGGACGCCACCGACCAAGTTTTAGTTGACCAGGTGATGATTGATCTGGATGGCACGCCGAACAAAAGTAAGCTGGGGGCCAATGCGATCCTCGGTGTCTCGATGGCGGTGGCGAAGGCGGCCGCCGAATCCTTGAGCCTACCCCTCTTTCGCTATCTGGGGGGCGTCTCGGCGCGAACAATGCCGATCCCTCAGATGAACATCCTCAATGGCGGAAAACATGCTGACAGCAACGTGGATTTTCAGGAGTTTATGGTGATGCCGGTCGGCGCCCAGGGATTTAACGAGGCGCTGCGGATGGGGGCTGAGGTTTTCCATGCCCTGGGGAAAGTGCTGAAGGGGCGCAACCTGGCCACCGGTTATGGTGATGAAGGTGGTTACGCTCCCAACCTCAAATCCAACGAGGAGGCGATTCAGGTCATCGTGGAGGCCATCGAGCAGGCCGGATACAAGCCGGGAAAGGATGCCTACATCGCGATGGATCCGGCGGCCAGCGAATTTTTTCACGATGGGAAATACGAGTTAAAGGGCGAGGGCCGAACCCTGACCGCGGCTGAATTGGCGGACTACTATGCCGCCCTCATCAACAAGTACCCCATCATTTCGCTGGAGGATGGTCTGGCGGAGGACGACTGGGCAGGATGGAAAATCCTGACGAAGAAAGTGGGCAGTCACGTTCAACTGGTTGGCGATGATATTTTTGTTACAAATACCGAGCGGTTGAGGCGCGGCATTCAGGAGGGGGTCGCAAACTCCATTCTAATTAAGCTGAATCAGATCGGTACGATCACCGAGACCATCGAGGCGGTTGATATGGCCAAAAGAGCAGGCTACACGGTGGTCATCTCACACCGTTCCGGTGAAACGGAGGATGCCACCATCGCCGATTTTGTGGTGGCGATCAACGGCGGCCAGATAAAAGCCGGCGCACCGAATCGCACCGATCGGATCGCGAAGTACAATCAGTTGCTCCGCATCGAGGAGCTTTTAGACCAGTCGGCGAGTTATCCAGGGCTGGCCGCTTTTTACAACCTGAAAAAATAGGGGATGTCAAATACGAGGGAAAGGCTTGATGTCCGGTGACAAAAAGCGCCCGATATGCAACGAAAAAGAGGGGCAAGCGCTCGAAGCCCGGCTGGATACATCTCTTTCTGCTGCTGATGGCGGCCGGATTCGTAACGGTAATCGGCTTCTGGACTTTCTCTCCGTATTCGCTCGCCAATAAGCTCCGCGAAGCCAATCATCGGCTGGAGCGGCGGTTACAGCGGAAGCAGCGTGAGAACCGTCAGATCGAGATGCGGCTTGCCCAGCCGCGAAACAGCGAAATTCAGATGGAGTTGCAAGCCCGCAAGGAGGGCAATCTGGGTCCCCATGAAGCACCGCTGATAATGGGTCGTTAGACGAATGGGCCGCTAGCGAAATGGCCGGCGGCCCGATTTTTTAATCGAATCGAACCGATCGTCCGCGCCTCGATGATTCGTAGATCGAGGTGATGATTTGCACGGCGGTGCGGGCATCTTCCCCCGATACGAGGGGGCGTCGTTTTTGTTGGATCGCCCAAATGAAATCCTGTATCTGAGGGAAGTGGCTCCCCTTGCTGACCGGGGCTTGGGATGAGTGGGTGGAGACGGCCGGATCGCCGGTATCATCGCGCACCCCCTGCCACTTCGAGGGTTGATTCCCCAGCGTCTGCCACACCACCGCGGTCAAATCCATCCCTTCGGAACCTTGTAAAACGATGGTTCCTTTCGTGCCGTGAAAGGCGTAACGAATGGGGAGCACCTCCGGATAACAGCAGGTTGTGGTATCAATGCATCCCAACGCTCCATTTGCATACTCGATGTTGGCGACCGCGACATCCTCCACTTCGATGCGTTGGTGACCCAGCGTGCCCACCTTGGCGCTGATGCTGCGGATCGGTACGCCTGCCATCCATTGAAAGAGGTCAATGCCGTGAATGCCCTGGTTCATAAGGCAGCCGCCACCGTCCAGCTTCCAGGTGCCGCGCCAATCGCCGCTGTCGTAGTACTCCTGTGAGCGCCAGAGCTTTTGAGAGAGGGTGGCATGCACCAATTCGCCGATCTCGCCGGATGCGATGGCCTCTTTCACCGCGTGGACAATACGCAATGTTCGCCGCTGGAAGATGACGGCTAACGTAACGCCGGCCTGGTCACACGCTTCAATCATCGCATCGCACCGCGGTAACGTGATGTCCATCGGCTTTTCCGAGAGGACGTGCTTGCCGGCCGCCGCAGCCTGGCAAGCCATCTTGGCATGCATGCCACTGGGCGTGCAGATGCAGACGGCATCCACCTCAGGATCCTTTAGCATACGGGTGAAGGAGAAGTAGGCGCGTGCGCCGCATTCCTCCGATAATTTACGAGCGCGATCCGGCAAAATGTCGCAGACCGCAACCAATCGCCCCGATTCCGCTTTTTGAATTGCGTCGGCATGAGTTCTCGAGATGACACCGCACCCAACGATTCCGAAACCGATCTGATCGCTCATTCAAAGAGCCTCCCCAAATGGCTCGGGCGAAGCGGGCATTACACCGTTACGAATAAACGGTGCCGGATAAAACGATGCTTCGCCCTGTATGGTTAATTTTAGCAGAAACCGGCCAAGCCGGCATCCGATGTATGAGTTCAGTTTTGCGGGAATCATTCTCGATTACACAATCCACCCCCACCCTAACCCTCCCCCTCATAGGGGGAGGGAGATTAGATTATCCGCGAGTGAATCCCTTCCCCCTCCTAGGGGGAAGGTGAGGATGGGGGTCGCCGGCTGTCCTTCAAGGCTTGACCCTATCTTTTTATCACCTCTCAGGGGGAAAATCAGGACGGTGGTGAAATCCATCGCGCTCCAAAAATTCCCGTAAAACTGAACTGTTACCATCCGATGAAAGAGTCCCACTTACCGGGAATATGAGCATGATCCCATGTTTCCATAACATTTCCGATTAACTGAAATCACTCACTTTTTAGTGGTTATCTTGACGGCAGAGGCGTAACGACTCGGTATCGACGTCGGTAGCTGGATGCGCAACCCCGCTTCATCCCTCTGCCACTCCAATGGGATATCGGATCCCAACAGCTTTACCTCCGCCACATCGGCATTCAGCAGCCGCAAGTGGCTCCCCAACGAACGGATGAGCGCCATGCCGTCCGCCGGCCGCTTCAACAGTATCGCGTAGAGATTCCCCTCCCTGATCGTGAAACGAATATCTTGCGAGGTGAAGGTTTGGTGTTTGGTTTCGCTGAACGAGCCCTCGGTGACCGCGGTCGGTCCCTCTCCATATACTTTCCATGGCCTGGAGCCATAGATCGCCTCACCGTTAACCTGCAACCAGCGGCCGATTTCAAGCAGTGTGTCGCGCTCCGGCTCCGGAATGGTGCCGTCCGCCTGCGGTCCGATGTTGAGGAGGAGGCAGCCGTTTTTGCTCACGATATCGATCAGACTGTGCACGATCGATTCGGCCGATTTGTAGTCCTGTCTCTCGACATAACACCAGGAGTTATTGGATATGGAGGTGTCGGTTTGCCAGAATTGGGGGCGAATGTCGCCCAGTTGTCCCCGTTCCACATCGTAAACCGCCGATTTAACCGGGAACGCTTCGTTTTTGTAATTGATGGCGACGCCGGCGCCCCACTTTGCCGCTCGGTTGTAGTAGTAGGCGGCGAATTTTCGGAGGTATGGCTGAAATGCGGGCTGCTCGATCCACCAGTCGAACCAGACGATTTGCGGGCGATATTTATCCGCCAGCTCACAGATGCGGGCCAGCCAATCGTTGAGGTACGCCTCATCCGGTTGTGTGCCGTCCGGTGCGGCCGGACCGTAAAACGAGGCGAACTGAGGATCGTTTACGTCCGAATCGAAATCCTTGCCGCCGCTCATAAACCACCAATGCTCGGCCCGATGCGATGAGAGCCCGAAAGTCATACCTCTCTCGCGAACTGCGACGGCCAGCTCACCGACGATGTCCCGTTCGGGACCCATCTTCACCGAAGTCCAGTCCGAAAGATCGCAGTCATACATCGCAAAGCCGTCATGGTGCTCGGCAACCGGTACCACAAACCGAGCGCCAGCTTGGTAAAACAGATCGGTCCAATCGGCTGGATTAAAGTGCTCGGCTTTAAACAAGGGGATGAAATCCTTGTAGCCGAACTTGGATTGCGGGCCGTACTTGGCGATATGATGATTGAACTCGTCGCTCCCTTGGCGATACATATTGCGGGGATACCATTCGTTGCCATAAGCGGGAACCGAATAGACGCCCCAATGGATGAAGATGCCGAACTTTGCGTCCAAATACCACTCCGGGACCTGGTAACGCTCCAGGGAATCCCAGGTTGGATCGAACGGGCCGTTTGGAACTGAAATGTGCATGGGTCACCTGCCTCTTTTATGTCAACCTAGTCGTTCAAACCAGATAGACCGCCTCACCCTCGAGCAGCTCGATCTGTATGCGATGGCCGATAGGTCGCCAGCTTCCACAACGGCCCATAACCCGCTTCAAGCTCAAGCCGCGGGCAAGCTCGAGTTGGGACGGATCAATTGAAAGTCGGGTATCGGCGGTCGCCATCAATTTAATTCGGCGGCCGCTCCTCATTAACATTACATTGGTCGGTAATCCGTTGAGGGTGTGAAAGTCAAGCCCGGCGGTTGCAAACCGCATATCGCCGATAAAGAGTGCATCCGGTGATTGAAAGCGGTACACCGCTCCGATGAGGGTGGAACCGGGCAGAATCTGCAGCTTTTCGGGCGGCTTTCCGCTTTGCTGAAATTCGCGGATGAACCGAAGGGCGTGACCGATCGGCTTGAGGCGGCCGACCGGTGTGCCGTCGCACCAATAGATGCCGAAGCGCCCCTCATACAATCGGCTTGACGGCGCAATCCAGCCCACATTATCTTTGAGGATCGGGATCGGCAAATCAATGAGCATCCACTTCAAACAGCCGCTGTGGCCGTGCGCCAATGAATAGAGATAGTGTATGGCTTCGCCGAGAGCGGAGGTATAGATGTCGAGCGATCTCCCGCCGATTTGCAACCCATTGCTGTATCCAAATTCGCCCAGCGTGATCGGCTTATCCGGCCATGCTTGGGCCAGCCGATCCATCGTGGTGAGGTTTGCCATTACATCGGAAAATTGGTCGGGCGCCTGATAGATATGCTGGGAGACGAAGTCCAGCGCCTCGTTGCAGGGCAGGCAGGAGAGAACCGTATTGTATCCAACCGAGATGAAATGATGGGGGTCAGCCTGGTGGAGGGCGCCCCCGACGTAATGAATCCAGCGGGCGAAGGTTTCATTGAGAGCGACCGCAAAATCCTGCCACTCGCCATCCAGCGGGAGCGTTCCCTTTATGCCGGGGAAGGTCGTTACGTCGGAGCCGTTTGCGGTGAAGGCGGCCGACCAGCGATCAAATATCCAATAGGCCGCGTAGATGTCACGTAAATCCGCCTGGCTGGGAGATCCGATGATTTGGGGCCAGGCCGGGCGCTGCTTCACCATCTGCTCGACCCAATTCAGGTCGATTTTACTTTTATAGTGCTGATAGGGATGCAACTCGAGCAAAGGGCTCCGCTTCCCACCGAATTGCATGGGCGCGATGATGCCAAGCTGCGGCTCATTGCCCAAATCGTAACCTAAAACCATCGGTTCGTCTTTCCAATTCTGAGCCACCTCGCGGGTCTTTGCTACGACTGCATCTCCATCGGTGCGGTAGTCTCCCAATTGAAAGATCAGTGCGATTCCGTATTTGCGGGCACACTGCCGGATCGCGTCGCGATGGACGGGATCAGGATCGCTGCCGCCGATCCAGATACGAAAAGCATTGACGCCGGCATCCCGCGCCCGCGCGAAGTCGGTTTCCAGCTTAGAGAGGTCGAGCTGACAGAATCGGTTTTCACAACCCAGATAGTTGCACCCGTTTAAAACGAACGGTTTACCCATCGCATCAATAAATTGGCGGTGGTCGGCGCTGATTCGGAAATTGGCGGGCGGGGCGGCGGTGGTAAGCTTGGGAGTGGTGGATTGAGCGCGCCGACGAAGATGCTGCGCGGTTATCGCTAAGTCGCCGGCCTGCATACGTTTGAGTGCTGCAAGTAGCGTATGGGTAAAGAGCGATGTCCGGTAAAAGTTCGGGTTGCGGATACCGGAAAAAAGCCAGGTGGATCCCTGGTAAGGCCCGGCGTAGTTGATGACCAAGCCGGCCGCCCAACCCGCATTTCGGCCGTAACGATCGTATGCAGCCAGCAGCGGCATAAAAATAGACTTATCGGCCAGCCCGTATCCAATCGCCGAGACGCCGTCGAAATGACCCTCCACCGCGCCGATGGAGA
>JAMCWF010000055.1 GCA_023481295.1 Armatimonadota bacterium | reverse complement strand
GATGGAGAGGGAAACAGCCTATGGCGCGACGCCCGTCGTCTGCGTGCGCTGCTCAGCGATCTTTGTCCGAATGACAATCGTCGTGAGATCAATCTGCTCATCGCTGCGGTGGAGGAGAATATTCCGACCGACCTGACCAATTCCTCTCAATCGTCCCCGAAAGATATGTTATTGGATCGGTTGGCGAAGCGTCTGGAGGAGGATCGGGGAGTGACGAGCGAGGCGGCGCGCTGGGCGGTGGGTACCTGGGCGTTGGCGCTGGGCGTGATCAGCCCCAGCGATAGCGCCAAGTTTCACCATCCGGTTGAGGCAAAGATTGAGCGTTCCTTCCCACCGGCGCCACAACCAGGGAGCGTTCAGCAGTCCGGCAGCCCCTGGCCGATGTTTCACGGAGATGCGCAACGTACCGGCAGGGGGATCGGTCGCGGGGCGGTAGGGCGGCTCAAGTGGAGGTTTGAGACGGGGGATCGTGTGTGCTCCTCCCCGGCCATCGGCGCCGATGGGACGATCTACGTGGGAAGCTGGGACTACAATCTCTACGCGCTGGACGGCCGCGCCGGCCAACTCAAGTGGAGGTTTAAGACGGGGAATCGTGTGTACTCCTCCCCGGCCGTCGGCGCCGATGGAACCATCTACGTGGGAAGCTGGGACTACAATCTCTACGCGCTGGACGGCCGCGCCGGCCAACTCAAGTGGAAGTACCCGACAGGAAATTGGGTCTACTCCTCCTCAGCAGCGATTGGTGCGGATGGAACCGTCTACGTGGGAAGCTGGGACCATAATCTCTACGCGATAAAGTAGGGCATGCCTGTCAAGCTTTGGCGGTAGGCCAGCCTAGCCCTGCCTGTCGGCAGACACGGCGGCAGGCAGGACAGGCAGGCTCAAATTAAGAGCCTGCCCTCAATGACCGTACAGAGGGAGGTACACTGAAAATATCTCGACAACCTAACCCAATCAATTGGAAGCCTCCATTTAGACTGACTTTCTTCATCATGGTGGCGTTAAGTGGGGCTCTTACCGGCCTGCCGGCACCGTGTCTGCTGACAGGCGGAGGCAGGACAGGCCCCGTTGCAGCTTGGTCACCGTTTCGAGGTCACTTAATTAGATTGCAACTGTTGCAAAAAGTGTGGATGAAATCAGTCTCCAGTAACAGTTCAGTTTTACGGGAATTTTTGGGGCGCGATGGATTTCACCACCGTCCTGATTTTCCTCCTGAGAGGTGGTAAAGAGATAGGGTCAAGCCTTGAAGGACAGCCGACGACCCCCATCCTCACCTTCCCCCTAGGAGGGGGAAGGGATTCACTCGCGGATAATCTAATCTCCCTCCCCCTATTAGGGGGAGGGTCAGGGTGGGGGTGGATGGTATAATCGAGAATGATTCCCGCAAAACTGAACTCATACCTTCGCTTGACGGAATGGCGGCCGGGCTGATAAAATAGCGCATTGAGGTACTAGGTGATGGTGGAAAAGCACAGTAACAACACCGCTTCGTCATTCAAGGCCATAAAGCGGAATCTGAAAGGACGAACGTCCGCATCCCCGCCTGCCGAGAGACAGGGAACTGGTTACCCGCTTTCGCGGGAATGAGGAAGCGGTGGACTTCGGCGAGTTTACCCACCGCCACCTCACGCTGCGCCCGGTAGGGTTTGGGAATCGTTGGTTGCCAGGCAGCCTTTCTGCCTCTACGCCCGCATCAACAGGCGCAATCATTTAATCCAAACGATTCAATTATCTCGTTAAACGGCCCCGTTTTCCGGCGATTTTTGCCTTTCGATATTTAATAAAGGAGTTGTACCTATGGGAGAGTTCTTTGATCAACCCGCAACTGAGGATACCGATACTGCCAACCGGCTGAAGGTGATCTGCTCACGCAAAGAGCTGCTGGAGGGACTTCAAAAGGTCGCTCCAGCCGTAAGCACGCGCAGCAGTTTGCCGATCTTAAGCCATGTCCTCATCGGATCGGATTCGGAGGACCGAATCCGCCTGCTCGGCTCCGATCTGGAGATAGGAATAAGCTGCACGATTCCGGCCGATGTAAAATCACCCGGAAAAGCGACCGCCTCGGTCCGTACGTTGATGGATATTATCAACCGATTGCCGGATGGCGAGATCGAACTGACCAGCAGTGTGAGCAACTCGGTTCGTATTCGGACGGAGCACTCCGACTACAAGCTGCTGGGCTTTAACTCGGAGGAGTATCCGCAGCTTCCGGAGGTGGTATCCCCTTCGATTTTCCGAATATCCCAGGAGATGATGCATCAGATGATTCGGCGGGTGCTGTTTGCCGTCTCCCCGGAAGAGACGCGAGCCATATTTACCGGTGTGCTGTTTGAGATTAAACAACCCTCTGCACCGTCATTCCCGCAGGGCAGTGGCGGGAACTTGAGGGCAGGCTCTAATGAAGCGGCCGCCGACGCTCAAGCGTCCGAGGACCCGTTCGAGGAGGACAACCCCGCCCTTCCCCCGACTGGATCGGAGGCCGGTAAAGGGGCAGCCGATCTGGATGGGGTTTCGCTGCGCCTGGTCTCAACCGATTCCCATCGCCTCGCCCTGATCAATGCGCCATTGAATGTGGAGGAAAGCGAGATGAATCTGCCGGCGGGTGAGCCCCCTGCACCGTCATTCCCGCAGGGCCGTGGCGGGAACATGGGGGTGACGGGCATATCGGGGAAATTCATCGTGCCGGCCCGCGCTATGAATGAGCTAAATCGCCTGATCGCCGGTAAAGAGGGCGATATCCGGTTTCAATTCGGGGCCGGCCAGGTTCTCTTCTTACTGTCTGATGGCACGGTGATGGTATCCCGGCTGATTGAGGGCCAATTCCCGGCCTATGAGCGATTGATACCGGTCGCACATTCCCGCCGCTGGATGATCGAACGCCTGCCTTTCTTAAACGCATTGCTGCGGGCGACTGTGGTTGCCCGCGAGGGCGCCAACCGGGTCGTATTGCAGCCGAAGGAATCGCAGCTCAGCATCACCGCCGAATCGAATATGATTGGGGCGGCTCATGAAGAGGTGGAGGTGGAAATCGAGGGAGATTCCATGGAGGTGGCCTTTAATGTGAAGTATCTGACCGATGCGCTGGCCGTTCTAGAAAGCGACGGCTGCTGGCTCAATCTCACCGAACCGCTTAAGCCGGCCATCTTGCAGCCCATCGTGCGGGAAAATTCGATCGAATCTCACTACCTTTGCTTGATGATGCCGATGGAAGTTTAGGCTTGACGATGTTTCACATCAAGCCGAGCTCGAGACGGGCGGCCTCGGTCATAAATTCGGGAGTCCAACGGGGCTCCCAAACGACGTCCACCTCCACGTTGGTGACGCCTTCGATTCGGCTCACCTTGCTTTCCACCTCGAGCGGCAGCGATTCGGCGACCGGGCAAAACGGAGAGGTTAGCGTCATCGTGATGAACACCTCCCCGTTCGGCCTCACGTCAATATCGTAAACCAATCCCAAATCGTAAATGTTGACCGGTATCTCCGGATCGTAGCAGGAGGAGATCGCTTCGATCACTTTGGCTTCCAATACCGGCGTGTAGACCGGTTTTTCACCGCCGCTCGTTGAATGGGATGGTGAATCGGTGGCTTCATTAAAAGCGACTTCGCCGGATGCCACCGCTGGGCTTACCTCCGCATTTGGTGAGGATTCGCTGCGGGCCTTGGATTCATCACTCCGTTGAAACCACTTCATTTTTATCCTCCAGGGCTGCGTGAACGGTATGCCAGGCCAGGCTGGCGCACTTAACCCGCGATGGGTAATCACAGATGCCGGCAAAGGCGGCCAGCTTTCCCAAATTAACCGGCCCGACCTCCGAATCCGACTCTCCGGTGACCATCCGGTGAAACTTGTCGAATAGTGCCTGCGCCTCTTCGATCGTCTTCCCCTTCAGAGCGGCGGTCATCATCGAAGCGGAAGCCTTGGAGATGGCGCAACCGGAACCATCGAACGTGATGTCTTTGATGTGGCCGTCTTCAACTTGCAGGTAGACGGTGATCCGGTCACCGCAGAGGGCGTTGTAGCCGTCCGCCCGATGATTGGCGTGATTCAATCGCCGGAAGTTACGGGGTCGCCGGCTGTGATCCAGTATGACCTCCTGATACAAATCCCTTAAATCAGACATTACCCTTTAAAAACCTCTTGTACCTTAATGATGCCGGCCGCGAGCGCATCCACCTCCGCCTTGGTGTTGTACAAAGCGAAGGAGGCGCGGGCGGTAGCCGGTACTCCATATCGGTTCATCACCGGCTGGGCGCAGTGATGGCCGGTTCGTATCGCGATCCCTTCCCGATCCATAATGGTGCCGATATCGTGCGGATGAATATCGGCCAGCACGAACGAGATTACACTTGCCTTCTCCTCCGTGTTGCCGATAATCGTCAACCTCGGGATCGATTCCAGCTTGCGGGTGGCGTAGGCCATCAGCTCGCTCTCATATTGAGATACCACATTTAGCCCGATTTCGTTTAAATATTCGATGGCGGCGCCCAAACCGATCACGCCGGCAATGTGCGGAGTTCCGGCCTCAAACTTATAGGGAATCACGTTATACAGCGTCTTCTCAAAGGTGACCGAACTGATCATATCGCCGCCGCCCTGATAGGGGGGCATCTCCTCCAGCCACTCCGCTTTCCCGTAGAGCACGCCGATACCGGTTGGGCCGAAGATTTTGTGTCCGGAGAGGACGAAGAAATCACAATCCAGCGCCTGAACATCAATCGGCAGGTGCGCAGCCGACTGCGCCCCGTCAACCAGCACCGGTATCCGCCGATGATGCGCCATCTCGATCATTCGTCGAACCGGAACGATGGTGCCCAGCACATTCGATATGTGAACGATGGAGACCAGCTTCGTGCGTGGGCCTAAAAACCGCTCATAAACCTCGATGCGCAGCTTCCCCTGATCGTCCACCGGCACGATTTTCAGTTGGGCTCCGGTCTGCTCACACAGCATTTGCCAGGGCACGATATTAGAATGATGCTCAATGGCGGAGATAACTATCTCATCGCCGGCTCGAACCCGCTGGCGGCCAAATGTGTGAGCAACCAGGTTGATCCCCTCGGTGGCGCCGCGGACGAAAATGATTTCCCTCGATTCGCGGGCGTTCAGGAATTGTCGCACGGTTTCACGAGCCGATTCATAATCTCGTGTGGCCTGCTCGCTCAGGTAGTGAACACCCCGGTGAATGTTGGCGTTTTCACCGGTGTAGTAGTCGGTGATCGCATTGATGACCGATTGCGGCTTTTGGGTGGTCGCCGCATTGTCCAGGTAAACGAGCGGCTTTCCATGCACCAGGCGATGCAATATCGGAAAATCAGCCCTGATTTTCTCCACATCGAAGCAGCTTTCCGAATTCGCCTGGGTTTTAAGCTCAAGGATGCGACTGGAAACCATGAACCTCTCCTTAGTCGGGCAATCCCTGTGGCAAACGCTCTCTCAACGCATCGTTAAACAGGTTGCGGAGCGGTTCCACTGAAACCCGGTCAATAACATCACTGGCAAAACCATAGGTGAGAAGGCCGGATGCCGCCTCTAGGTCAATGCCACGCGACCGTAAGTAAAAAACGGCCTCCTCATCGAGTTGACCGATGGTTGCGCCGTGAGTGCATTTCACATCGTCGGCGTAAATCTCCAACTGGGGTTGCGTATTCACCAGCGCATCGTTGGAAAGCAACAGATTCTTGTTGGTTTGCTTGGCGTCGGTCTTTTGTGCGCCGGGCCGCACCCGGACACGGCCGTTGAACACCGCGTGGGAGTGCCCGTTCAATATGCCCTTATATAGCTCATGGCTGGCGCACTCGGGTACCGTATGCTCAATCAGGGTGTGGTTATCCAGCCGTTGATTTCCGGCGATGAGGTAGAGGCCGTTCAGGGTGCACTCGCCGCCCATCCCAGCCAGGATAGCGTTGAGATTATTCCGGGCTAGTCGGCTGCCCATCGCGATGGAGGTGCTGGAGTAGACGGCGTCGCGCCCGATATGAGACTGCTGGGTGGATATATGAAATGCGCTTTCCGCTTCGAGCTGGTATTTGATGTGCTCCAGCCGTGCACCTTCGCCGATCACCGTTTCAGAAACCGCATTGTTCCAATAGATGCCGTCGGCCAGGCTGAGATAGACCTCGACCAGCTTGGCGGTGCTGTTTTCACCGATCAAGATCAAATTGCGCGGGAATATCATGACCGGATCGGCCGCCGGAACGGTAACGTAGATTAGGTAGATCGGCTCATCCACCGCTTGGCTCGGCACAACTCTCACATAGGCACCATCGTGGAGGAAGGCGGTGTTCAAGGCGGTGAAGCTGCTCTTGGAGACGGCGGCATATTGACTCAGCTCTCTTTCGACGATGGAGTCGCTCGTAAGTGCCGCCGAGGCTATATTTTGCAACTGGACGCTGGGATGCAGATGGCTGGTTGAAGAAAGCTCTGGAATGAGATAGCCGTTCACGAAAACCAGGCGGCAGTGCGCGGCGGCAACCACCGGTAGCGAAGCTATCCGCCTAATGGTGGATGCTTCCAGTGTGGGAAATTCAGGCAATCGGTAGCTTCGCTCAGCGATCGGGGCGAGGTTCGTGAATCGCCACTCCTCCTCATCGGTGCCGGGAAAGCCGGTATCTAGAAATTGGGCGATCGCTTTCCCCCGCATTTCACGAAGCCAGACCGGGTCATCTCCGCCGCCGTGCCGCTCCCTCCACTCGAAGCCCGCCTGATAAGAATTAAGGTCATGTGCAAGGGGCGTCATGAAACCAGCGCCCCCCGTTGTGGCGTTTTGCGCCTCCCTTTAGGCTGCTCCTCCAGCCAATCGTAGCCGCGGTTTTCCAGTTCAAGCGCCAGGTTTTTATCTCCCGATTTGACGATGCGACCGTCAATCAGCACGTGAACGAAATCGGGCACGATGTAGTTCAGCAACCGCTGGTAATGGGTCACCACCACGGTGGCGTTATCCGGTCGTTTCAACCGATTGACACCGGCGGCTACGATGCGAAGAGCATCGATATCTAGTCCGGAGTCGGTCTCATCCAATATAGCTAGTATCGGCTCCAGAACCGCCATCTGAAAAATTTCGTTTCGCTTCTTCTCACCACCTGAAAAGCCCTCGTTCACCGGGCGGCTCAACAGGCTCGGATCCATTTCAACCAGTTGCAGTCGCTCTTTCACCAGCGCCAGGAAATCCACCGCGTCAAGGTCTTCTTCTCCCCGATGTTTGCGGATGGCGTTCAGCGCCGCCTTGAGAAAATAGGTGTTGTTGACGCCGGGAATTTCCACCGGATACTGGAAGGCCAGAAAGAGTCCTTCGCAAGCGCGCTCCTCCGGCGCCAGCTCGAGCAGGTTTTTGCCGCGGTAGATGACCTCCCCTTCGGTAACCTCGTACTGATCTCGGCCGGCCAGGATTTGCGCCAGCGTGCTTTTGCCGGAGCCGTTCGGACCCATAAGGGCGTGAACTTCTCCCGCATTAACGGTCAGATCAACCCCTTGCAGTATATCAATATCACCTGCTTTGGCATGCAGGTTGCGTACCGTCAGTAGCCTCTCTTTTTCCATTTAACTAGTCATTCCATCCTTTTATCGTCAATCCAGTTCCTGAGCGCCGACTATCCTACGCTTCCCTCCAGGCTCACTCCAAGCAGCTTTTGGGCTTCAACCGCGAACTCCATCGGCAGCTCTTTCAAGACCTGCTTGCAGAAACCGTTCACGATCATCGAGACGGCGTCTTCCGCTGAGATTCCACGCTGCTTGCAGTAAAAAATCTGATCCTCCCCAATCTTTGAGGTCGAGGCTTCATGCTCTATCTGCGCGGTGCGGTTATGAGCTTCCAGGTAAGGGAAGGTGTGGGCGCCGCATTGGTCGCCGATCAGCAGCGAATCGCACTGGGAGTAGTTGCGCACGTTGTCGGCCCCGCGTAGCACTTTGACCAAGCCGCGGTAGGTGTTTTGACCGTGAGCGGCTGCGATCCCCTTTGAAACGATGGTGCTGTGGGTATTTTTGCCGATATGGATCATTTTGGTGCCGGTATCGGCCTGCTGATAGTTATTGGTCAGCGCCACCGAGTAAAACTCACCCACCGAGCTCTCGCCTTGTAGGATGACGCTGGGATATTTCCAGGTGATGGCGGAGCCGGTCTCCACCTGGGTCCAAGAAATTTTAGAGCGCGCGCCTATACATCGTCCGCGCTTGGTCACGAAGTTGTAAATTCCCCCCTTGCCCTCTTTGTCGCCGGGGTACCAGTTTTGGACGGTGGAATACTTGATCTCGGCGTCTTCCAATGCGATCAACTCCACCACCGCAGCGTGAAGCTGATTCTCATCGCGCATCGGCGCTGTGCAACCCTCCAGGTAACTCACATAACTGCCCTTATCTGCGATGATCAGCGTCCGCTCGAACTGCCCGGTCGCGGCCGCATTGATCCGGAAGTAGGTGGAAAGCTCGATTGGGCAGCGGACACCGGGCGGAATGTAGCAAAAAGAGCCGTCGGTGAACACGGCCGAATTGAGGGTGGCGAAAAAGTTATCGGAATAGGGCACCACCGAGCCGAGATACTGTTTGATCAGGTCGAGGTGCTCCTGAACCGCCTCCGAAAACGAGCAGAAGATGATGCCCAACTCGGAAAGTTTATTCTTGAAGGTGGTGGCCACCGAAACGCTGTCGAGCACCGCATCCACCGCCACGCCGGCCAGTATCTCCCGCTCCTGGAGGGGCACACCTAGCTTATCGTATATCGCCAGTAACTCCGGGCTTACCTCATCGAGACTTTTCGGGCGATCGGCGTTCGATTTGGGAGCGGCGTAGTAGATGATGCTCTGGTAGTCTATCGGTGGATAATGCACGTGCGGCCATTTCGGCTCTTTCATAGTGATCCACCGTCGGTAGGCGTTCAACCGCCACTCCAGCATAAAATCAGGTTCATGCTTTTTGACCGAGATCAGACGGATTATCTCCTCGTTTAAGCCGGGCGGAACAGTCTCCGACTCGATATCGGTGACAAATCCATACTTGTATTCCTGATCAACGAGCGATTGTATGTCGTTGGTTGTGGTTGGCATACGGTTCCTCTTTCAATTGCCGATTAAACGATCACCGCTGCGTTAGGTTCAATTGGCGGGGCAGCCGGGTGAGTGACGGCCTCGGTTACGGCATCCGCTCCGCATTTCGATTTTTCCGCCGATGTTTTTCCCCTCCTCCGGTGCAACTCACGAATACCAAGGTTCCCGGCGGTTACCCACCCCTCCTGCATGGGGCGCACCATCTCGGCCAGCGAGATATTGTCCAGCGCCCCCCGGATAACCCGGTTGATGAGTTGCCAATTCTCTCTGATTCGGCAGGAGGCTTCCCACTCGCAAAGGCCGCCGGGATGAAGGTTACATAGCGTCATCGCGATCGGTCCTTCCAGCGCGGAGACCATATCGGCAACCGAAATCTCCTCCGGCGGCCGGCTCAGCCGATAGCCGCCCTGCACCCCCCGATGGGACGAAAGCAGATCGCCTTGAGCCAATAGCTTTAAAACCTTGCTGACGGTGGGCAAAGGCAGTCCGGTCTCATCCGCCAAATCCCGGCCGGTTCTTACCGGTATATCGGAGCGTTCGGCAAACTGGGACATCACCAACAGCCCGTAATCGGTCATCCGTGTTAACCGGATCATCGCCGCTTTCCTCTCAAGTTAAATAGTACAAATTTAGTACAGTTTCATTATGACTCAATTTAGAAGCGTTGTCAAGGGCTCGATTACCTCATTTAAGAATCTAAATGAGAAATGTCTCCTTGAGGCTGACCGAAGAGGCGAAATGAGGTTGGCGGTGGGAGGGATAAAAGCAATTACAACGGAGGTGGGCAATCTTCATCGGCGCTCTGTGCAATCCGAATGATTGCCGGATATTAGCCGGGGACAGTGCCCCCGGCCAGCGGCGCCAGATCGCAATCCGCCGCCCTGGCGGGACGGCGGATGAGATGAATATGATACGGTAATTCCCACGCCCTTTCAGGGCGCATGGGTTCTTCGCATATTGATTAATCCGGCGATTAAATACCATCACGCCGGACTTGATCGAGCATCCAGAGCCTCCTGGATTCCCGGTTACGCGGGAATGACAAATTCGGGATATTTACTTGCCGGGTTAATACCTGGAATGTAATTTCGGTCTGATTTTCGACAGCCTCCGGGCTGGAGCCGCCGCGACCCACCTCGGCTCTCTCAATCACCCTTCGTTCTCGCCGTATTTTTCCTTCAATGCGGCCACCACCGCCGGATCGGCCAGCGTGGTGGTATCCCCCAGCACCCGCTTCTCCGCGATATCCCGCAGCAGGCGCCGCATAATTTTGCCGGATCGCGTTTTGGGGAGGTCGGCCGTGATCAAAACATCGTCCGGCCGGCAGATCGCGCCGATCTTCTGAGTGACATATTGCTTCAGCTCGTCAGCGGACGGACGCCCGCCCGGATAGTCATCTCGTAAAATCACAAAGGCGGCAATCGCCTGTCCCTTGATTTCATCGCTGCGACCGATAACGGCCGCCTCCGCAACCGCCGGATGCTCCACCAGCGCGCTCTCCACCTCCATCGTGCTGACGCGATGCCCGGCCACGTTCATCACATCGTCCACCCGTCCCAGTAGCCAGAAATAGCCGTCCTTATCCCGCTTTGCGCCGTCACCGGTGAAATAGACGCCGGGGAAGCGCATCCAGTAGGTGCTGACATAGCGGTTGTGATCGCCGTAGATGGTGCGAAGCATAGCGGGCCAGGGGTTGCGGATGATCAGGTATCCGCCACCGCCCAGCGGCACCGATTTGCCGGTCTCATCCACCACATCGGCCTCGATGGTTGGGAAGGGGATGGTGGCGGATCCTGGTTTGGTCGCGACTATGCCGGGCAGTGGTGTGATGAGAATCATGCCGGTTTCGGTCTGCCACCAGGTATCCACAATTGGGCAGCGGCCGCCTCCGATATGGTGGTGATACCAGATCCATGCCTCCGGGTTGATCGGTTCACCCACCGATCCCAGTAGCCGCAAGCTGGAAAGATCGTGCTTGGCCGGATGCTCATCCCCCCATCTCATAAAGGATCGAATGGCGGTCGGGGCGGTGTAGAAGACGGTCACGCCGTACTTTTCAATGACAGCCCAAAACCGGTCTCGGCTCGGGGCATCGGGCGCGCCCTCGTACATCAATACGGAGGCGCCGTTCGCGAGCGGCCCATACACCACGTAAGAGTGCCCGGTCACCCAACCGATATCGGCGGTGCACCAGAAGAGATCGTGTTCCTTGATATCGAAGATGAACTTGGTGGTGGCGTACACGCCGACCAGATAACCGGCGCTGGTGTGTAAAATGCCCTTCGGCTTACCGGTGGACCCCGATGTATAGAGGATATAGAGCGGATCTTCCGAATCCATCGGTTCCGGCTCGCAATAGTCATCCACATCCTTCATCAAGTCGTGCCACCAGAGGTCTCGTCCCTGGTGCATCGTGATGGCGGTCGTTTCTCCGACACGTCGCACCACCACCATCTTCTCGATGGTCGGGCAGCCGATCACCGCTTCATCGCACGCCTTTTTCAGGGGGACGATATTGCCCCGGCGATAGCCTCCATCGGCGGTGATGAGCAGTTTGGCTTCGCAGTCGTTGATTCGCTCTCGCAACGCCTCCGCCGAAAAACCGCCGAACACCACTGAATGGGGCGCACCGATACGGGCACAGGCCAACATCGCAATCGGCAGCTCCGGAATCATCGGCATGTAGAGGGTTACCCGGTCACCTTTTCCGATACCGAGGCCTTTCATCACGTTAGCAAACTTATTCACTTCCCGATGCAAATCCCAATAGGTCAGCACCCGCTCTTCGCCGGGCTCACCCTCCCAAATAATGGCGGCTTTATTTCGCCGCGCACCGGCCAAGTGGCGGTCCACACAATTGACGGAGAGGTTGATCTTCCCGCCCACAAACCATTTCGCATCGGGCGGATTCCAATCCAATACGCGATCCCACTTCTGGAACCATTGGAGCTCGTTCGCACTATCAGCCCAAAAGCCATCCGGATCCTCATTCCCCCGACGCACCATTTCGGGGCTATTGAGGTTGGCCTGAGCGGTAAACTCAGCCGAAGGTGGAAATTCCCGTGTCTCTTCCAGTAATGCTAATATGGCTTCATTGTCCATGGAATGATCTCCTTAATGTTTATAGTTGAGCGGCCGTCCATCGAGAGTCCGCCGGCTCCCATTTTCCCGATGCGTCCAAGGAACGGCGAGGGTACCCAACCGATGTCACAATTTGACGCAACGCGGCGTCTAAGTGGTTATCAAAAATCAATCGTTATCCGTCGCTTCGTCATTCCTGCGAAAACCGGAATCCGGTCCAATGTCGATGCACTGGATTCCGGGGCAACAGAGCGGAGCCCTGGAATGGCGACCTGACAGGAATTACAGTATTTTTCAACAACCACCTAGGGTACTGCGATCCGTACCGATCGTAATCGGCCGACTCGCCGGCCCTCAGATGAACGATTCAATGGCTTACTTGCATTTTGGTGGCGGTTGTGATATTCTACCGCATGGAGAATTGTGGGATAGCCTCGTTTCGAGCCTCAATAGGAAATTGCTCTGTCTATCTGCAATTTATGCGGTTGCAAGCGGCGGTTTCACTGGACGATTGAAGGGGTAGGCGTATGAAAATTTTGCGCCAGGCTGAAATGCCATTTCGGTTGTGGTTTTCCAACGGCATTTTGGTGACCGGGGCGGTCATTTTCATTATATTATTGACGGGTCAGATGGCGTTCGCTGACACGGTTTCACCTCGCCTGGTGAATATGTATCACCAGCTCAGCGGCTACGTCAATCCGGGCCGGCTTGCCGATACAGTCCGCACACTTTCCTCGATGGGTTCGCGCGTGGCCGGTTATCCCGGCAATGCGGCAGCGGCTCAGTATGTGGCCGGACAGTTCCGCCAGATTGGGTTGCAAAATATCAAGGTGGAGCATTTTCCGGTCACCGTCGCGGTCAACGGTGGGGCATCCATCACGGACAATGGAGTGACCCGCACCATCTATCCATTGGCGCCCAATCTGGTGCAAAACTGCCAGCTTCCACCCAGCGGGTTGACCGGTCCCCTGATCTACGCCGGCAACGGCGCGCTGGAGAACTTCAACGGCAAAAACGTGGCCGGCAGCATCGTGCTGATGGGCTTTAACTCCGAATCCAAATGGCTGAACGCGCCCCGGCTCGGTGCGAAAGCGGTTATATTCATCGCGCCCAACACGACAATGCGGGGCGAAGCGGAGGATAAAGTCGTCGGCATACCGATCTCCATCCCTCGTTACTGGATATCCAAAACGGAGGCGGCCCCACTGTTGGCCGAGTGCTCGGCCGGGCTACCACCCATCGTCACCCTTCACTGCAATAATCCCTGGGAACAGGGCACCTCCTACAATATCACCGGCATCATCCCCGGCACCGATCCAAAAATGCGCAACCAGGTCATCGTGATCGAAAGCTATTTCGACTCCGCATCGGTGGTGCCGTCGCTGGCTCCCGGCGCCGACAGCTCCTGCGGAATCGCGGCCTTGCTTGAACTGGCCCGCGATTTCAAAGCGAACCCGCCGGGAAGAACGATCTGGTTTGTGGCGACCGGCGACCATTTTCAGGCGCTCCAGGGAATACGTGAATACATTAACCGGCATATAAACTCATGGATTCCGCCAAACTGGTTCCAGCGCGTCATTGAGGGTGATCATCGAAAAGTGCCGAAAATTTATCTCTGGTGCGGGCTCGATCTTTCCAGTCAAACCCGTGGGGTAGGGATTTTTTATAAGAGCTGGTTTTACGACATTCGAGAGGATATCCAGGGCCAATTTTCCGATATCGCGCGGGTGTGCCGTGAAAATGCGGCCAAGATCGGCACCGTCCTCGGCTTCAACAGCGATGATGTGTTCGCCGATGGGGTAAACCCGGTAAACGGTAAAAACTGGCGCAACTACATTCCGGGCAAGCCTGCCTTCGATTCGGAAGCGGTGACGATGGCGAGAGCAAACGGTGTAACCTTCGCCTCAATTGACGATTCGCGCGCGCTTTGGGATACTCCTTACGATACGTTCAGCCATGTAAATATCGCCAACTTAACTTTCCAGACCAAGTTGATCGCCTGCCTGATGGGTAACATCGTTCACGACACGAATGCGCCGGGTGGTGTGAACGCTCAGCGCATGCCGATCGCCGACCCATCCACCTGGTCCAGAATGGATATTCAGGGCGGCTTTGCGACGGTGGAAGGCAAGCTGGAGATGTTTAACCCCAAAAAGAGCTTCATCGCCTACCCCAATCCGGTGCTCCGTGGCAGCATTGCAATACTTCGGAACCGCACCAAGTTCTTTATGGGCGTTCAGGGCGATATGCTGACCATGGCGAACAACCAAAATGAGTATATCTTCCACGGCGTCGCCCCGCTGACCGCACTGAACAATAACCAACCGGTGCGGTTGGCCGCCTACCACCTGAATTCGGATGGGCAGATTGATTACGCGCCGGATCGAGGAGTGACCGGGGCTGAGCTTTTCCCATTGGACGTGATGATCACGACCTCCACTAAAGTAACCCCTATCATGATGTTTCGGTGCGTGCCGACCGCCATCTACGATCTGGTGGATCAACAGTCGCTTTCAGCCCTCAATACGCTGACCATTCTTAACGGTGAAACCAACGGCGAGCCCCGCATGTACGGCTACGCTTTCGATCCGCAAAACCCCGGGCTGGTCGGCTCGTATGTTGAGGACATGGCGGTGGTGTTTGCTCAGCCTGGCTCCCGGTTTAAGATCATGATGGGCTACGGACCGGCCAACACGCGGTTTCTGCTGATCAACGCAACGCCCAAATATCCGCAGGGGATCGGATATCTGGTGGCGGGGAGCACCTCCCAGAGTCAGAATGGGGCGGAGGTGCCCAACGAAAGCGGTCCCAGCCAGCCGACCGGCAATGAGATCGCCCGCGGAGGGGCGATCTACGATACCGCGCTGCATGTGGCCGAAGACATGTGGCAGCTCGATAATTTCCGAATCAATCGGCTGGGCGCTTACCGCATTATCAACAAGGGAATCGATGACCTCCATCGGCGAGCGGCCGCCACGATCCAGCTGGCCAAACAGGCGTTGGCCCAAAAGGATTACGAGCGGTTCGATGCCTATTCCAGGGCGGCCTGGGGTTACGAATCGCGAGCCTACCCCGATGTGCAGCAGACAGCGACCGATGTAGTGAAGGGCGTTCTCTTTTACCTAATGCTGCTGTTGCCCTTCGCCTATTTCGGCGAACGGCTCCTCTTCGGTTTTCACGACCTCAAGCGCCAGTTATCGGCCGCCGCCGGTATCTTTTGTCTGATCTTTCTCGGCTTCTATTTCGTGCATCCGGCGTTCAAAATCACGATGGACCCGGTTATTGTCTTCCTCGCCTTCGTGATGCTGGCTCTGTCGGTTATCGTGATCGCGCTGATCTCGGGCAAGTTTGAGGAAGAATTGAAAAAGATGAACCGGGAGGTCGGTGGCGTTCACAAAGCCGACATCGGGAGGGTCTCGGTGGCGGTTGCCGCCTTCAATCTGGGCGTTTCCAACATGCGGCGGCGCAAGGCTCGCACCTTCTTGACCACGATCACGCTGATCGTGCTGACTTTTGCGGTCCTCTCCTTCACCTCCATCGTACAGGAGCTTCGATTCAATAAAGTTTCGGCCCCCGGCGTACCGCGGTACAGCGGGATCATGATTCGTACCCCGATGTGGGATCCGCTACAGGATCCGGCCCTCCGGATATTGAAGGATGAATACGGGAATCGCTACCCGGTTGCGGGGCGCGCCTGGTTTTTCGGCACTCAGCTCGGCCAGCAGTCGTTCCTCACATTAAAGCGAGGCGGCTTGCATTACGACGCCAAGGCGCTGGTGGGGTTGACCCCGCAGGAGGCGAACGTCACCCATCCTCAAACCGCACTGGCGGCCGGGCGTTGGTTTAAACAGGGCGATGTCTACACCGTCATCTTACCGGACGTGATTGCCGCCGCGCTGGGTATCAGCAATCGGGACGTGGGAAAGGCACATGTCAGCTATGCCGGCGTGGACTATACCGTCATTGGAATTTTAAATTCTCAAAGATTTAAGCAGATACGAGACCTGGATAATGAGCCGCTGACGCCGGTGGACTTCCTTTTGATGCAGCAGATCAGCCAGCAACAGGGCGGGGGCGGCAATCAAAACGGGTTCCGTGAGTACACCCATTTGGAGCCAGATGCCACCTTCTTTATCCCTTATCGCACGGCGGTGAACCTGGGTGCTCAGCTTCGATCCATCGCAATTAACTTCGGCAATCCCAAGATGGTTGCCTCCGAACTGAATCCTCTCATGCACCGGCTCGATTTAAACCTTTATGCCGGCATGATCACCCACCCCAATGCCGTAAACCCGCGAGACCGGGGATATATCGAACGGTACTCCACCTTGGCTGCAACGACCGGTTCCGGGTTCGGCTCCATCATCCTTCTCATCGCGATCGCCTCGCTCATTGTTTTGAATACCATGCTCAGCTCGGTCTACGAACGAATCCGTGAGATTCACGTGTTCAGCTCGATCGGGCTGGCTCCTCACCATATTGGGATGCTTTTTATGGCGGAAGCGCTGGTCTACGCCATTTTAGGATCGGTTACCGGATATCTGCTGGGCCAATTCGTCACCAAATTACTGGTTTGGACTGGCTGGCTGCCCGACCTTTACCTAAACTACTCCTCCAGTTCAGCGGTGCTGACCACCTTAATCGTGGTAGGCGTGGTTCTGCTTTCCACTATCTTTCCAGCCCGAAAAGCGGCAGAGGTTGCAACGCCAGCCATTGACCGGACCTGGAGGGTGCCGGAGCCGGAGGGCGATCACTGGACTATTCCACTGCCCTTCGCGGTGACCGGCGAGCAGGCGCACGGCTTAAACGGCTTCTTAAAGGAGTGGTTCGCCGCCTATGAGGAGTACTCCATTGGAGACTTCGTGACGCAAAATGTAGAGGCGGAGAGCTTCGAGGTGCGGGGGTCGGCGCTGCTGGCCAGTCTGGATGGAGAGAGGGCTGGCAGCTCAGCGACCATCTCACCCGATGATGTATTGACCGGCCATCGAATCCAAAGCATGGTCTGGGTTGCCCCGTTCGACTTGGGCGTCAGTCAAAAAATTTGTATCGAGACTCGACCCACTGAAATGACCGACGTTTACGATATTCGACTCTATATTGATCGCGAAAGCGGCGATATCTCCAACTGGAAACGGGTGAACCGCCGATTCTTGAATACGTTGCGGAAGCAGTTCCTTATCTGGAGGACGCTCAAGCAGGCCGATCGGGAGCGCTACTTCGTTGCCAGCGCCGCGACAGGGGCCGGGATGGCGCCCGCAACCGCAACCGCAACCGATTGAAGAGAACCGATCCAATTCCGCACCGTTTTATCATCGGAAACAACTATTATCGGGCGAATTCAACGATGGCCTTGATATTTTGCGCCGTCGTTTTCAACGCTCAAAATGGCAAACGCTCCTTTGAGATTTCGAGGAACCGCCTTTTGAGAGTGGTTGAAGCGGCGTGTCGGCGATTGATTTTTGGGGTAATTGATTTCGATCCACCGTGTTTCGTTTCAGTAATCAGCCGTGTTAAGGAGGTGCTTATCGGGTGGCAATAGACGATGTGGCAATGGCCCGTGAGCTTGTCGACCAGTCTGCAATTGAGGAAGGCGCTGAAGCTCAAATAAAAGAGCCTCAATATGAAGACGGCTTCACCATGAAGTCGGTGGTGGGAGGGCTGTTTGTCGGCTTCATTATGCTGCCCGGTGCGATCGTCTTGGGGCTGGTGGCCGGTCAATCACTGGGGCCGGCCGCGCAGTGGGTCACCATAGTCCTGTTCTCCGAGGTGATGCGGCGGAGCTTTCTGCCGCTCAAGCGGCAGGAAGTTTTCATCCTGTACTACGTGGCCGGGCTGCTCTCTAACATCGTCTTGGCCAATCAGGGTATCTCCGGAGGGCCGTTCGGCGCGCTTATCTGGAATCAATACTTCATTCAATCGCCACAGGCGGCTGCCATCCGCAACAGCATCCCGGCCTGGTCGGTTCCGCCGGCCGGATCTCCCGCCTTGCTGCACCGCACGTTTTTCGACGCCGCCTGGGTCATTCCGATACTGCTCCTGGTCGCCGGTCAAATATTGGGGCGTTTCAACTGGATGAGCGTCGGCTACTTCATGTTCCGGCTCACTTCCGATATCGAGAGGTTGCCGTTCCCAATGGCGCCGATCGCCGCCTCGGGCGCCACCGCGCTGGCTGAAGCCTCCACCAAAGAGGGCTCCTGGCGATGGCGGGTGTTTTCAATCGGCTCGATGATCGGGCTGGTTTTTGGATTTTTCTACGTTGCGATACCGGTGTTTACCGGCGTCGTATTCGGCAAAGCGCTGCAGCTTATCCCAATTCCCTTCTTTGACCTGACCTCCAGCACTGAAACCATCTTGCCGGGTGCAATCAGCGGAATCTCCGGTGATCTCGGCAACGTGATGGTGGGATTCGTGCTGCCCTACCATATCATCCTGGGAACCTTTGTCGGCTCCATCTTCGCCCGGCTTTTCCCGATGCCGATCATCCTGTACCATCTGGGCGTTTTTGGGAATGGAAACATCAACGGCTGGCAGCGCGGAATGAACGCTATTAATACAGCAATGGCCACCGACATCCGATTCTGGCTTTCGGTAAATATTGGGTTGTCACTGGCGGTTGGCATCATCGGGATTGCATTCGTGGTAAAGGCATTCGCGGGCTACCGAAAGCAAAAAGAGATCGCCGCTCGCAGCTACGGCGTGCCGCGCGGCCGCGGCGACCTCCCGCTCTGGATTCCGGTGGTGGTCTGGTTTGCGGTGACCTGTTTCTATATATGGCTGACCGAATATCTGTTGATGAGCGATTCGAAGCCCGGTGAAATGCACTATTTCCCGGTCTGGATATTGATTTTTTACGGCTTGATCTTCACCCCGATCAACTCGTTCATCTCGGCTCGTATGGTCGGCTTGACCGGCAACCCGGTATCGTTTCCCTATCTTACCCAAATGACGGTCATCGAAAGCAAATACCCTTATGTTGACATCTGGTACGCGCCGATCCCGCTGGCCGACTATGGCTCTCAAGCCCAGAACTTTCGGATACTGGAGCTACTGGAAACGAAATTTATCAGTCTGGTCAAGGCGGAGTTTTTAATGCTGCCGGTGCTACTGGGCTCCAGCTTTCTCTACTGGGCGTTCTTCTGGCACACCAGTCCGATCCCCTCGCCCCAGCAGCCCTACGCGCAGCAGTTCTGGCCGCTCAACGCCACCTTCACCGCCATGTTTCAGCAAATCAACCGTAAGGGCGGGCCTACCTGGGTGCTGGAGGCAATCAACTACCACCGGATACTGGGCGGTATCGTATTCGGGCTGGCTCTCTACGGAGCCTTCAGTCTATTTAAGTTCCCGATGCTGTTTTATTACGGATTGATTGGGGGCATGGGAGCTTGGCCGCCCTACGTCATCCCGCAGTTCATTGGAGCGTGGATGGGGCGACGGTACTTTTCAAAGCGGTTCGGCCTTGAAAAATGGCAGCAATACGCGCCGGTGTTGATGGCTGGATTCGCCTGCGGAACGGGCCTGATTGGAATGGTGGCGATTGCATTGGGATTAATTGCAAAATCGGTGAACTATCTTCCGTATTAATAGAGTTGGATTCGGAATTTGTCAATTACCGGCGATATGAGAGCACGAATTGAGCGGTAGGATCAGCACGAGCCAAACAAATAGATGCAGTAACGACGGAGAAACTGCGGTTGAGAGGTAAAGGACAAAGAGGAGTGTCCCGGCTAAAAGTGGTCGGGGTGATATTGGCGCTGCTGATACTGGGCGTGATCGTATATGGGCTGATGCTGGCATACGACCTGGGTTTGATCTTTCAACCCAAATATAACCCGAATAAAAACATCACCTGCCCAAGCAATTTGAAGCATCTCGCAATTGCGGCTCGAATGTACTCGGATGATTGGGACGATGTCTATCCGCCCGCACCTGCATGGATGGATCGAATTAAAGGTCGCGTCCAAAACGCCTGGCTGCATTGCCCGGCGGTATCGAACGGGCATGGCGACCGATACGGTTACGCGATGAACGATGCATTAAGCGCGAAATCAAGGGATAATCTGGTCAATCCAGCCAAGATACCGCTCTTTTACGATTCGACGAATTTAAAACCGAACGCTCATGACGCCCTTAAGTCGCTGCCGATGCCCGGACGTCACATGGGACGCGACAACATCGTATTTGCGGATGGGCATGTGGCGTCGATCGTTCCTCCCTATCGGGAGAACAACCATTAACGAATAACGGATCGTGAGAAGTGAAATGGCGTAATCGGCTTTATGCAATCATCCATAGCCGTTGGAGCGTTTTAATCGTTTGTGTCGTTATTGTCTGGTTCATTTACGTATTTGTTGATCCGGTTTTACGCAGAGCGCGGGAGATCGGCCAAACCAATCTCTGCGGGGCGAATTTGGGCTACATTGGACGCGGGATAAGAATGTACGTTTCCGATTTTGATGATCGTTTGCCGATTGCTGGACGATGGATGGATGAGGGATCACTCTATCTCCCGCGTAAGGGGGTGCTTCATTGTCCGGTGGTGGTGCAGACCGGTCATTCAGATCAATATGGCTATGCCTATAACCGGGCGCTATCGAAACGGTTTTATCCGTTGATTATCAGCCCGCGGAAGACGGCCGGCGTTTACGATTCATCCAATTTGAAGCGCAATGCGACCGACCGACTGGCAAGCCGGCCGATACCGCCCCGGCACATCTTTCGATTAAAAGGCGGCCGTTACCGGGCGGTGGATCTGCAGGTTCAGTTGAACGGATCGTTGCATGCGCTGAATCAAGCCGACCTTATGATGAGCTTGGCCGGCACGAAGCGATCTTCGGAGAAAAAATGAGCACTAAGAGCGTCAATACATCACAGAGGACGCGGATTGGGTGGCAAGGAATCGCCTTGACTCTGCCGCCCGATTGGAGCTTGACCGGCATCTCAACCGAGCGCCGGGCGGGTTACATTAAGATCGACTCGCCGGGCACGATGTTCGTGCAGATCCGGTGGGAGATGGCCGGTAATCGTCCCCAGCCGAAATCGTTGAACGATTGGGTGAAATATGGGATTTCGCAATTACAAAATCGAAATCGGCCGGTCGAAATCGAACCGCCCGATCTGGGAGTGATTCTGGATCGCTATTTGAAGGAGGCGGAGAAGCGCTCCCACAAGCAGAAGGAAGAGTTCGAGAGCAAGGCAAAATCGGAGACCGTCGAGCTAAGCGGAGAGCGGATCGCCCGCAACTTTCAATGGGTCGGCGGCGGAGTCGGGCAGGGCAAGATCTGGTACTGCCGGCACTGCCAGCGGATCGTCATGGCGCAGGTGGTGGGCCGTTCCAAGGATGACATCGGTGCGGTTGCCTCCGAGCTTTTTTCCACCATCCGGGATCACGGTGAAGAGGGATGGCAGACCTGGGCGCTGTACGATCTGTGCGCGGAGGTGCCGGAACAATTTCAATTGGAGCAATATCGCTTGATGGCGGGCGCGCTGAGACTTGAATTTCGACGCGGTGGGAAATCCATTATGATCGAGCGCTGGGGGTTGGCCAACGTGCTGTTGCGCAATTCATCCTTGGAAGACTGGTACGCTCACATGGTGGATTTGCCGTGCAGAGGGATTGAAAAAGAAGAGACCGAGCACGCCGGGCATACGGTCGTCCACTTTCATTGGAATATCAACGACCCGCTGGCTCGCTTGAGGGCCATCCGAGACGGCTTTTTCAGCCATACCATTTCGACCGGTGGCAGTGCGGCGGTTTGGCACTGCCCGGCAAACAACAAAATATTCGGCATCCGTATGCACCATCCCTACGGGGAAAATATCGTAGAGCAGGTGGTCGAACGATGCCGCTGTCACTAAATTTTGATGGAGTAATCGCGGGCCGCCGCCCCGCTATTTGGATTGCTTAGCGATGCAAGGATCTTACACCGACCGATTTAAGTGGTGGCTGGGCCGCTACTTGCCATTTCTAAAAATGCATCCGCCGATTGATCGGAACTCGGTGCTCTATATCCGGCCGATTCGCAATCAGTTGCTGGAGTGGGAGCGCACCGAGACGGGTGAGACGCGCTTGAAGGTTCCGCGCCGTAAGGACTGGATCGGCCGCCTCATATCCCGGTGGTACTCGCTGCCCGACAGCCACGTGGTGGAGATCGATGAGGTGGGCTCGTTCGTGTGGCAGCTTTGCGATGGAAATCATACGGTGGAGGCCATTGTGAGGGAGACGGCGAACGAATATAAGCTCAACCGCCGCGAGGTCGAAATTTCAGTTACCACCTTTTTGCAGACTTTGGGAGAGCGCCGATTTATCGGCTTCTTCAAACGAAGTGAGGCGAGTCAATGAGCACGAATATCAACCATAAAGATCGAAAAATCCATCGCCAGATCAGCTTGCCCTTCAGTAAAGCATTTCAGATCAGCTTGGAGAGCATTCGGATCCGGTTTTGGCGCTCATTGATCACCGCATCCGGCATTTTTCTGGGCATCGCCTTTTTTGTGGCGGTTCGTACCGGCATGTTGTTTCCAGCCACCGGCTCCGTATCCACGGTGATCGCCGCGCAAAACCGCCAGCTCTGGCTCTCGATTATGGCGCTGGTGGTCTGCACAGTGGGAATCACCAACGCGATGTTGATGGCCGTCACCGAGCGATACAAAGAGATCGGCACCATGAAATGCCTGGGCGCCCTTGATAGCTTTATCGTGAAGCTCTTTTTTATCGAAAGCTGTCTGCTTGGCTTGATCGCATCGGTGGCGGGCAGCTTAATCGGCTGGTTTTTTGTGACTATCATCCATCTTCTGGGCGGTGAAATGTCGCATATGACGACGATATTCTGGCTGGGATCACTGAAGTTGATCGGATTTTCAACTCTTTTAGGCACATTTTTAACTTTTTTAGCCACCATTTTCCCGGCAATCCGAGCGGCGCAGATGCCGCCGGCCGCCGCTTTAAGGGTTGAAATCTAGCCAAGCTGAAGCTTGGGAGCATAAAGCAGCTTTGCTCGAAATTCTGGAAGTGAAAGGAAGCATACCCGATGGCATCCAATGAATATGTGGTGCGCACGAAAGGTTTGGTTAAGGAGTATACAATGGGCGATCAGGTTCTGCGCGCATTGAACGGCGTAGACCTGGATATATTTCGTGGGGAATATATCTCCATCATGGGGCCGTCTGGCTCCGGAAAGTCCACCCTCTTTAATGCGATCGGGGGCCTTGATAAGCCATCCAACGGATCGGTGTTCATCAACGATGTGGATATGGCTCAGCTCGATGCTCAGGAGCTGGCCTACTTGCGCTGCCACACGATCGGTTATATCTTCCAAACATTTAACTTGATACCGGTTATGACCGCACTTGAAAACGTCACCCTGCCCACCGTCTTTGCCGGCATGTCAACCGATGACGGCATCGAACGTGGAATGGAGCTGCTGAAGATCGTGGGACTGGGCGAGCGGTTCTTTCACAAGCCGTCGGAGCTTTCCGGCGGCCAGCAGCAAAGGGTGGCCATCGCTAGGGCATTGGCCAACAATCCCTCCATCGTTCTGGCCGATGAGCCGACCGGTAACCTCGACCTCAAAACCGGGACCGAAATCATTCACCTTCTCAAAAAGCTCAACCGTGAGCAGGGGGTCACGGTTATCTCGGCCACCCATGATCTCAAGATGGTGGACGTTTCCGACCGGATCGTCTGGATTCGAGACGGCCGAATTGCCAAGATCGAAGAGCGCGCCGAGATCGAGCTGCATATCGGCGAGATGGAGGGCGAGCAAGAGGAGCTGACTCATCCATGATTCGGCGGGATCATCCCTATTAGAGTTGGATGGTTAAATCATCTGGAGCCTATAACGTTGAACGCACGTATGGCGAATCGGATCATCTTTTTTCTTTCCATCTTAGGTTTGGGGGTGGCCGGCTTCCTTTGGTACGCCCATGTGACCGGCGTCAATATCCCTTGCGGCGCCACCAACGATTGTGAAGCGGTAAACAGCAGTCCATGGGCGACGGTGGGCGGTCCGAACGGCCTGCCGACCTCGGCGCTAGGTTTTGGTCTCTATCTTTTAATCGCCATTCTCGCTTTTTACCGCACGGTCGCTAACCGAACCGGCATGGTCGGGCTTCTCGTTTGGGCGCTGGTGCTGGTCGGGGTCGGGGTATCATCTTGGTTGACCTGGATTGAAGTGGATGTGCTGCATAAGATATGTAAATGGTGCGTATCATCCTATGCGATTTTGCTGTTGATGCTGGTGGTCGCATCGATGGAGCGAGTTTTTGTGTTGCGAGGAGCCTGGAAATGAAAATGACCGGTGAAACGAAGCTATTTATATTTATATTGGTTGGAGCGGCCGCATTGGTGGGTGCGGTGGTGGTGCCGACGCTGCGCCAGCAGCAGCTCGATATGCCCAAGCTTCCGCCGCCCCAACCCAACACCTACCCCCTCTCGATGCTGGCGCCGCCCGGCAGCCACGTCTTAGGGCCAAAAAACGCCCCCTTTACACTGGTGGAGTTCGGGGATTACCAGTGCCCGATCTGCCGAACCTCGACCCAAGAGGTCAAGGCGATTATGGAGCAACATCCCACCCAGTTGAAGCTGGTATTCCGTAATTTCCCGCTGCCGATGCACAATCGAGCCAAACCGGCCGCTTACGCGGCCGAAGCTGCCGGACTACAGGGCAAATTCTGGCCGATGCACGACCTGTTATACGAAAATCAGCCCAACTTTTCCCATAAAGATTTTGACAAATACGCCCAGGAGCTCGGCCTAGACGTCGCCCAATTCAATCGCGATATTAAAAGTGAGGCGGTGAAAAAAAGGGTTGAGGAGGATATCGCGGCGGGGCAGCAGTTCGATGTCACCTCCACGCCGTCGTTCTGGTTTGTGCCGCCGGACATCAGTCAAGAGAGGCGAATCTATACGCCGGGTGATCTCTTGACCTGGTTAGCCGACCCGAATCACTGGGTGGTAAAGTCAGCACCCCAGTCAAAAAAGCCATTAACCAAAGCAGTCAAACCCTGATTTAGCACGTAGACGTTCATCCCTGGCAACGCCGTTAACCGGTACTGATCGGCGCCGATCGCGACAGGAGAGGGGGATCGTTTCTAACGCATGGCGACACGACCGGAGGAACTGCGCGAGCGAGCGGTGCCGGGTACCGCTTCAGCCGAAGACGCTCCCCCGAAGTTCAACAGTGCGGTTACCTGGCGCTCCCTGCTGATTGCAGTTATTCTTTTGCCTCTGAACGCCTACTGGGTGGTGCAGATGGAGATCGTGCGATACTCCGCCCACCCCACCACGGTTTCGCTCCTCTTTAATGTTATCTTCATCATTCTGGTTCTGACGCTCATCAATCATTCGATTGCGAAACGCTGGCCCCGAGCCGCCCTCACCCGTCCGGAGCTGCTCTTTCTCTACTCCGCCCTGGCGATCGCATCCGTTTTAACCGGGCATGACAGCATCGAGATCCTGGTGCCGATGCTGGCCTGGCCCTACCGCTTCGCCGACAGCAGCAACAACTGGATGGGCCTGTTTGGAAAATACCTGCCAAAATCCATTATGGTCTCAAACAAGCCGGCCATAGCGGGTTATTTCGCCGGCAACAGCACCCTCTATACCCGCGAGCACCTTTTGGCCTGGCTATTTCCGGCCTTTGTTTGGGTGTGTTTCATCACCGTCCTCTTCTTCACCATGCTCTGCATCAACTCCATCCTCCGCAAGCAATGGACCGAAAATGAGCGTTTGAGCTATCCAATCGTTCAGGTGCCGCTCCAAGTTACTAATGAGCACAATTTTGACCGGCACGGCGGGCTCTTTTACAATCGGCTGTTCTGGATCGGCTTTGGAATTGCCAGCACGATTGATATCGTCAACAGCCTCAATGTCTACTACCCGAGCGTTCCGACCATCCTGACGCCCGGCCGAGGACAGAGCTACATTGACATCAGCCAGTTCATCACTCAAAAGCCGTGGAATGCGATCGGGTGGACGCCGATCTCCTTCTATCCGTTTATGATAGGGTTGGGGGTGCTGCTGCCGCTGGACTTTCTCTTTTCTTGCTGGTTTTTCTATCTTTTCTGGAAGGGGGAGAGCATCATCACGGTTGCGATGGCTTGGGACAGAGATCCGCGCTTCCCCTATGCGAACGATCAGGCCTTCGGTGCCTACATCTCATTTTGCATCTACTCGATCTGGCTGAGCCGCGGCTACCTCAAACAGGTCATTCGTACCGCGCTGGGATTGCCGGGCGGGATGGATGATCGCGCCGAGCCGCTGCGCTATCGCTGGGCGATCCTGGGTGCGCTGGGTGGGGGCGCCGTTTTGGTTACCTTCTCACACTGGCTTGGGATGGTCTGGTGGGTGGCAGTCGCATTCTTTGTGATCTATTTTGCCTTGGCCGTCGCGATCACCCGCATGAGGGCGGAGGGCGGCACCCCGATCAACGACCTTCATTTCACCGGGCCGGACTGGATTCTCTCGGAGACGATGGGCACCGGCAGCTTCAATGCGCCCACCCTAACTGCATTTTCGCTCTTTTTCTGGTTTAATCGCGCCTATCGCTGCCATCCGATGCCTCATCAGCTCGAGGCGTTTAAGCTGGCCGAGCAGACCCACTCCGAATATCGCAAGTGGTTTTTCGGCCTGTTATTGATCGCCTTTTTGGGCGCTTCCAGCGGGTTCTGGGCGGTGCTTCACCTGATGTACTCATTCGGGGCGACCGCCAAATCCACCATAACCTTTGGGCCGGAAGCCTATAACCAACTCAGCGGCTGGCTGCAGTCCCCACAACCCCCCAATTTCACCGCCGCTATGGCGATTTGCGTGGGGCTCGGCTTCGCCCTCTTTCTCCAGTTTATGCGGATCCGGTTTCCGTGGTGGCCTTTTCACCCACTCGCCTATGCCGTCACCTCAAGCTGGGAGATCAACTTGGTCTGGTTTCCCCTTTTCATTGCCTGGGTGTTGAAAATTTTGATTTTGCGGTACAGCGGCCGGCTCGGTTTCCAGCGATCGCTGCCCTTTTTCTTCGGCCTCATGCTGGGTCAATTCGTGGTGGGCAGCCTGCTGAATATTTACGGTATTATAATGATTGTGCCGACCTATCAGTTTTGGCAGTGAAAAGAGACGGAAGAAGGAGTCGTTTTAAATGAGCAGCATCGCACTGTTTAGGAAAAAGCGGGTACGCCGGGTCTGGCACGAAGAGAAGTGGTACTTCAGCATCGTAGATGTGGTTGGCATTCTCACGGATAGTGTTGATGCGCTCGCATACTGGCGCAAACTCAAACAGCGTCTGAAAACCGAGGGGAATGAAAGCGTGACAAATTGTCACGCTTTTAAGATGCCCGCGGCCGACGGCAAGATGCGCCTTACAGACGTAGCCGACGCCGAACAGCTACTAAGGCTGATTCGATCCATACCTTCGCC
>JAMCWF010000043.1:1216-6414 GCA_023481295.1 Armatimonadota bacterium | reverse complement strand
CGCAATCGTAACTTCCAGGTAATTTTCCGCGCGCCGATCGAAAAGGCTACCCGGCCGGAGGTGTGGGAGATTGCCCGGTACGGCTCGGTCTGGCACAGCGAAGACGTGCCGGCCGAAGCGTATGGGATTTGGGGCCAGACGTTTTCGGGTTGGGTGGATGAGAAAGGAATCCTGTGGGCGATGTTTCCCTCGCGGAATATCAAAGGCGACGGCACGATCAGCTTAGCCTCGCGGCTGTGGTTAGTGCCTCTGCGCCGGAGGGGCTTTCATCTCAGCGGGGATAAGGCGCCGAGCCTGACTTGCCTGCGGCGGAGCTACGCTGACTTCACGCTGGCCGCCGACCTCCGCCTGCACGGAACGGGCCGGATTGTCTGGAGTTATCGTGCGCCGCTAGGCCCGAACCAGCCGACTTCCGATGCCGTTTTGCACCCGCTCTCATTGACTCGTCATCACGGCCTCGAGCTGGGGCGGAGCGGCTGGAAGATCGTTACGGTTAACGCGAACGGTGATACGCGAGCCGTTGCCGACGGGGATTCACCGCCGACTGAGAGATGGAGGGTGAAAATAATTCGTCGAGCGAACGGTGAGACGGTGCTCGCACTGGACGGCAAGGAAGTTTGGAGCGGAACGATGAGCACCGACGTCGGCTCGATCGGCCTGCTGGCTGAATCCGGCAGTCACCTCGCCGTTGAACGGTTTGTGGTTGCCGGCAGCCCACGGCCCGGCACGAACTCCTACCTCTATACGGAAGGCTGGCTCGGAGCGGGCGAGAATCCGGCTGATTGGATAGAGCGGCAGCACCCTGCCTTTCGTTTCGGGTGTGGCGCGGAGCGTCGGGACGGCGGCGGGCGGCTGAAATGGAACTTCTCGGGCTCCGGTTTCACACTATGGAGCCCTAAAGGTCCCGATTATGGAAGCGTGGCGCTCTGGTTGGATGGCGAGGCGGTGGCAACCATTGACTTGCAGAGCGCTGTACTACAAGCGTCGCAACCGGTGTTCTCGCGCGGCGGTTTGGCTGACGGCTTCCACGCTCTCGTCATGCTCCCGCGCAATGGGCGATTGGTGGTGGATAGTTTGGATGTCATCAGTGAATAGATGGCTGAAATTCGGTGCATTATAATTGAGCTTGCGAGGTGAATTATGTTGACCGGCATCCATATTCTGCTGTCCTACAAATGCACCTATGAATGCGATCACTGCTTTGTCTACAGCAGTCCGCGGGCGAAGGGCACGATCACCGCGGGCCGGATTCGCGGTGCGCTCGATGAGGCGCGCAAAATCGGAACGATCACGAAGGTTTACTTTGAAGGCGGAGAGCCGACGCTGTACTATCCACTGCTGCTCGATGGCATTCGGCTGGCTCGGTCAGCGGGATTCGAGGTCGGCATCGTGACGAACGCCTACTTTGCGACGTCGGAGGAGGATGCTGCACTTTGGCTTGCTCCGCTGAAAGAGATGGGCCTCACCAATCTCAGCATCAGCGACGATGCATTCCATTCTAGCGAAAAGCCTACGCCAGCTCAGTATGCGCAGGCCGCCGCACTTAAAATGGAGCTGCCGTTTGGCATCATCCGCACCGATCCGCCCGTCGTCGCGCCCGAGCAGGATGCATCGATCGGCGGCGTGATGTTTCGCGGCAGAGCGGTGGAGAAACTGGCGCCGGGGTTACCAAAGCGCGATTGGGAATCGTTCACCGAATGCCCATACGAAGACCTGCGCGAGCCAAGCCGCCTGCATCTCGATCCGTACGGCAACGTGCACCTGTGCCAGGGATTGAGCTTGGGGAACGCGTGGGAGAAGCCGCTGTCAATGCTGGTCAAACATTACAACGCCGCCTCGCATCCGATTGCAGGTCAGTTAGCGAGCGGCGGTCCGGCGCGGCTGGTGAGGGAATACAACGTTCCGCACGAAAGCGGCTACGTAGACGCCTGCCACCTATGCTTTCGTGCGCGGCAGGCGCTGTTGGATCGGTTCCCGGAGTACCTAGCGCCGCGGCAGGTGTATGGGGTGGAATGAATTTCCTTGCTCTTAGCGATTAATGAAATGGGGATGGCAGAGGCACACAGCAACGCGCCTCAACCCTTATTCAGCCAACCCGTCTTCTCAACGGATATCTCAAATCAGGTAATCAGCCGTGGGTGGCGGGCGTGTAAGCTCAACTCCCGTGCGTTCCACAAGTCGGTCAAACCCAGCGACCGGATCATCCCCTCGCCGGATAAAAAGGGGTCGCCGGTTATCTGCAGCCAGCGCATTAAAACCGACTCCAGCTCCCGCTCCAGATCGTTGTACGCGGGGTCACCGGCCAAATTGGTCATCTGGAATGGGTCCGCCACGTTGTCGTACAGCAGCCAGACCTTGCCGTCGCGCCAGCGCGCATAAGTATACTGAGCGGTGCGCACGCCCCGCCACTCCTTTAATCCCTGCACATAGCCCTCATCCACCGCCACCATATCCATTAAAAATGCGGAATCGGGACCGGCATCCAAGTCGCCAAGCATGACGGTGGAGAGGTCGGCGCCCTGCATTTCGCTCGAGACCGCTATGCCCAGCATCCCGATGAGCGATGGGGTAACATCCACAGTGCCGATCAACGAAGCGTTGACGATGCCGGCTGGAATACGAGCCGGCCAGCGGATCAGTAAGGGTACCGAAATCGCCTCCTCCCAGGGCTGCTGCTTTTTCATCATCCCATGCGACCAGAGCATGTCGCCGTGATCCGAGGTAAAGACCACCACCGTGCTTTCGGCAAGGTCGCTCTCATCGAGGATGGCGAGAAGGCGGCCTAACTGGTCGTCCAGTGCGGTGATGGCGGCGTAGTAGTTCGCCAGCGCAACCTTTGGATCTTGGCCGCGGCTGAGATCGGTCGGGCCGGGTGTGGTGGGGTCCGCATTGGGTCGCAGTTCAATTTTGGCCGGATCGTACAGGCTTTTGTACTCAGATGGAACCAGATCGTAGGGGTCGTGAGGCGGGCCCCAGGAGAGGAAAAGGCAGAACGGGCGTTCGTCCTTTTGCTGGAGGAACTCGATCGCCAGGTCGGTTTGGATGACCGGTTCGTAACCGGTGATTGGAATTGGGATCGGCGCATCCCGGAAGTAAGAGGCGTCGAAATATTGGTGATTGCAATTGAAAGCGGCCCAGTAATCATCAAATCCGAGCCGGCGCGGGCCGGGCGGAGTGAAGCGATCGCGGGGCCCGCCGTCGAGATGCCATTTACCGACGTAGCCGGTCTTGTATCCGGCCGCCCTCAAAACCTTTGCGATGCTGGGCGCATCGGGGTTGACGGGCAGGTCATTCGCGATAGCCCGATGGGACAGCGGATAGAGGCCGGTGAGAAGGCATCCGCGGCTGGGAGTACAGACCGGCGTGTTGGCCACCGCATGGGTGAAGCGGACTCCCTCGGCCGCCAGCCGATCCAGATTGGGGGAGATGACCTGGTGATTTCCGGCGCAGCCCATATCCATGCCGCGCATCTGATCGGCAAAAATCACGATAAGGTTCGGTTGGGTTGAATACATTGTTAGTCTATTGTAAATGGAAATCGCGACGTTTTTTCACAAGATCAATTCATCGGTAAAGGATTATGACGGCGTCGGCCCGTTTTGTCAATTCGAGCGCGCTGCGCTGGGAGAATTCTCGGAGCTTGTCTGACTGAGGCTAAAACAGTACCGCCGGATTAACCTGCTTCTTCACTATTTTTAAAATGGTCTCGATTTTGCTATTGACATTCGGTTAAAGCCCGGTTAAAATAGGTATATACTCATAGATAACTGGATGGATTGAAATCTATGCTGATCCCAAGGATTGATAAGTCGAGCCCGCTGCCCCGCCACTACCAGGCCCGGCAATTGCTGGAGAAGATGATTGATGAGGGGCGGTGGCGGATCGGTGACAAGCTGCCGGCCGAGATCGAGATCGCGGAGGCGATGGGCGTCAGCAAGATGACGGTCAACAAAGCGCTGGCTTCACTGGTGGCGGAGGGCCGGCTGATGCGGGAGGTTGGCCGCGGGACCTTCGTCTCGGAGCCGAAATCGGTAACCCCCCATGTGGTGGCCGGTATTATTTTTGCGGTTGAAATGCCCATCGAGAGCAACTACTACAATGCTCCCCTGGTTCAGGCAATTCAAGACGAGGCGTTGGAGAGCTGCGTGGATGTCAGCTTCAATATATTTTTCGGCGCCGACTACCTCAAGCTGGCCCGCGAAAGGGGCTTAAATGCGCTGGTGATCGTCGCCCCCCATGAGGGCAGTTTATCGGCGCTGGAAGCCCTTCGTGAAGAGCAGGTGCCCTTTGTGCTGTTGGGAGGATCGGTGCCGATCCATGTGCCATGTGTGGACAGCGATAACCACAGCGCGGCCAAACAGGCGGCGGAGTATTTCATCTCGCTGGGCCACCGGCGACTGGCGCTGGTGCATGCGCCGCCGGTTCAATCCAATACGGTTGACCGAATTGAAGCGTTCGGGGCTGCAGTCGGCCGGTATGGGTTATCGGCACAAAAGGTATGCATCAGCTCCACCAGCACCGAGATGGGGCTGGATCAATCGGAGCACCATCTCTTGTGCGATATGTTGCTGGGATCATCCCGCCCAACCGCCGTTTTCGCGGGCGGCTACCACCTGGCGTTGAAAGTGATGAAGGTGGCGGGCGAACTGGGTCTCGACATTCCGAGCGACCTCTCATTAATTGGGTTTGACGACCCCGGGGCCGCCGTACTGTTGCACCCCTCGCTGACTACCTTTCGACAGCCGCTCTACGCAATGGGGCGATTGGCGACCAATCTGCTCATTTCCGCACTGAAGGAGAGCATGGCCGTAAACGACATCAAAGAGGTACTGCCCTGCGAGTTTGTAATTCGGGGATCCTGCCAACCACTCAATGGTTAACAAATGATACGATCAGTCTTTCATTCCGAAGCACCTTACTCAATACTCAGAAAGAGGAGAACGCTCTCATGAAACGAAACCAAGCATTCACCTTGATCGAGCTGCTCGTTGTGATCGCAATAATAGCGATATTGGCAGCTATTCTGTTCCCGGTTTTTGCGCAAGCGCGCGAACGGGCCCGCGCCATCAGCTGCATCTCCAATCTTAAGCAAATTGGATTGGCGACGATGATGTATACGCAAGACTATCTCCTAGATTTTAAAACCAATTGGCATAGGTTTGAGTTGACGCCGAGGTGAAATGGTTTTAAAATCTAGG
>JAMCWF010000043.1:0-1206 GCA_023481295.1 Armatimonadota bacterium | reverse complement strand
ATGATGTATACGCAAGACTACGACGAAACCTACTTTTGGAACCCCTACCCGGGAAATGTGCCGGGCACCAACCAATGTCTCTACTATTTCCCGGACATGCTATACCCTTATGTAAAAAACGCCGGTCTGTTCAAGTGTCCGGACTATCCGGGCCAGCCGGGATGGCTGTTCAGCTATTCCTCGTTTTGCCCATCACCGAACCTGCCTCCGGTGGCGGGCGGCGGCAATTCGAATCTGGGCGAATATCAATGCGGGTATGGCTTAAATGAGTTGCTGCTGGCGGGGGCGGCTACTGGAGCGCCTATCAGTCTAGCGGAGGTGCAACAGCCGGCGAGCATCGGCATGATCTCTGACAGCGACTGGGAATGGAACACCTTTATCGGTTACTGCGTTGGGCAGGCGGGCGTTTGGCACCGTTATTGGCTCTCATCGGAGGGCGGCAACAGCGGTTGGTTTTACGGCGATCCCCGTCACTTTAACGGGATCAACGTGATTTTCGCCGATGGTCACGCCAAGTTCAGCGGCCCGCGCGTGGTAACCGGTGAATCGTCCGTATTTTGGGGCTATTACAACGTATTGATTGACCCCCGTGAGCCGTCCGGCGGCTTTACCAACAACGCCTGTTCACCCTAAAATGGCCGGGAAGTCATAAGGAGGAAAAAATCGGTGAAGAAGCAGGTTAATCCGGCGGTTGTGATCATTGCGTTGGTGGTCGTGGTGGTGGTTGTCACGCTGTTTATTGTTAAATCAATAAACTCGGAAAAGCCTATTGCGCCGCCGCCGCCAAATCCCAGCAAGATCGTCATACCGCCCAGTCAGATGCCAGCCGTAAACGCAAGCCGTATGCGACAAAATACGCCGCAAAGGCCGAGCATGAATCTAATACCACCCAGTCAAAGGAAGGCAATGACTCCCGGAACAACACCGTGAGCGCCCTGATATTTGGGCAGGGAGGTGAATTTAGGCCTCATTACCCAATGATGCCGGGGTATAGATCGAGTATCCCGAGAAGAGGGAGCAACGCGGTTGTTTGTTATTATGGCGGAGGGGTGACCGGTAAGCCCCTCCGTTCTTTTGCAATTGAAATGGAATCCTTAGGTGAAAGGGGCGATTTTGCTGAAAACCCCCTACACCAATTGGCATAGGTTTGAGTTGACGCCGAGGTGAAATGGTTTTAAAATCTAGGAGATAGTCTTGCGTATACAT
>JAMCWF010000024.1 GCA_023481295.1 Armatimonadota bacterium | reverse complement strand
CCTACTCCTTCTCTTGAATCGATACTGAAATGTTGGCTAAGTCTATCATTGGGATGCTCCAGAAACCGGTTGATCGCATCAACCATAAACGTGATGAGAACCTCGCAGTGTGGATAACTGAGCAGCCGCTTAATCAACGAGTAAGGTATCCCTGAGAATCCAAACGGATCAACGAAAGCAAAGGTGGGCGCGATATTAACCCTACTCGTTTCGATGGATTGTAGGACAGACTCAACTATCTCGTGAAATCTGCCGGTTTCCGTATGTATCTTGAAATGCGGTGGGATATTCATCCTGCAGATTTCCTGCTTCAGGTGCTCGGCCCGATCCTTACTTTCATCAATAAACCAAAATACCAACTCGCCTTGGAGCGTTTCTCGGTGGTTTATTGCTACATCAAGCGCAATGATGGGTGACCCCGGTTCACCACCGCTATATCGGCCGGGGCCGGCGAAACCGTCTATGTAGACGATCCGCTGGTGATAGGTGTTTAAGATTGGAAACCAGGCTTGCAAATACCGTTGCAGGATTTCGTGTTTAGCTCTCGTATGCGGCTGAATTTTCCATCGTGTTTCCAACGGTGTCGTCATATTCTTGGTTCCTACTCCTTCTCTTGAATCGATACTGAAATGTTTCAGCTATTTTAGAAGCGAACGATATTTTTGCTGCGATTAGTTCCTGATTCTAAAACATGCCCACTGAACCAGTATACATTATTACACATGGAAATTCAATTATAAACGCTTTTTATCTCGTTCAAATATCCATCTCCTACAAATCCTCACCTAGGTATTTGCCGTAAAACCGCTTGACGGAATACCGATAATCCTCCGATTCGACGGTCGGAGGCCACCAGCCCTCATTCTCTCGGTACCACCAAACCGTCGTGGCCAGTGATTCCTCGAAGTTTTGTCCCGCAACCAGCCCAGTTTTTAGAATCTTGGCGGTATCCATGTTGTAACGTTTATCATGGGCGCTGCCGATAAAGGGATCAAGCACGATGCCGGGCTTAAATACCGCGTTGCATCCGCAATCGGTGTAACCGACCTCTACCACCTTCTTCCGCTTCCATTCCGGGTAGGAAGGCGAACCGACGGCGAGATCACCCTTCTCTCTCGCCTGCGTTTTCATACCCCTGCTTCTCCAAACCGACCGATGGTAACTTGACCGATAGATGCGGCGTCTCGCCTTGCCTCATTTCCTGCAGATGAACTCGGGGCAACCGGCCCTAATCGGCGTCTCGACCAGCTTGGGCGTGTTTTTGACAATCGGCCAGCCGCCAATGAGCGAAAGCCACCCACAACAAAGATCATCACACAAAACCGGCGGCACCTCTCATAAAGCGGGGACAACGGTGACAAGAAAAACTTGTAATAATAGCATTATAGGGCGCAATGACGACCGAAAAATGGGACGAGTGGGGGAGACCCGCGTTGGTATGAGTTCAGTTTAACGGGAATCTTGTTTGGTGACGGAAGCATCACCCCCATCCTCGCCTTCCCCCTGGAAGGGGGAAGGAACTCGCGCGCGGACAATCTATTCCCCCTCCCCCAATGAGGGGGAGGGTTGGGGTTGGGGTGGGTTGTGTAATCGAGTATGAATCCCGTAAAACTGAACCGTTACCCGCGTTGACAATTGCACGGTCGAGTGGTATAAATAAGGTGTCAGAAGGTTCCCTTCTGTAAAATTCTCACCCCAATATGTTTTCCCTGGAAAGGAGCAGAAATGAAAAGCAGAAGCACCAGGGCATTCACCCTCATTGAACTCCTAGTTGTGATCGCGGTTATTGCGATATTGGCCGCGATCCTCTTTCCCGTTTTTGCAACCGCGCGGGAACGGGCACGTCAAATAAGCTGTATGGCCAACGGCAAGCAGCTCGGCAGCGCTTTTCTCCTCTACGTGCAGGACTACGACGAGACCTTGCCGCTGCGCACACCGGCCCCCGGTTATGAGCAGACCTGGTTCACACAGCCTCCTGATGCCAGGCCAGGCAACGCGCTTTCAATGGCGCTCCGCTCTTGCTATTGGATCGCCTCAACCTCCGCCTATACCAAGAGTTTCCCGCTCTGGCACTGCGACTCGGCCACCAACGTTGATTTTGTGCATGTCAACGATTACCAGAAGATCAACTACTGGTCTTACCATTTCAACTCATTGTTGGGAGCGTACCCACAGGCTGGTATCGTGAATGCGGTTGAGGTTCCGCTGATCTGGGAGGGCTACGGCAAAGCGGCAAGCGAAGTCTTTTCCATGAACAACCCCTACGATGCCGATAACGGGCGATCGCGGCCCTGGCCGGCCGTTTATCAAGATCCCAGTCCCAATGGAGCTTGTAATTCTCGATTTGGGATGTGGACTTTCGGCTATAATTATCGAGTGCATATAAAAGGCTCGAATTTCGTCTTTACCGACGGCCACGCCAAATACCTCGATCTGGCGGGAAATTACGCGAGCCATCCCTTCGCCACAATTTCAAGCGATGGGACTCAGTTTAACTACTGGTACGATGGATGCAGCCCCTGGTTTTTCCATCCAACCCGGAACGATTGAGCCGGTATTTCACAAACGATACCTAAGAATGGTCCAATCCATTGTGCGTGTATTTGATGAGGGCGTTGCAAAGGCTCCATTCTCTTGCGAGGTCTATTCAGTCAATCGGTGCGGCGCCCAATCTGCCCTTCAATCGAAGGGGGTTCCCTTTTTTCAACAGCCATCCGGAGCGCAATCCGCCTGCCGGGTTAGGGTAAACTATCGGCGGTAAGTAGAAGGTGGCCATCATCATTTGAAGCGAATGATGATGGGGGTAGCTTTACCGCAACCCAATTGTCGGCCAATCGAGGCTAGATAGGAATCGAGACCGTTCATTCGCCGATGTTTAAGAAAATTTTAATTGCCAATCGCGGGGAGATCGCAGTGCGAATCATCCGCGCCTGCCATGAGATGAGAATTCGCACGGTGGCGGTCTACTCTTCCGCCGATGCCCAATCCATGCACGTTCGATTGGCCGACGAGTCGGTCTGCGTGGGACCGCCGCCCAACAAGGACAGCTACCTCAACGCGCCCAACATAATCAGCGCCGCCCAAATCACCGGTGCCGAAGCGATCCACCCCGGTTATGCCTACTTTTCGGAGCAGGCCAGTTTCGCCGATGCATGCGAGCGCTGTAATCTGACCTTTATTGGGCCACCGGCGTCGGCCATCGAAAAGATGGGGGATAAGGCGCGCGCCCGCGAGATAGCGCAATCGGTGAATGTGCCCATCATTCCGGGTTCTTCCGGTCCGGTGGTGAACGATCAAGATGCAGCGCGATTGGCCGGCACAATCGGTTATCCGCTGCTGGTGAAGGCGGTGGCCGGCGGCGGCGGGCGTGGAATTCGACTGGTCCAAAACGAAGAGGATTTGTCGAAGGCGCTGGCGGTCGCTCGGATGGAGGCGGAATCCTCGTTCGGCAACGGCGAAATCTACATCGAAAAGTTTCTGGAAGAGCCGCGTCATATTGAGATTCAAATTTTAGCTGACCAGCACGGCCACATGAACCACCTAGGCGAGAGGGAGTGCTCGGTGCAGACTCAGCGGCACCAGAAGATGCTGGAAGAATCCCCCGCGCCGTTCCTGAGCCAATCGTTGCGCAATCGGATGGGGGAAGCGGCGGTGCGGATCGCAAAAGCAGTGGGCTATACCAACGCCGGTACGGTCGAGTTTCTGGTGGATGCGAAAGGCAATTACTTTTTTTTAGAGATGAACACCCGACTTCAAGTTGAGCATCCGGTGACGGAGGCGGTAACCGGCATTGACATCGTCAAGGAGCAGATTCGGCTGGCTGCCGGGGAAAAGCTCACCTACTCCCAGAAAGATGTGAAGCTAAACGGACATTCCATTGAATGCCGGATCACCGCGGAAGATCCATTGCGAAACTTTGCACCCTACGCCGGCCAAATTGAGGGGCTTTATCTGCCCGGGGGGCTCGGCGTCCGCATTGATACCCACATCTATGCCGGTTATGAAGTTTCCCCCTTCTATGATCCAATGATCGCCAAGCTGATCGCCTGGGCGCCCGACCGCTCTTCCGCTATTGCCAGGATGAGCCGCTGCCTTCGTGAGTTTGAAATCACCGGCATCAGCACCAACATCGAGTTACAGCAGCGCATACTCAGCAACGCCTTTTTCCGCCGCGGGGAGGTGAGCACCGATTTCATACAACGGCGACTGCTCAACGGTGCAAGTTGATGGTTATCCAACTGCCGATCGTCCATTTCACCGATCTCCACTCCATCTCTGGAAGTTACCGATGGCTCATTCGAGACGAGCAGCGCGCGAGCTGGCGCTAAAAATCCTGTATCAGGCAGATGTGGGCAAAATGCCGATTGAGGAGGCCTTTCACTCCGTCACACAAGGCGTCCAGTTAGATCAGAAGACGATTGAGTTTTTGAGGGAGGTCGTTTACGGCACCTTCAGTGAGAGGAAGGCGATTGATCAACGCATCGCCGATCTGAGCTCGGGATGGGCATTGGACCGGCAGGCGGCGGTGGACCGTAACATATTAAGATTGGCCACCTACGAGATTCTATATTCACCGGCCATTCCCCATGCCGCCAGCATTAACGAGGCGGTGGAGTTGGCCAAAAAATACAGCACGCACGAGTCGGGGCGCTTTGTCAACGGAGTGCTGGGCGCCATGGTGAATACCTTAAAGTCCGGAAATCGGTCATTGAGCGATAATGAAACGCAATCATCATCTGAAACGGGAGGTTAGATCTTTTTGAGCGCAGCGCTGTTGGACGGTCAAGCGATCGCCCGCACGATTCGAGCCGAAGTGAAAGAGAGGGTGGCGACGCTGTTGCAGCGGGGCAAACCGGCGCCGAAGCTGGCAGCGGTATTGATCGGCGACAATCCGGCCTCGGAAGCCTATGTCGGCATGAAGTCGAAGGCGTGCGGCTGGGTCGGCATCCAGTCGGAAACCCACCGCTTGCCGACTGAGACAAGTCAACCCGAGGCGGAAGGGGTGATCGAGCGGTTAAATCGGGATGAGACGGTGACCGGCATCCTGGTACAACATCCTCTGCCGTCCCATCTCAACGAGATTGAGGTTTTGGCCCGCATCCATTCATCGAAGGATGTGGATGGAATTAGCCGTTCCAGCCTTGGGGCACTGGTCAACGGCGAGTCGGGGTTTATCTCATGCACGCCACTGGGTATTGTGGAGCTGCTGGATCGCTACCACATCGAGCTGAAGGGGAAGCGGGCGGTGGTGGTCGGGCGCAGCATCATACTGGGTAAGCCGGTCGCATTGCTGATGTTAAATCGGCATGCCACCGTCACGATCTGTCACTCGCGTACCGTCAGTCTGGCCGAGGTGATCCGAGAGGCGGATATATTGGTTGCCGCAGTCGGCCGCGCGGAGATGATTACCGCCGATATGATCAAGCCGGGGGCGGTGGTTGTGGACGCCGGTTACAACCAGGTACCGGGACGTGCCGGTGACGTGGGCGATGTTCACTTTGAAAGCGCGAAGGAGGTCGCCTCTTACATTACGCCGGTGCCAGGCGGCGTCGGGCCGATGACGATCGCGATGTTGTTATCGAACACGGTGTCGGCGGCGGAGCGGAGCTGACCCAATGTCACGTCCTTCTCGGGTCGTCGTTTTTAGGAGAATAAGTTTCCGGAAACGTGATTACGATCAGAGAGGAACGTCGAAATGAGAATAAAACAAGGTCTGATGGCAATGGGCCTTACGATGGCCATTGCGATACCGGGAGTGGTGGCCCCCACCGCTGCTATGGCAGGTGAGAACGGGGACCGGAATACGACCTACGCCTTGGGAGCAGCTGCCGCTTACCTGCTGCTTTCCCAGCACAACAAAGTGCCGGGTATGCTCCTCGGTCTGGGCGCAGCCTACTCCTATTCACGCTGGCAGCACGACATCAACCTGCGCCACCGGTTCGAGAGCTACTACTACGGTTACCATCCCTATTATAGGCGATATGGTTACCGCAACATCCGCTTCCGGGGTAGGCCGTTTTTCCACCATGAGCGCAGGTGGGATCATGAAGCAAGGTGGCGATTTGCCCGCCGGCGCGGCGGCCCGCCGCCTTGGGCACACGCCCACTTCAAGCACTTTCGGCGCTTTGCAGAGCACTGGCGCAGGTAATCGCAGATAGCCAACGCCGATTAATTAGCTGAAATGAAAACGGGGACGAAGCGAGGCTGCGTCCCCGTTTTCATTGAGTTTTAATTGAATTTACTCGACTTCGTCCTCTGCATCGTTCTCTTCGATCGGCTCCGTCTCTCCCTCCGCTTCGACCTCGCCTTCAGCTTCCGTCTCCTCTTCGCTCCTTAGTTCTTCCGCCACCTCACCGATGGTATTCAGATCATCCATTGCGGCCTCATTGGTGGCCCTTTTGGTTTCCATATCGGGAAACTCGGGCCGAGGATGGCGCTGGCGGCACTCCTCGCACTGAAACTTCACTTTGGCGTTGCATAGCCAGAGCGGGATCGTTGGAATTGGCCTGCCGCAATCGGCGCACAAAACCTCATTTACCGTGCTTTTCAATGGTCGCTTCAAGTCCGATTAGCCTCCTTGGTGGCGGCGGCACTGGAAGGGGATACATTACTCTCTTTATCGGCTTTCGCGGCTTTCTCGGCCGCATGGCGGGCAACCACCTTCCAGGTCAGCCAGCCGTTAAAGAGCATGATGAGTGCGGCCAGTAGATACTCCAGCCATGTCCATTGCTGTACCTTGTAACCGGGCTCGGTGATCAAGGTATTTCCTGAAACGACACCAGCGATGCTCATTAAAAGCAATATGGTGCCGATGATGATAAAACTGTTGAGGTAACGGGTCATTGAAAATCCTCCGATAGCTATGATACCCTCAATCCACCGCTGGAAGCATCATACGATATGAGTGTATGAGGTCAGTTCTGCGGGAATTTTTGGAGCGCGATGGATTTCACCACCGTCCTGATTTTCCCCATAAGAGGTGGTAAAAAGATAGGGTCAAGCCTTGAAGGACAGCCGGCGACCCATCCTCACCTCCCCCTCATAGGGGGAAGGCCGTAGTACGGGAACGGCATGCCGTGCCCCAACATCATCCTCACCTCCCCCTCATAGGGGGAGGGTGCCCAGAGGCAGCTTTGTTGTTCATTATCCACCACCGGCTCCCTAAATCATACAAAGATTCCCTAAGTGGTTGTTGAAAAACTCTTTTTAGCGTCATCGCGAGGAGCGCAGCGACGTGGCGATCTCCCTTTCCACACCGAAAACGAGATTGCTTCGCGAAAAACCGCTCGCAATGACAAAGAGACACCTTTTTTTCAACAACCTCCTACGCGCAGGGCAGGGGCGTTTGCTCCCGCTTCCGATTCTCCATCGCCAGGCTGGGAGAGGGGTAAATTTTGGAACCCCTTTTTTGTTCAAAGGATGGCTTACCGGTGTGGAAGCAGTGACAATTGGTTTCAATGGAGGAAATGCCAAACATTCGAGGGAGTATATTATAGGGGCGGCCGGATGGTCGCACCTGCTCTTTTACCTTGTGAGAGGCCGGTTTGTTGGAGAGTTCTACTGCATTCTCATCCGGTGCATTCTCATCCGGCGATTCGGCCTTGCACCGCCGTTTTGTTTTGCGTACTTCGCTAAGATTTGGCGCTGCTCCGCCGTCAGCACTTCAAGTGCTTTTGTGTGCACCTGTTTTCGAACCGCCGACATTTGAGTGCGTCGCTGGTTCGGTGGAATGGAGCGAAACTGCTGCATCGCATCCTGGACAATTCCACGAAGCTTAACTAATTGGTCTTTCGTTAGCTTTAACGCGCCGATAGCCCCGATCGGAAAACCGACGATGCGGAACAGTTGAACCTGGGGTGCTAGTTTCTGCCACTCTTTTAACTGTGCAGGGGTTAGCACCGCCTGAATATCATCGGCCGCATTCGACATGGTCGAGCGTATCTGCGAGAAATCGCCGGATTGGCGTGCGCTCTGCATCTGGCTCCGGAAATTCTGATTAATCGCCTTGACTTTGTCGAACTGCTCGGTCGTGAGTCTGAGGAGCTGGCGAAGCTGCGCCGGAGGTGTCATCACAAGCCCCATCTTCATCATCATCTGGGGATTCATACGCCCACCCGGTCCGCCTGGAGGGGGTCCCGGCGGCTGAGCAAGCGACGCACTGGCCACCAACGTCAATAGCAGCGACCCACAAATCGTTTGCCACCATAACCTCTTCACGATAAATCTACCTCCTGATCAAATTATTGGATAATTGCCAGTAGTATTGACGCAGGCTGCGTTGATTGGTTCGTTCGATTAACGGTGCCAGAGCTGATCCCAGGCAATCCAGAAATTAGGTCCAACCGACCGAACCCGGCGTGGACCGGTAACCTCCACTCCGGTTCGGCCGACAAACGCCGCCGATTTGTCGGGCGTGGCGAGCTCAACCTCGAAGGTAACTGGAGCGGAAGGCTGATAGGGGGCTGGAAAGTCGCGCTTTGTAAGGGCCGCCGTAACCTGATTTTCGATCAAGGCTCTTGCTTCAACCGGTGTCATATTGCGGGCGGCGTAGCGGCCCAAGCCCTTTTTTACCGGAGCGGTGACCACTTTCTGCCCCAGCAAGCTCTGCACCTCCCGGCAGGTCGCCTCATCTCCGGCAACGAAGACGCAGGGCGTGTTCCAGGTGCCACAAATCGCGGCCACGATGCCCGATTCCCCCACCACCTTATCGTTAATGTAGGCGTTATGCCACGCCTCGGAGTAGAGGGTGTGGCAGAGGACGCCATCCGGCGTCCCGGCCATCGCATGAGCGCCCACAAACAGGGCGGCGTCGCACCCCTGCTCGAGCGGCTCCACATAAGAAGCCCACCGATATCCCTGCACGTAAGTGGCGCCGGGCTCCATTCGCTCCGGGATGATGCTCTTAAAGTTCCAGCCGCTGCCTGCGCCATGGCCGTCCACCACCACAATTTCAGTGGCGCCCGCCTTTTTCGCACCGCGGACGGCGGCATTGACCTCTTCCGTATAGAGGCGGCGTCCCTCCTCATAGAGCGGCGCCCCGCCGTCCACCTGCTCCCAGGCCTCGATGCCGGCCACCCCCTCCATATCGCACCATATCATAATCCGCACCGATCGTTCACTTCCTTTCCCTAAGAATCGTGGTTTCACTGAGCCTCAATCTTCGCGATCAAGATAAATGCCTCCATCACTGGCGATCGTTGTTCACCGCGCGTTTCACCGTGAATTCAGCGTCATCCGATCCCCTGAACCGCTCAATCCAACGCTGGAATCTCAAATCGGGTGTGAAGTTCCTGTGATCGGCCGGTTTCGGCGGAGCGGTAACCCATCTCAATTATCTCGATGACGTGGCGAGCGTGTTCGGCGGTGACGATGCTGGGCTTTCCTTCGCTTACCCAATCCACCAGTTGCATAATATCCTCGAAGACGTGCGCCTCCCCTTTCTCTCGATGCGGCCCCTGTACGTGAGGCAGCAGCACGTTATCACCTTGCCCGGCCGCGTCGGCGATCTCCCGGCCCGGATATTGGAGTGGATGGCCGTTGAACTCTCGGCCGTTGAACGTCCCTTTAGTACCGAACAGGGTTGCCAGCCCGAAGGTGGTCAGCACGCCGGTCACAGTCCCATAAACGAAGGCAAAGAGGTTGTCGCCGAAATCCAGCAACATCACCGTGTTATCGTCGGCATCGCAGGGGTAAGTTTTTCCATCATAGATCCGCTCCTTGATTGCCACGCCGGAAAAAGCGACGATTCGCTTCGCCGGCCCCAATATGCCGGTGAGGGAGTGGAGACCGTAGACCGTCATGTCGTAGAGCGGGCCGCCGCCCGGATTGCGCCAATACCAGGCCGGGTTGATGTTGCTCAGCACATCCTGCCCCTGCCGGCAGCCTTCCCTCTCATGGTAGCTGCCGAATGCGGCGCCGGCAGCCGCCCAAGCAAGGGTGCCGAAGTCGCCGTTTTTTACCATTTTCCGCAACTGCTGATTGAGCGGCCTCAGCATCTGTCCCGGTGAGGCGACGATCTTCAACCCACGACGCTTAGCCTCCTCGATTAACTGGTCCGCCTCCGCGCAGGTTACCGTCATCGTTTTATTGAAGTGGATATGCCGGCCCGCCCTCAGCGCCTGCATCCCCTGTTCAAAGTGGATGCCAATCGGTGAGCCGATCGTGACCGCTTCCACGCCGTCATCGTTGAGAAGCTCCTCGTAACTCTCATAGGCGCGGGCGACGCCATACCTTTCAGCCGCTGCTTTCGCTCGGCCCGGCACCGGATCGCAGACGGCCGCCAGCCTGATGCGATCCTGTACATCGTCCAAACAGAGATGCTCAAGGGCGCCCCGGATGCCGATGCTGCCGGCCCCGACTACGCCGATCCCAACTTTTCCGCCCATTTAAATTCCGCTCCTTTAGTAAATGATTCAACGTTCACTATTTCATCTACAACAAAATACATCGGATTGTGGACAGCGATGAAAATCCTCAGCCGCTCACATTCCGGCCTGAGTGATTCGCCCGCCGGTAACCGGGATATAGGCGCCGGTCACGTAACTCGCCAGGTCGCTCAGCAGGTAAACGCACGCCTTGCCGATCTCATCAGCGGAGCCGTGACGGCGCAGCGGTAGCGAATTCCCGTAATCGATGGATGATTGTGAAGAGGTGTCCACCTTTTCATCCGCCATCCAGCCGGGTGCAACCATGTTTACCGTGATGTTCTCCGGCCCCAGCTCAACGGCCAGCGATCGGGATACGCCGACCATCGCACCCTTGCCCGCCATATAGGGAGACCATCCAGCCGGCGCCATGTTCCATAGTTCGGAGACGATGTTGATAATTCGGCCGCCGCCCAGCCTTTTCATAATCGGCCGGGCCGCATTGATGGTGTTCAGCACCGCAATGCAGTTGAAATCAAACATATTTTGATAAGCTTGGAGCGATGAAACGGCCAGATTGCCATCCTGCCGGCCAGCAATGGCGTTGTTTATCACGCCGTCCAATCGCCCGAGTCGTTCAGTCACCTGCTTGACCATTGCCTGCACTTCTGCCGGGTTGCGCACGTCGGCGCGGAAGGTTGCGGCGTGACCGCCACCCTTTTCAATCTCAGCGGCCAGATTTTCCGACTTTTCCACGCTGGTCGAATAGTTGATGGCCACCCTCGCGCCATATTGAGCCACCACGCGGCTGATGCAAGCGCCGATTCCTCGCCCGCCGCCGGTTACCAATACCACCTTGCCTTCCAATAACATGTCTTCCACCTCATTCTGATTAGATCGAAGTCATCCGTTGGGCCCGCCCAAAGCGTCATCAGGCCATCATGTTCCGAGTGCCAATTCGACTTTTCCACCCTATTTCCTGCTTGTCTTTCGATGTAGGGGCAGGGTATGGCGTGTCCGATCGCGTCTTCGTCTACACCCGGGGGGATGGCCGGGGTGGGGGTGGACTATGTTATCGAGAATCGATTCCTCAAACCTTGTCTCTCTTACAAATCATACACTGAGCCGCCGCATTTGAAAAAATAATGGTAAAATTATTTGGCCGCAAGTGTACGAATCGGCCCCGATGGTGACTCTATTAATTGGAGGAACTATTTCCCCAGCGGGCGGGCGCCGTCCCTATTGATTCAGCCGTAAGGTTAGCCCGATTTACAGCAGTCCAAGCATAGACGGCGGATTGGAGGCTGACAAAATGAACGACCATCCACACTGAAGCGGTTGGCGAACATTGCTGGCGTTGTTTGGTCGGCGCGGTAGTTGCTTGTATCTACCGGCGAAAGCTGCCCTTTAGTCGCGATGAGATGGATGATTGCGTCACCGAGTTCGTGGAGGCGATGTGGCGCCGGCACGGCTGCGGGTTCGCCCCCACCGGTGATCCGTGCAAATACCAGCGGCTGGCGATGAAATGCGCGCACGATCACGTCATTGATTATTTACGCAAATTAAAGAGGGAGCGTGATCAACAATGCGCCTGGCCGGAATCCCAACTCGAGGATGGCTCTTTCGTTCCATGGGATTGTTCCGATTCGTCGCCGCTGCCCGAAGAGATCGCATTCCAGGATGAGTTTCGGCGGCTGATCGAGCTAGCCTGCGAGGGGTTGACCCCGCACCAGCGCGAACTGTTTTACCGGCACGACATTGAAGGTGAGCGGATCGGTGACATTGCCGTTTCACTCAACATATCCGAAAAGGCGGCGGACCAGGCATTGCGGCGCGCACGGCGACGAATTCAATCCAACCTGAAAAAGCAGGGCATTTCGGAAGAGGACTTAAGGGGACTTCTCGCCACCCCCCCCTCATAACTTGAGTGCGACCCATTTACGACCACATTCGGATGAAGATGAGTGAAAAATCTTTAAAAATTGGCCGAAAGACCCGTAAGATTTTGGCGAGTTGAATCGGTTTATATAGTAGGAGCATGAAGTGGCGGCGGATACATCACTATGAAAGGGAAAGAGGATTATGAAGTTGAACAAGTCTTGGCGCAAAGCAATCACCACACTATTGGTGGGATTGATCATCGGTTCAAGTTCGATTGGAATCGTATGGGCGACCTGCTTTGAAACGCCATACGACCAGACACCGCAAAGTCATTGCAACCTGGCTGGGGATTACTATGAATATACACCGGATCCGCCAATAAACTGCGGTCTCAGCGGGAATCCCTTCGATGGGTGCCAGAATGCAACTCAACCATTAATTTACGATATTTACCATTATTATAATGCTGATTGTACTGATTATACTGGCTTATGGGATGGGCCATATCTGGACGGCAATGTAGAGCGGGATACCGCCTACGTATGTTGTGATTAGCGAAGCTATGCAACCCATTGGGCCGGAAGGAGAATTAGGTGTCAAATCGAGTTTCTCAATTCGTCCTAGTATTCACGATTTTGATCACGGCGCTCGGTTTACCGATACCGAGCGCCGCCGTGCAGACCAATAAGGTTCTCGCTTATCTCCGCCGTAACGATAATCAAGTACAACAAGGTAGCATCATCTATGATTGCACCCAACATAACTTCCAGATATTGGTAAATGTCGCTCCACCTCCTTCCATACCGTACCGCAAATATCTCACCTGGTCGAAACACGGCCGTTACAAAGACATCACCCAGGATAGCAAAGGGGTGATTGTTCACATTGGAGGCGTTCACCAGAATCTTTACGCGGTTTCCAATTCAGTGGAAGTGGAGCCGCCACCACAATCCTTTGCAAAGCAACAACAGATGCTAGGTAGTCTGGAACCTGGACCTTGTGCTGGACTTGGTCGAGGGCTTTCAAGTCTTCAAGGGCTTTCTATCACGCAGAATGGACAACAGGTGGATGTTGCCGGTCGGACGAGTAATGATAATACTGTTCGTGCGGTACTGGATCCGGCTCATGAATACGTTGCCAGGGACGTCTCATGTTATGCTCCAAGAGGCGGGATGATGCTGCACTGGAGATTGTGGAAATGGATAAAGAGCAAGGACGGTGTATGGATTCCCGAATATGCTAGAGAAGATTTATATGTACACCTAAATACGGGTAAAAACGCCCTATCCTACAGAATCACTTACCATATCATAAAAGCCGATTTTCAAGCACCGCCTTCTTCCGCTTTTGAGATTCCATTAAAGGGGAAAACCGTGACCGATGACCGGTTCGGCATGCCGGTGGCCGGCAGCCAAACATATCCCGGCGAATCCTTAAATCAGATATTGCATAATACCGGCTCAGTCGCCCATCAAATCCTTCAAATGGATGCGGCGGCGGCAAAGGCCAAGCAGCACCGACCATTGATTCAGGCTTTGCTGACCAGTCTGTTTATTTTCACGATCATCGCTTTCGTATGGGTGCTATGGAAAAAGAGAACCCACTCCGCGTAAGCTGAGGTACTTTGGTGGCGCATCAAGCTTTAAATCGAGCCGAAAATGCAGCGGAGAGAGTGTGGCGAGAGGTGCAGGAACCGGCCGGCTACTGGTTTCTCGGCCTCAGCATTACCTATCTGGTTGCTCTTTTTGTATGGGTCTTTTTCCGTTCTCATTTCCCTTTTGTGCACATAATCACAAGGGGTGATTCTAGAATATATATACATATCGCGCTTTTTGGATACAAATTCGGCGATCCTCGCGTTGCGTTTTACCCACTCTATCCTATTATAATCCGTGTTCTGAGTCTGCTCCTGTTTGGCCGTGTCAGCTTCGGCGTCGCCGCGATCAGCGCACTGATAATATCCGGCGCCTCTTCATTATGGGGAATCATCTTGCTCGACCGCATCTGCCGGCGATATCTCAACGATCAAAGCCGACGACTCTGCTTAATCCTCTGGGTGCTCTCTCCCGCCAGCGTATTCCTGGCCGTCGGTTATTCGATGTCGTTGTTTCTTTCGTTTGTGATGACTGGATTCCTGGCGGCTGAAGATGAGAATTGGTGGAGCGCTGGTGGTAATATCGCGCTGGCTTGCCTTACCTGGCCGCTTGGCTATTTGGCTTACCTGGCGATTGTGGCTTACTGTTTTAGTGTAGTTCGCCGGCGTCCGGGTTACCGCTTAACATTGCAATTGATAGGCGGTTTGCTATTGCCATTAGCAGCCGCCGGGCTATACATGACCTATTTTGCAATCATGTTCCACGATCCGCTTGCGAGCCTGCATGCCGAGCAAAGTAACTGGCAGCAGCATTTAATTCCAATTTGGCAGTTCCCTGCCTTCATTGCGATCATGTTTGTCGGCTCCGCCGGAATGCCGTGGTTCTCACTCATTCTCTCATTGAGTTATGTTGGGTTGATGGCGAGCATAATTTTCTACGCATTTATGCTCAAAGATCAAAGATTTCCACCCTTGTTGAAGCTTTATACCGGCTTGATCCTGGCTTCGATCCTTTTCCGTAGCAGCGGAATGAGCATTCCCCGGTTTTTAATCGCCGCCTTTCCGCTCTTCCTGATTTTGGCCGATCGGTACCAGTCACCAAAGTCTCACCGCTGGGCGACGATTCTGGTCTTTCTCTACCTAAATTTAATGGGGACTGCGATCTACATGATGGGCGGTCCCAATTTTTAACAACTATATATTTAAACACATCAATGCAAAAGGGGTGATGAGCCTGTCCGAAAAACCTATAGCAAAAAGTATTGATACAAATGGGCTTATGAGGTATAATAGCGACATAAGATCGCGGGAAGGAGAACCCTAATGATCCGAAAATTAATTGAAACGATGGCCGTGGTGGTAACGCTTGGAGGGATAATCTTTCTCCCCCTACGAGGAGAAACAGCGTGTTACGGCAATTGCGGAACAGCGGGATGCGCACAGGGAACTTGTTGCATCTGTTGTGGTTCGAGTGGTGGTCAGGTTGAATGTTGTCCACCGGGAACTTACGCTGACTGTACCGTAAGTTTTTGGGGAGTAGGTTCCTGTAGCTGTAATGGTACATAACGATATCAGGCAATTGTGGCACTTCCTGTTCATCAGGTAATATGTCATAATTGCCTTCCTTACATTGAAAATGATGAAGAATAACCTATGAAAAAATACCGTCAGCGATTGCTTGCAATCTTCCTGATATTGATCCCTGCTGCCGTACTATTACGAATTTGGTATCAAAGATACGGATTTGCAGAGCTGGTTCTTCACCGCATAGCGGAAGGGCAGAGCGTGGCGTCACAAGTGCAGGGGATGAATCGCTTGGATGCGGTTGCTCTGTGGCACGTCCTGCCTTATACCCCTATCTCTAACAAGGCATCTTTCCGAAAGGAACTATCGCACCTGCCGGTTCAATTCGAGACGAGGATTACCCCAGAGCAGCACCAACAACTACTTAGCACCGTCCTTTATTTCCTGCAGGTGAATTCCTGCAGCAGCGCTCAAGAAATGAGGTTAAATGAATCTTATATCACCTCGCACCATATGATTTATGCCCTTCCTCACAGTTTACTTACTCAAGTGGCAGACCATTTGCATATGGACCCCAGCGGAGATCCGGCTGAAATTATGATGAGAGGGTTTGAGCAGTTCGCAAAAGGACCTCAAATTAAAGGGGTTTGCATTCCAGCCAGTTCAGTGGTTTATAGCGAGTACAGCAACTCAAATCGTCCGTATGCACCGATCAATAATGCCAATGTTTTTGGAAATAATGAGAGCATGCACGTCACCCACCGAGCATTTAAATTTGTTCATGACTTTCATTACTATTACAATCGGGGTAATCCGGTAAAAGTTGCACAGATTATGCTGTACCTACTGGGGCGTGATGGAAGCGCCGGCCCTTATGTCGTGCGGATGTGGTGGTGCTCGAAAAAACAAGAATGGCGTCCTTTGCAGTTGGTATGGGGTAGCGATACTAAAAAGATCTGGTGCCTTCTACCGGGCGGATAAATGCTAGGAATTTCGCAATGTCTGTAGGCAGAAGAACAACATATTTTATTCCAATTCTTATAATCGGAATTCTATTGGTGTTCTGGTTGTTTTTGCATTTAGTTCGGCACCAGCAAATACCGGCGCCGATTAACGCATTACCCCCATTCAGTCTCGGAAAGGTGTTCGCGCCTCAACAGGTCAAACCGCTCAAATTGATCCAATGGTTCCGCTTTATCGAGATATAAGAAAAAGACTTTCTCTTGGCGTTCTTCATTCTTTTGTCGGCCGAAAAAGAGAACGACTTGATCGCATTGGTTTATTCCTACTATGGCTTGCGATCGCCGGTTACACATTTGTCTTCATTCGGCAATCCTTCTTTTTGTATCACCGATTTGCATTGACCGCCTATGACCTGGGCATCTACGACCAGGCGATATGGCTGATCAGCCGATTTCACGATCCATTCGATACCGTGCGCGGTTTACCAATCCTGGCTGATCACTTCGATCCCATCCTTTACCTTCTGGCACCGCTTTATTGGATTTGGGCCAGCCCTAAGATGCTGCTGATCGTCCAAACTTTAGCGTTGGCGCTGGGTGCGTTACCGGTCTACGCACTGGCTCGGCGCGTTATCGGTGCCGCTTCGATCGGGCTCCTGTTTGCATTGTGTTATCTTTGCTACCAACCAATGGAGTGGAGCAATACCTTTGATTTCCACCCGGAAATTTTCGCCACACCATTCTTACTCGGAGCCTTTTACTTTTTGATCTGCGATCGCCGGCGTCCCTACTTTGTTTTGCTGGGGCTTGTTGCGCTCACCAAAGAGACGGCGGGTCTCTCCATTATTCTGCTTGGGCTATATGCGCTGGCGGTGAACCGGCGCGTCGGATGGATGACGGTTGGGATGGGAGCGGCGTCTCTGGCGGTTGCGCTGGGAGTTTTACAGATATATCACAACGGTCATCCTTCACCCTATTTCTGGCTTTTCGCTCGGTACGGCAAGACGCCAATGCAGATAGTCGGGACACTGTTACGTCACCCAATAGGGGTGGCTATCGGCCTTAATACGGAAGAGACCCGACGCTATCTATTTGAATTATTTCAGCCGGTCTTTTTCCTGCCGCTGCTGGCGCCGGAGGCGCTGGCGCTTGCCAGCCCATCCCTTCTTGCAAACCTCTTAAGCGGTCGCAGCTTTATGCGTATGATCTACTACCAATACACGGTATATATCACCCCTTTTGTCTTTATCGCCTCAATCATCGCGTTTGACCGAATACGTCGGTGGGGTAATTATTTCACCACCGGTTTACTGGCTCTTGATTTGATTGTGAGCATGTCGTTTGGACTGCAACAAAGTCCATTCCTCATAAATTCTTGGCCCCTTTCACAACCTGTTTCATCAACTCAATCCAGCGATACCGACGCGATCATTCGATTGATTCCATCCGGCGCCTCAGTATCGGCGCAATCCGGATTGATACCGCACATTGATCACCGCCGGCTGATCTATCTTTTCCCTAGCCCCTTTTACCGGGTAGCCTACGGAGACAGCGTGCAGGCCTTAAAACAGCAGGTGGGTATGGATTATCCCCCATATCACCCCCGGCAAGTTGCAAATGCCATTGACAATTCTACAATTGAGTACGTTGTGCTGCAACCCAGAGGATGCATCTTCCCAATGATGCAGAACAACCTCCGGCCGCTGCTGGTTTTAGTGTTCCGCAGCCCGAATTACGGCATTATTGCGATTAGAGGAGATACGATTTTGTTGCGGCGGGGGGCCGACCATCGAGCGGGCCTTGCGCTGCTTGCCAGAGCGAGTGGAACTCCGATCCGCCAAGATATGGATGTTGAAGAGGTGGTCAAGGACTACTTGAAAGCATTCTTCTAGGTGGTTGTTGAAAAACTCTTTTTAGCGTCATCGCGAGGAGCGCAGCGACGTGGCGATCTCACTTTCCACACCGAAAACGAGACTGCTTCGCGATAAAAACGCTCGCAATGACAAAGAGACACCTTTTTTCAACAACCTCCTAGGTGCAAACGAGGCGCCATAGCGTGAAGGCATTAGGTGTAGATATTTATCGTTTGAATGCTGCTACGTCAACCCAGTTGCTGCTCTTTATTGCAGTGTAGACCGCCTCCACCAGTTGGAGCGTTTTGAGCGCTTCCTGACCGCTGGTGAGGGGAGTGGCGCCGGTTTGAATGCAGCTTAAAAAATGAGCGATCTCTTCACGGAAGCCGGCTGCATCATCGTGGGGGAGCGGAACCGGAGTAAAATCGCCGCCATTTCGACTCAATTGCACGCCGCCGATGTTATGTACCATTCCGCCGCGCCCGAAAACTAAGAACCCTTCATACCAGGGATAGCGCCGAGCCGACCAAGTACAGGTCATCTCACCGATGGCGCCGCTATCGAACTCAAGCGCGATAACGGCGGTATCCTCTCCTCCCAGTTGGGTTAAACCGGTGTTTACCGCTCTAGCAGCAACCCGTCGCACCTCGCCGCCAAACCAGCGAAGCATATCCAACCGATGGGGACCGGAACCGGCGACTACACCGCCTCCTAGTTTTGTCGGATCGTTGATCCAATGCCCGGCCGGATAATCCACCCATTGGCTGTGATCAATCCTCAGCAAAAACGGCTTACCGATTTCGCCCGCCTCAACCAATCTTTTCATTGCGACGTGAGCATTACTATACCGTTCACAGTAGGCGATCATCAGTGTCACAGCGTTCTGCTCCGCCGCGTGGATCATCCGGCGGGCTTCTTCTTGATTGACCGCAATAGGTTTCTCACAAAGAATGTGCTTGCCGGCTTGCGCCGCCGCAATAGCGACCTCAGCGTGCAGGTCATGGGGCAAGCACAAATCCACCGCTGTTAAATCATCTCGCTTCAACAGCAGCCGATAATCTTCATAGGCAGTCTCCGCGTTTAGCTCCTCCTTGCGCAACTCTGCACTTTGACGGTTTACATCGCAGGTTGCCACCATACGGGCGATATCGGACGCCGCCAGCCAACCATCCCGATGAACCGCGCTGATGCCTCCGCATCCAATCAGCCCGATCCCTATCTTATCCGACAAGGTGATTCACCTCCCACCATATGGCAAATCCGACGTAATCTTGCGTTCCGATCTGCTCCACTCGATGCGTAATGCCGGGCGGAAAGAAACAAGCCTCTCCCGCGTGCAGCTCGTAAGGCTTACCATCGGCATGAATCCGGATAGCGCCCTGAATCGCCACATAAATCTTTGCAATGCTTGGTTCACTAAGCTCCTCTTGTGCCATTCCCGGCTTCAGGCAGCCCCAGGCGGTGCCGATTTTAAGCGCCGTGTGCTCCGGCAGACCGGCGTGAGCCAGAATGGTGTTGTTATGGGCACTTTGTAAACGTTGGGGATCGAACGGGCTGATTAAAATTTCCGCCATCTCGTGCCTTCCTTATTGTTGAATTTACTTGAATACAGTATGCTCATCCTGAATTGTATTTTAAGAAGGATTGTGTTTTTGACAATCCGAATAACGAGATATTGTAATGTGGCATTTTAGAGCTGATATGTCAAGAGGGGCCTCCCCCACTCAGCCCAGTTTTCGGGCGTCATTTCGTCGCCTGTTTCTATCATTACTATATAGCGTCACCACTGTCACCGTTGTCACCGCTCTGTGGGATGTGCATACTGTTTGTGTGGTGGGCTTTGGTGTGGTTGGTATCTTCTCATTGGCAAATGGGCGTTTGTGCACCCTTTTCAGTCGTTTGGGGTTTTGTGGTTACAAACCGGTGATGTGGGGACGGCTTGTCATCCCCGCGGAGGCGGGGATCACTCAATCAGCTTACCGTCAAAGAGGTCAACGACTTCATTCACGAGCGAGGTATCGTTCCGAGCAGGTTCGTTCGCCTGCCTGCCGGCAGGCAGGGGGTAGAGGGTTTCGATTGCCATCGCCCAGCACCGGCACGATAGGCCTCGTTTCTTCGCTGCGTTCAATCGCTCGGCTAGGATATTACCACGTCTGGATCATAGTACCTCGCCCCCACCAACATCAACCCGTCATCGTTATCATCACGATACCCCGACGTCGTCGCAAACAGGTAGGGCGAGAAGGTTGATCCGCCGGTTGCAACCGTGTTGCCGTAACCGTCATATACCGCACCGACTTATACTTTAGCGCGTTGTTTTAAATGTTTTGTTATTTCTTTTTCGCAAAAATTCGTGTAACAGTAATTCCTCTTTTCACTAATATGAACATACCAATGAGCATGAGCGTTGCAGGCATTATTTGCATTACAGCCGTCGTTATCAGATTTGGATATGATTTTGGATATGATGGTTGTTGTTGACCTAGAATGTAAAAAGGTGAATGGATGGGGAAATATGGTATTGGTAAAAATATTATTGAGATTAGTGTTAGCAGAAGAAAAATCCCTGCCGTCAACAATGTCTTTTTGAGGCCTTTTCGATCTCGATAATGAAAATGTAACATGCACTCCACAAACAATTCCAAAACGAACAATTCAAAACAAAATTCTAAAAACGAGAAGGCAGACTTACCCCTTGCAATTTGATGTTGTACTACTTGTTGCTGAGTTCGCATTACTTCATGCATTATCATAGATTGTATTCTCTGCTTAGCGTGCCATGTATTCTGATTGAATATATGTTGTTTACCCATTATTAGCTTATGTCTTTCTATCCATTATTTGAAAACAAATTGAGTATATTATGAATTTACTGATTAATATTAATAGTTTTTGGCAATGCCAGTTGTTCTGCATTGTAAAAAAATAATGAACCTCTCCTGGATTTAATGAAGTGGGGACGGGGAAAATAATAATAGAAGCCACCCCCCCTTCAATCATGTTTCCACCTTCAATGCCGAAAAAAAACCATTCAAAAGTAATCAACCAAATCTTTTTGAGGAATTAATTGAAAATTCGTTTGAGATTAATTTTTTCAACATTCTGTATATTCAGTCCATACTACTCGCCAGCATCTTTTTGCCCTTCTTCGAATATTTTTTGCTCCGCCTTAGCAGCCTGCTTACCCACAGATGGCATGTCTTGATCAATGGTCTTTTGGTAACCTTCTTCAGCATACCATGGCATCCCATGTTTCTGCTCGTAGGTTATTTGAACGTAGTCCCAGTAAAGATAAGGAAACCAATCGGCAATCTCTTCACCTGCTCCGACAATTCCAGAGCCAATTGCAAAACCTCTAAAAGCTGCCCATCCAAGAGCTACTGCTCCGACTTCAGGTGATGCTAACATAACTAGTGCAACCGCCCCAGTAGCAACTACTAACCCACCAACGATAACTCTCCAATCATGCCCACTCGGATCAACCTTGTTGACCGGGTCATCGTTGCAGTACTGGTAGGCCGGCTGGGAAAGATCGGTGTCACGGGTGATAAACAGCCCCACCGCCGGGTCATAATATCTTGCCCCCACCAGCATCAGCCCGTCATCGTTATCGTTCCGGTAACCTGAGGTTGCGGCGAAGAGATACGGTGATGAGGTTGACCCGCTGGTGGCCACCGTGTTGCCGTAACCGTCATAGATGGCGCTGGCGGTTTGCGATCCGCTGGAGTTGGTGATCGTTCGGGTTGAACCTGAGCCGTCGTACTGGAAGTACTCCCCATTCCTGCGAATGAGCGATGCCCCGTAAGTGTAGACTCCGGTAAATGTCCCTCCTTGGCTTTCCAGGATTACGCTACCCCCATCATACCAGAAAACGGTGGTGGTTCCGCCACTATCGCGGGCGACCCTGCGGCCTATCGCATCGTAGGCGAAGCTGGTCGTGTTGCTGCCGGTGGTGATGGAGACCAGTTGATCGTCATCGTTGTAGCTTAAGTTGCTGGTTACCCCGTTGAGGTCGCGGGTGATCTGGTCACCATTGGCGTTGTAGGTGTAGGTGTTGTTGCCGGCGGAGAGCAGCTCATCATCGTTATCGTAGGTGTAGTTTATCGGGTTGCCGTTCAGCGTCATGCTGGTACGGTTGCCGGCGGGATCGTAGCTGAAGCTCTCGGTGTAGGGTGAGGCGCCGGTTCTCGTCTCCTCAGTCAGCCGGTGAAGAGCATTGTAGGCGTAGTTCACCGCGCTGCCGCCGTTCTCGGTTACGCCGGTTCGCTGGCTGTCCGAGTTGTAGGCGTAGCTGAACGAACTTAACACGGTTCCACCCGGCCCATCGTTGGTCACGGTGGACAGCCGGTCGTCATTGTCATAGGTATTGGTGACGGTGGCGTTGTTGGGCAGGGTCTCGCCGGTGATGTTACCGTCCGGGTCACGGGTGTAGGTGGTGGTTCCGGCACTGTCGGCCACCGTATAAAGCTCGTTTCGGGCGGTGTAGGTATAGCTGATGGTTCTGCCGTTCTGATCGGTCACGCTGGAGAGCAGCCCGATCTGGCCGGTTCCGTCGTAGGTGTACTTGATGGTGCTGGTGCCCTTGCTCTCGCTGGTCAACCGGTTATCGACGTCGTAGGTTCGGGTGGTGGTTCCGGTCGGGTCGCTGAAGCCGGTCAGGTTACTGTCGGCATCGTAGCCGTAGGTGTAGACGCTGCCGTCGGGGTAGTTGATCTGAACCGGTCGCTCCCAGTTATCCTGCGTGTAGGAGGTGGTTCGACCCATCGCGTCGGTGCGGGAGGTCTTAACCCCCAAGCCGTTATAGCCGAAGCTGGTCACGTGGCTTAGCGGCGTGGTGACGCTGGACAAGTCGCCGTTGCCGTCATAGCTGTAGCGGGTTCCTTCCCTGCGTCCTCGAAAACGTGCGGTGGATTTAACCATGGTTAAAATTCTTCACCTATCGGCGGCGCAATTCACGCTCGCTCACGTTCCGATAGACCGCGCCGATCTTACTGTTAATCGCGGTGAGTGGTGCAAGGGGGTGTTTACCGATTGGTGGCGCGTCCTCGAAAACGTGCGCCGATTTAACCATGGTTAAAATTCTTCACCTATCGAGTGGCGTGGTGCGATTGTTTGCCCCCTACCGATCCCCATTACCATAAGGTCGGGGTCTGCCTGCGGTTCCAGATTGCAGCCGGATAAACTCGTTCAGCAGCCTTATCTGCTCCACACGGTTGGAAGGTGGGGCCGCGGGCAATGAAGTAACTAACGCCGACAGTTTTCGAGCTATCAGAATTGGCGGTGTGCGGATGCTGTTCTTGTAACTATCCCATGTTCTGGGTGACACGCCTATCGCTTTTGCCATCAGGTCGCCCGGATAAGGTTTTAATCTTTCAATTGCCTTGTGTGTTAATTCCGAAACCGTTGGTTTAGCTTCTGAGGGAATGCCCCCTGCACGATCCTTGGGGGTGACAGCGGTTTTAGCGTCCAGTTGAAACAGGGTTGCCGGCTCCAGCAAATCATCCGCCTCCCCGCCTTCGCGGGGACCAAGCAAGCGGTTGCTCTCACGCCCGATCGGGTAGAGCTCGGTGATCATAAGCGGCCTGGGACGGAGCATCCCGCCGGTGATGCCCTTTACCTCCTCACCGGATAGCGTTATGGTTCGCGGGTCGGTGTGGTTCACGAAGTTATCGTAAAGCTGTGCCAACGTTTCCACCGCAATTATTCCCGGCGATGCCATACCGATGTTGTGGAGGTCACCCGGCGTGATCCTTTTCGCCTCGCCCCTCTGCACGATCCCTCTACGCCATCGCTGAGGGCAGGCTCTTGAGGGCAGGCCTTCCTGATCCACCCATTTTAGCCTGAGCGACTCCTTGTCGGTGTCGCGAAACGGGGCGTAGAGAATCCGCTCTTCGTTTTTCATCCGCCGATCCCCCATCACCCATACCGGCTTCACCCGTTGAATGAAGTTGAAGGGCGAGATGTCAGGATAATATCGCTTGAGCTGTGTCCATACCGCCGGCGTGCGAATAGCTACTTTGCGTCGGGCTAATATCCGGCACCACTCCTTCCCCTTCTTCAAGGGGACTGGTTCACCCTTCAGCACCGCTTCCCATAACGTTTTCGCAAACTCTTTCAGGCTTTCACCGTTCGGTGTGATCAACCCGCCGAAGCCGTGTTCCGTCCAGTGCTTGAGCTTCCCTCTATGATCGGCGATGCAGTAGCGATTGGTACCGACCGCGTAACCGACGCCGCACTTCTCCTCTTCTCTTTTGAGTAATTGAGGGATAATCGAGCGGCCAAACGGGTTAAGCCGGTTCACCGCCTCCTGCACGAACGCTATATCTCCCGCTGTCGCCGACCTGATCCCATGATCATTCATTAGCTCCGCTTCGGTAAGAGTATAGGTGCTTAACCAGGTCGGCAGTCGGGCTTAACCAGGTCGCCCTACCTTATCGCGTAGAGATTACCGTCAAAGCTTCCGATATAGACGGTTCCATCCGCACCAATCGCTGGAGAGGAGACAATATATCCTGTCAGGTACGTCCACTTCAGGGTTCCGTTCGGCTTGATGGCGTAGAGATTCTTGTCATCGCTTCCCACGTAGACGGTTCCATCGGCGCCAATCGCCGGTGAGGAATCCACCAAATATCCTGTTTTGTACTTCCACTTCAGGGTTCCGTCCGGGTTGATGGCATAGAGGTTACCATCCTGGCTTCCCACGTAGACGGTTCCATCGGCGCCAATCGCAGGAGAGGATCGCACAGGACCTCCTGTTTGGTACTTCCACTTCAGGGTCCCGTTTTGTGAGCCGATATAGCGGCTTAAACCGGTATGTTGGAGGTTTGCATGGAACATCGACCAAGGACTGCCTGGCTGGGCGCCTCCGTATACAGTTACAGCAGCAGCGCCGATTTTACCGGAACCGGCAACCGTGTTACCGCCACCTCTACCGCATCCACCCAATGCAACAAATACCAGTATTCCACCCAAGATTAAACCTGTTTTGCGGATGTCAGGAGTCATCATTTTAATTGACCACTTCCTCCTAAATTAATAGGATAGAATCAGTGTCTAGTGGATCGCGTAGAGATTATGGTCATTACTTCCTACGTAGACGGTTCCATCCGCACCAATCGCTGGAGAGGAGTGGACAACACTTCCTGTCTGGTACTTCCACTTCAGGGTTCCGTCCGGGTTGACGGCGTAGAGGTTACCATCATAGATTCCATAGCTTCCCACGTAGACGGTTCCATCCGCACCAATCGCTGGAGAGGAGACGACACCCCCTCCTGTCTGGTACTTCCACTTCAGGGTTCCGTCCGGGTTGATGGCGTAGAGATAGTTACCGCTTCCCACGTAGACGGTTCCATCCGCACCAATCGCTGGTGAGGAGTAGACACCCCATCCTGTCAGGTACTTCCACTTCAGGAGTCCGTTCGGGTTGATGGCGTAGAGATTATGGTCATCGCTTCCCACGTAGACGGTTCCATCGGCGCCAATAGCTGGAGAGGAGTCGACCCAATTTCCTGTCGGGTACTTCCACTTCAGGGTTCCGTCCGGGTTGATGGCGTAGAGATTATCGTCCCAGCTTCCCACGTAGACGGTTCCATCGGCGCCAATCGCTGGAGAGGAGCCGGCAAAATCTCCCGTCAGGTACTTCCACTTCAGGGTTCCGTCCGGGTTGATGGCGTAGAGATTCTTGTCAGAGCTTCCCACGTAGACGGTTCCATCCGCGCCAATCGCTGGAGAGGAGGTGACAAAATCTCCTGTCCGGTACTCCCACTTCAGGGTTCCGTTCGGGTTGATGGCATAGAGATTACCGCCTAAGTTTCCCACGTAGACGGTTCCATCGGCGCCAATCGCTGGAGAGGAGTAGACACCCCTTCCCGTCAGGTACTTCCACTTCAGGGTTCCGTCCGGGTTGATGGCATAGAGATTATGGTCTACGCTTCCCACGTAGACGGTTCCATCGGCGCCAATCGCTGGTGAGGAGTCGACAAAATCTCCCGTCAGGTACTTCCACTTAAGGACGCCGTTTTGTGAGCCGGTATAGGGGCTCAAACCGGTATGCCGGAGGTTCGCATGGAACATCGGCCAGGGCGCCCCCGCTTGAAGGCCGCCGCGACCATTGTTTGACCCGCCTGCCTGCCCCGTCCGAGCGGTAGGCAGGGCAGGATGCGACGAACTCCTGCATCCGTATAGACTTACCAGCAGGCCGCCGGCGCTTAAGACGACTATCCCCTTTGACGCTTTAGCCAGAAACTCACGCCGATTGAAATTGCTCCATACCTTGCTCATATCCGACCTCCCACGCCTTACGATCAGTAGCCATCGGTTGAAACCGACGGCCACCCATTGGAAACCCCGTATTATCATTCCCCCTCTACGCAGGGCCTGAGGGCAAGCTACGTAGGCGGGAATCCATTTTTTAGCCGGGGGGTGACCTGCCGGTACCTGTCTTGCCGCCGTGCCTGCCGGCACTTGTCTGACCGCCAGGCAGGCAGGTCAACCCCTATTTTATCGCATAGACATATCTATCCCTGCTTCCCACGTAGATGGTGCCGTCAGAGCCGATGGCCGGGGATGACATCACCATACCCCCTGTCTGAAACTTCCACTTGAGCCGCCCGGTGTTGCCGTCCAGCGCATAGACATTGCCATTAAGGCTTCCCACGTAGACCACACCGTCAGAGCCGATGGCCGGGGATGAACTCACCTCATTCCCCGTCAGAAACTTCCACTTGAGCCGCCCGGTGTTGCCGTCCAGCGCATAGACATAGCTATCAAGGCTTCCCACGTAGACCACGCCGTCAGTGCCGATGGCCGGGGATGAACTCACCCAAGCCCCCGTCTTAAACTTCCACTTGAGCCGCCCGACGGCACCGCTTCCAACACCGCGCCCGGTGTTTTGATTATTCGCATGGAATTTTGGCCATGGACTGCCTTGCTGAAGACCACCGATATTTGACCCGGCACCACGCGACAGGCCGCCGGCCAGCGTATCGAGAATGCCGCCAGCGCTCAACACGACTATCCCCTTTGACGCCTTAGCCAGAAACTCACGCCGATTGAGAACGCTCCATACCCTGCTCATATCCGACCTCCTACCCCTTACGATCAGTAGTCATCGGTTGAAACCGACGGCCACCCATTGGAAACCCCCTCCGTCATTCCCCCTCTACGCAGGGCCTGAGGGCAAGCTACGTAGGCGGGAATCCATTTTTAAGCCGCGGGTTGACCTGCCGGAGGCTGGGAGGATCGGGCAGTGAAGGTAAATTGCCCTCCCCCACACTGAAATCAGGCCCTCCGTCCGTAGCCTACCCCCACGACGGTGGGGGTAGAGGGTGGGAGCGCAACTTGATTTGAGGTTAATAACCGGCTTTCGGTGCTCATTGCCCTGCCCTCATAGGATGCGACAACTACAATGACCAGCTGGCATCTACACAGTTAAATATAACGGCTCTTTAACGGTTTGTCAATAGTTCAGTCGGTGAATTTGAGGAATATTTTTGTCACTTACCAACTACCCCCTTCAGCGCATGAACCCGGCGCATACTGTCGCTTCGCTTCCGGTTCGCCTGCTCATTCTGAGCGGCTTTCACTTTACCCTCCGCCCAGAGCTTGCGCCACTGCGGATAAGTCGGCCTTCCAATCCACTGGATTGGAGCCATGCCGAACCGCTCCGCGGTGCAACCGGTTACGATTGCTCGCTGAACCCCCGTCTTCACGAGGGCAGGCTTTCTCGCGCCGGTGGGTGTCGCAGTAACGGCCACTACCGGTAAGCTCGATACCGCAAACGCAGCACATCCCTTTAGGACTGGCCGGCGGCTTGCCGTCCGGGGTGGTTCGCTTAGATGGAGTAGATATGCGCGGAACCCGGTAAAGCCTGCCCCCGTCACCCTCAGTCCGCGTAGAGGGGGAGGCGGGGGTCACGTTCGCAACCGATAGAAGCGATCCCCTCACCGGTGCCGCCATCCGATCCGCCTCAGAACGCATACGCTCCGATACCAGCTTGCCCACCTCATTGGCCAGTTCCATACCGAGCCGGCAAATCCCTTCCTTGAGCAGGATAAAGCATGTCCTCGCGAATGCGGGGATCACAGTTCATCTTAAAGGTGCGTGAGGCGATCAACTCCAGCACCAACCGGTCAACCTTCGGGCGCAGCGGCTCCATCAGGTCGTAAACCAGCGAGAGGCTTCCGTCCTTGTCCTCGTGCAACACGCCCAGCCACGAACCACTGGGGCAGGCTAGGGAGGTCGCCTAAAATGCCACGCGCACATGCCGGCACCTACACCACCGCAGGGAAAACCTATTCGAGCCAGTACGCCTACCGCAAGGCGCTGGCGGCGGAGCGCGGCATGCCGGTTGCCGCTTATCGCGCAACCCGAAGCGCCGAGCGGTTCCTGGATAAGCTGGGGGTGCGGGGAAGCCGGGCTTACGACCGAACACTGGAGGCGCTCTCTTTGATGAGAAAAGGCGCAACGGCCTCGCAGGCGG
>JAMCWF010000058.1 GCA_023481295.1 Armatimonadota bacterium | reverse complement strand
TCAGCGCAAGGTGATTGAAGATGTGATTAAGGATATGTCAAGCGGATCGGTGATGAATCGGCTGCTACAGGGCGATGTGGGCTCCGGTAAAACGGTGGTCGCGATGGCGGCGATGCTTTGCGCTGCGATGAACGGCTGCCAGGCGGCATTGATGGTGCCCACCGAAATATTGGCTCAGCAGCACGCAATGGTCTTTCGGCAATTGTTGGCCGACAGTGATTGGCAGGTGGAGCTGGCGACCGGCGGCTTGAAGGCCCGTGAAAAGCGCCTCTCGCTCGCCCGTCTAGCCGATGGCTCCAGCTCATTTGCGATCGGTACCCATGCCCTCATTCAAGAGGGAGTCGAATTTCGCCGCTTGGCGCTGGTGGTGGTGGATGAGCAGCACCGTTTCGGTGTCCTTCAGCGACAGGCGCTGCAGCTCAAGGGTGATTTGCCCCATGTGTTGATGATGACGGCCACCCCAATTCCACGAACCTTGACGATGACCCTCTACGGCGATCTGGATGTATCGGTGCTGAATGAGATGCCACCGAACCGCCCCTCGATCCGAACCTATTGGCGGCAACAAGGTCAGCGATCGAGCGTTTATCAGGGGCTCCAAAAGCTGCTGGATCAGGGGCGGCAGGCTTATACTGTCTGCCCGCTGGTGGAGCAATCGGAGCGGCTGCAAGCGAGGGCGGCGCGGGAGTTGGCGGAAGAAATCGCGAAAGAGAGATTACCCGGCTACCGGATCGGCCTGCTGCATGGGCAGATGAGCAGTTCCGAAAAGGAGAAGATCATGCTCCAGTTCCGGCATCACGATCTGGATGTGCTCGTTGCAACCAGTGTGATCGAGGTTGGAGTGGATGTTCCGAATGCGACTGCCATCATCATCGAGAATGCAGAACGATTTGGTCTATCCCAGCTTCACCAATTGCGGGGGAGGGTCGGCCGCGGCCGGCATCCCTCTTACTGTATCTTGTTGGCTGATCCTCAAAGTGACGATGCATTCGAACGTCTTCAGGTGATGGCTCAAACAACCGATGGATTTAAGATCGCGGAGGAGGATTTGCGCATTCGGGGGGCCGGCGAATTTTTTGGGGTGAAGCAAAGCGGCGCGGCCGATTTGAGACTCGGAAATTTAATTACCGACGTTGAATTGTTGGAGGAATCGCGGCAGTCGGCGGTGAATATCGTGGAGACCGATCCAGCCCTCGCGCGCTGGCCTGAACTTCGTAAAGCAGTGGCGCATCTGCACCCGTCCACCGTACTGGCCACCGTCGGTTGACCTATACCCCGTTTCATTTCGAAAGATGCCGGACGACTGAGCGGCGAGATCGGAGGGGTTTGTGGGTGCGATGATCGTACTGTAGAGGAGTGTATGCTTATAATGCCTAGTTGCCGTGCGGTGATACCGGGCAGCTTTGATCCGGTTACCAATGGACATCTGGATGTCATTCAGCGCACTGCCGAGCTGTTTGAAGAGGTGATCGTCGCGGTGGCGGCTAACTTGGCAAAGCGACCTCTTTTTACATTGGATGAGCGCCTTGAAATGCTCCGGGAGGTATGTCAGCCATACCCCCATGTTCGGGTAGACTGTTTTAGCGGCCTACTCGTTGACTATGCACTGAAACATGACGCCAAGGTGGTGGTGAAGGGGCTAAGGGCAGTCTCCGATTTTGAGTTTGAGTTACAGATGGCCCTGATGAATCGCCGCTTGAGCGATGGGGCGGTGGAAACGCTCTTTTTAATGGCTGGGGCAGAGTACTCCTATCTGAGTTCGAGTATCGTCAAAGAGATCGCCCGTCTGGGTGGAAATGTGGAAGGATTGGTGCCAGAAAGTGTTAAACAACGTCTCCGAACAAAGTCCGTCGAAGACTGAGAACCGGCGGGAGCGGCTACCGGGTCGGTTCGTGCCGCAAACCGTCGAGCAGGTAGATATCGTAAAGCTACTTGACAAACTGGAGGAACTGGGGGAGAAGGCCAGGCGGCTCCCGGGCAATATTTTAATTGGATTTGACGAGGAGCAGTACTTCAATCTGGTGATGAAGATCAGGGCCAACTTACCGGATGAGATCAAGAAGGCAAGCCGCATGGCGCGGGAAGGCAACCGCATCGTGGAGGAGGCTCAAGAAAATGCCTTGCAGCAAGTTGAAAACAGTAAAGCGGAGGCGACTCGAGTGTTGGAGGACGCCAAAGCCGAATCGTCTCATATCTTAAGCAAGGCGCAGACCGAATCGGAACGAATTTTGAATCAGGCCCGCGCGGAAGCCGCTAGAATGATCGAGCAGAGCGAAATACAACAGATGGCGACCGCTCAAGCCAAGAGTATGTTGCAACGGGCCGATCAGGAGAGCCAGGAAATCCGCCACGGTGCGGATCAATACGCTCGAGATGTGTTGGAAAATTTGGAACGAGTGGTGGACAAAGCCCTCGTTACGATCCGAAACGGTCGGGGCTCTTTGGATCGAGCCATCAGTCGCTGACTCGGGTAGCGTTACGGCTCAATAATAGGGTATTATGAAGCTGGATTTAATCGAAATCCTTTTAAATGTGGGTCGCTCGATGGCGTACCCGGTAAACGAGCCAGGCTTGCGACTGGATGAAGAGGCGAGCACGACCGACTACATGGGGTCGTTGCGATTTACCAATTCGGGTGGCGCGTTGTTGGTGGAGGGTAGAATCTCCAGTCGATTGAGAATGGTATGCAGCCGCTGCCTCCGTCAATTCGAGCAGAGTATCAGCCTCTCCATTGAAGAGCAATTCGCCATTCAAATCCATGGTAACCGATCAACCGGCAGAAGCGTTACCGTCCAGGAAGAGGATGAAAATCCGGACGCCGGCCGTATTTTTGAGGGCGACTGGTTCAACTTAACCGAGATGCTACGGCAGCATAGCCTGTTGGAAATCCCGATTCAGCCTCTCCATGATGAGAATTGCAGCGGCCTGTGTCCGCATTGCGGCCAAGACCTTAATATAAAAAGTTGTTCCTGCCGCGAGGATGATATGCCCTCCCCCTTTGCGGTACTGGCAAAATTCAGGTAATCGGATCGGTTGCATACCGGTGAGCGTATGGCCGTTGCCTTGAGTTACTTAAACGTAAATCAAGTTTCGCAATTTGAGCGCCTTCACATTTAAAGAGTCGGAGTAAGATTGAATGAGTGGGCCGGCAGTGAACGTATGCCGATCCGCAGGAGAAAGATATGCCCTTACCGAAAAGACGACATTCCAATCAGCGAACGCGTTTGCGCCGCACCCATTATAAATTAGCGGTTCCCGCCGTTTCAAGCTGTCCCCGCTGTCACGCCCCGCGTCTACCGCATCACGTATGCCCCTCTTGCGGATTTTACAATGGTCGCATGGTAATCTCAACTACCGGAAGATCAGCGCATTGACTTCAAGTTAGCGAACTGAAAACGAACCTTTTGCAAAATGGATACCAAGACGACACCTGATTACCGGTAATATTGCACTGAGGCTTAGTGTGCGGGTCGTGCCTGAGCGATGTTGTCGGTATCCAAGATTTCGTGGTTGGAATAAGAGGGGAACCAATCTTTGCGCATTGCAATAGATGCTATGGGCGGCGATCTAGGTCCATCAGCGGTGGTTCAGGGTGCAGTGAGCGCAGTGAAAAGCGGCACTACATCGGCTGAGCTTTTACTGGTGGGTGATGAAGCCATTTTAAGTCACCAACTGGAGCGATTCCATCACCCCGCTCAAATCCGAGTGGTCCACGCCCCCGACACCATTTTAATGACCGAAAAGCCGATTGAAGCCATCCGGAAAAAGCCGGGTGCCTCGGTATTGGTAGCGGTTCAACTGGTTAAACGCAAAGAGGCCGAAGGAATTGTCACCATCGGCAATACCGGTGCGGCGATGGCGGCCGCCCAGTTGACACTGGGCACGATTTCAGGCATTGATCGCTCGGCAATCGCCATTACGGTGCCCAGCCGCCCCGACCCCGTACTGCTGCTGGATGCCGGCGCCAATGTGGACTGTAACCCCCAAAACATACTGGAGTTTGCGATGATGGGGGATATCTACGCCAAGACGGTGCTTCATATCGAGCGTCCGCGGGTTGCACTGCTCTCCAACGGGGAAGAACCGAGTAAAGGCAACCGGCTTACCCGCTCCGCCTATTCCCTGTTTGACGGCGCCCCGCTGAATTTCGTGGGTTACCTGGAGGGAATGGATATCTTTCGGAGCCGCGCCGATGTCGTGGTTTGCGACGGATTTTCAGGCAATATCGTCTTAAAGGTGGGAGAAGGTGTGGCCGATATGGTGCTGCATCTGATTCGCGACGAGCTAAGCCGCCACCGATGGATGTGGCTACCCCTGTTTTTCCTGCGGAAAGGAATTCAAAACATTCGTTCCAAGATAGACTACCGCGAGTTTGGCGGCGCTCCGCTGCTGGGCGTGAAGGGCGTCTGCATCATCGGGCACGGCCGCTCGGATGCGCTGGCGATCCAAAATGCGATTCGAATCGCTCATCTGGCCATCGAGGGGCAGTTGGTGGAGCAGATGGGAACACTGGCCGCCCAGTTTGCAGCCGGAGCAAAGCTCTAGTGACCACAGCGAGGCCTTCAACGCCGCCTCAACCAGCGCGAAGAGCCGGTATCGTTGGACTGGGAATGTCGGTTCCCGATCAGGTGCTGTCCAATTATGACCTTGAAAAACGGGGGGACACCTCAGATGAGTGGATTCGGACGCGCACCGGCATCCAGGAGCGCCGCATCGCCGGCGAGAGTACAACCACCTCAACGCTTGGCACTCAGGCAGCCCTCAATGCACTTCGCGACGCCGGCATCTCTCCGCAGGCGGTTGATGTCATAGTTTGCGCGACCACCTCCGGCGATTACGTTTGGCCCTCAACGGCGTGTCTGATACAGCAAGGAATTGGGGCGAGCCATATCTGCGCATTCGATGTGGCGGCCGCCTGCTCCGGATTCGTCTACGCGCTCGATTTAGGCGCCCAATACATCGAGAGCGGGCGCGCAGAAACGGTGCTGGTCGTCGGCGCCGATACTTTGACCAAACAACTGAATTGGGAGGATCGCAGCACCTGCGTGCTTTTTGGTGATGGGGCCGCGGCGGTGATGCTGAGGCCATGTAATCCGGATGAGGGGTTGCTGGCTACCAGCCTGGGCGCCGATGGGGGCGGAGCGGAGCTGATATGGGTTCCGGCCGGCGGTACCAAAACGCCCATCAGCCAATGCGTGCTGGATAAGAAGCTCAATACGATACAGATGCGGGGACCTGAGGTTTATAAGTTTGCGGTCAAGGTGATGGGTGAGGTGGCGATTGATGCGCTCTCTCGCTGCGGGTTAACGGGCGCCGATGTTGATCTTCTGGTCCCACATCAAGCCAATATCCGCATTATCCAATCGGCCGCTGAGCGAATGGGATTGTGTCCGGATCGGGTTTTCGTAAACGTGGAGCGATACGGCAACACCTCGGCGGCTTCGGTTCCGATAGCGTTGAGCGAAGCGGTAGAGGCGGGCCGGATTCAGCGTGGAGATATCGTGGTGCTGGTTGGATTTGGAGCGGGGCTTACCTGGGGAGCCAACGTGATCCGCTGGAATCGTGATGAGAGCGGCCACACTAAAGCTGAATCAACGACGAAAGACCTTGAATAAATGTCCGGTCGAAGGATTAATTTCACGGTCACTATTCTCGTCCGCTTGCCAATTGGATGCCCGGCGATTATAATAATCTCCGCATAAAGGGATACGATTGAAACGGCTGGCTCTATTATTTCCCGGTCAAGGATCACAATATGTGGGCATGGGGGCGGAAGTCGCAGCCCATGAGAGCACCGCCAAAGCAATTTACGAACGGGCCGATGCGGTGATAGGCCGTTCGATCAGTCATCTTTGCTTCGAAGGACCGGAAGAGGAGCTTCGCCAAACCATCAACGCGCAGCCGGCGCTGTTTACGACTTCAGCCGCACTATTAACCGCGTTAAGAAACCAGGTTGAGGTGAAGCCGTTTGCAGTGGCTGGCCATAGTGTGGGGGAATATGCGGCCATCTGGGCGGCCGGCGGCATCGGTTTTGAAGCTGGATTGGGAGCGGTTTTGCGGCGCGCGGAGCTCATGCAAGAAGCTGCCGCCGCCCGAGCGGGTACCATGTGCGCGGTGCTGGGCTTGGATATTGAGACGATCCATCAGGCCTGCTCGGAGATCTTTCACCGCAACGGCGTCGTTTCAATCGCTAACTATAATTGTCCGGGTCAAGTTGTCATCTCGGGGGAGGTTCAGGCCGTCGGCCAGGCCGGTCAAATGTTAAAGGAGCGGGGAGCAAAACGCATCGTGCCGCTGGCGGTGTCCGGCGGTTTCCATTCGCCTTTAATGGTGGGCGCCGGCGATCGGCTTTATACCTATCTGAGGGAGGCCAGATTTCAAAACGCCCGTATTCCGGTGGTCGTTAATGTGACGGCTGAATACATTCGCAATGGTGTGGATTTTCCGCCCCACCTAACGATGCAGGTCAGCGGCTGCGTGCGTTGGGAAGAGTCGATGCGTCTGCTGATCAAAGACGGCGTGACGGTCTTTTTGGAAGTGGGCGCCGGCGAGGTGCTTTGCGGCTTATTGCGACGGATAGAAAAGTCGGAAGCGGCGGCGGAACCGGTCACTGCCCTGGCGGTGAATGACATGAACTCTTTAAGTGAAGCGTGCCGCATCTTGGCTTCGGATGAGTGGGAATCTTTATCGAGTGGTGTTAACTAAATTGACTTTATCGGATCAGGTGGCAATTGTAACCGGCGCCGGACGAGCCGGGAAAGGAATCGGCAGGGCGATCGCACTGGCGCTGGCAAAGGCGGGAGCCGGCGTCGCCATCTCGGATTTCGTGCCGGAAAACGCGGATCGAGTGGCCAACGAGATTATCACCGCCGGCGGGAAAGCAATTGCAGTATCGAGCGATGTCACTTTAAACAGTGATTGTGAGGAGCTGGTTGCGCGAACCGTCAACGAGTTTGGTCGACTGGACATTTTGATCAACAATGCCGGGATCACCCGCGACAACCTTTTATTGCGGATGAGCGAGACCGATTGGGATTCGGTGATAAGCACCAATTTGAAGGGCGCCTTTCTTTGCACGAAGGCGGCCGCACGAGTCATGGTGAAGCAGCGGCGCGGTAAAATTGTAAATATCGCATCGGTTATGGGGATTGTCGGCAACGCAGGTCAGGCAAACTACGCGGCCTCAAAAGGCGGCATCATCGCGCTAACGAAAAGCGTCGCCAAAGAGCTGGGATCCCGCAATATAAACGTCAATGCGGTGGCGCCTGGCTTTATACAGACGATGATGACGGACGCATTGCCCGAAGAGCTTAGAGATCGAATGCGTGAACAAGTCCCGTTGAAACGGCTGGGCGAGCCGGAAGATGTCGCCAATGTGGTGGTCTTTCTCTGCACTGAAGCAGCAAGTTACTTAACCGGTCAGGTTATTATGATTGATGGCGGCCTGTTTATGTGATCAACCGATCAGCCGTAAACAATCTCAACCAAACTTAAACAGGAACAAAGGAGAGACATAATGTCAACGACGTTCGAGCGAGTGAAGAAGGTTATCGTGGATCAACTGGAGGTTAATCCGGAAGAGGTCACAGTGGAAGCCTCGTTCATTGACGACCTCGGTGCCGATTCATTGGATGTGGTAGAGCTGGTCATGGGCCTTGAGGAGGAGTTCGAGGTGGAGATACCAGATGATGACGCCGAAAAGATAAACACGGTTCAGCAGGCCGTCAATTATATAGATGAGAAGATGCAGAAGTCATGAGCTTCTGACCCGCATCTTGGGAAATTTACGCCACGGATGGCCGTTCTTTTCAAATTTTGGAGCAAACGGGCCGGTGCTTCTCACGCAACCGGCCTTCCACGTTAAAGTATTGTTCTGGTCGGCTATTGGCAAGCTGAACTCACAACATTGGCAACGTGGCGGCGGAGCAAAGAGACCGCACGATTATCTCCTGGAAAGTACACCCGATTGGTTAATAACACCAGCACCAATTCCCGATCCAGATCCGCCACGATCATGGTGCCGGTAAACCCGGTGTGACCAAACGCCGAACGGGACATTAAGTCTCCGGCCGGCAGCATATCGTTATCGGCGGTGAACCACCCGATCGAATGACCTCCAATCGAATTGGGAATCTGACTTTCACGGCAAACCTGGGCGGCGGCAGGTGAAAGCAGGTTGCGCCGGTGATCGGGAGACTTCGGTTGGTTTGATGATGGTATTAAACTAAATGCCAGTGAAGCCATCTCCCGCGCGGTTCCGAAAAGCCCGGCATGACCGGTGACACCCCCTAACGCCCAACAGTTTGCATCGTGAACGATCCCGCACAGCTTTTCGTTGGGCCGCGCGTTGCAGTTGCCGGTGGCGGCTATCGAATTTCCACCCTGCGGATGGTAGCAGGTGTATTTCCAGCAAAGAGGCTCACCAACCTTTTGCTTAACTAGACTATCCAACGTTTCTCCGGTTAGGCGCTGAATGAGAGCTCCCAGTAATATGTAGCCCAGATCGCTATAGCGGTAGCTGCCGCCGGGTTCGCTTTCCAACGGTGTATTGGCAATGAGATCGATCGCGCCGGTTAAGCAGTTGGCTTGTTGATAAAGTGGAAGCCACGAGGGAAGACCGGAGGTATGAGTGGCGAGCTGACGGATCGAAATGCGGCCTACCTCATGCTTGTCCATTTCAGGCCAGTAATCGCTTAAGGGACGGCTCAGCGCAATCATGCCACGCTCCACCAGCGTCATCAACAGGGTGGCCGTTACTGGCTTGGTTAACGAGGCCAGGTCAAAGAGGGTTTCGGCGGTGATTGCGGTTCCATTCTCTTCCGTTTTACCGAAAGCCCGCTCATAGATAACTTCGTTGCGGTGTCCAACCAATAAGACCGCAGCGGTGCAAACCCGGTTGCCGACCGCCTGTTGAACGAGGTTACCGGCCATCTCGAGCCGAGCAAAATCCATATCGTCTTTCAAAATACCGCTCCTGTAGAAAAATAGGAAGCGTAAACCGAGTCATTAGGTTCCATGGAAATAATCGCATATGGTGGCATTCAACAAAATAACGCTGTAAATGGATCAAACCACCAGCCATATATAGTCTTCACATCGGTGGAACCGGCTCGGTGAATACGGTCGCTTTTAAGTGTTCCAGATAATCGGTTGATTTTCCCGAATCGGTTATTCGATCATAAGAGAAGAGACTGATTCCGGCCACTCCGAGCTGCCGCACCCTTTGAATTTTAACCGCGCAGTCTTCAGCCGAAATTTGCCATGCTCCCAAGCCGGCATATATCGGGTGTCCGCTGGAAGCGGCGACCGCCATTTTGATTTGTTTTTCAACCGTCTCCGTATTTTGGCTATAGGCCATCGGCCACAGCGCATCCAGATAACCCTCTTTCAACCAGTGGCGCCAATCTTGGCCCCGCACATGATAAGCATCTTCCGGATTGGGAAATACGGATGCCGATACCTCCAGTCCGGGTTTTTTCGATTTCACTCCGGCCGCGATACGCCTCACCAGTTTGGTCACCTGCTCTCGACGCCAGTCGCCCCAGACGAGTGGGTTTCGGTCGATTAAATCCAGCATCCTTTCACGAGCGAAATCGCTTTTCAGCGCCAATTCGATATGCTTCTCACTCAAAAATTCGTTAAAGCGGCTGAGGGCCGCATCGCTGAAATCGTAATCTTCACCGGGGTATCGCACGTAGTCAAAGTGAATGCCATCCACATCGTAATTGGCCGCCGCCTCGGTATAGACGCGGAAAAGGTGATCCTGCACCTCAGGGCTACTCTGCTGAACGTAGATTCCCTCCACATGGCCGGATACTTCCGCCTGATAACCGTTATCTCGGTTGCGTGCGATCCAGTCGGGGTGAAGGTGAACCAGATGCTGCTTTGATTTTGGTAAAGTCTCACCGGTCCACACCAAATAGGTGTTGATCCAGGCGATCACCCGCACTCCGGCCCGGTGCCCTTCACGTACCAGCATTTCAAGCGGATCGAAATAGGCCGGCTGACACTCCAGCGATTCGGCCATAGGCTCATAAGAAGATCGGTACCAGGCATCGCCGCGGCCGCGCACCTGCGGGATTATGGTGTTGAAGTGGTAACGGGTGGTGAGCTCGAGCAGGCGGTGGATGGCCTCCGGCGAGCTGATTTCAAATCGAACGATCCAGAGCGCCCGAGTTTCAGGGGATTGCTGAGGCATCGCGCTTATCCTCTCAAAGTGAATAGAACGGGAAAATACTGGGATTAGGTGCAGCCATCTCTCGGTGTTTCCAATTCAACCTTGAATATTCAACTAAATCGGAACCCGACCCACTACAGTATATCCAGTAGCATTAACCAGATGTCAAGATAACCGTTCAGTTTTACGGGAATTTTTGGAGGTCGCCGGCTTTCACCCTCATCTTGATCATGTCCCTGGAAGGGGAAAAAAGAGGAGGTCAAGCCTTAAAGTACTGCCGACGATCCCCATCCTCGCCTTCCCCCTGGAAGTGGGGAGGAACTCGCGCGTGGACAATCTATTCCCCCTCCCCCTATGAGGGGGAGGGTTGGGGTGGGTAGTGTAATCGAGAATCATTCCCGCAGGACTGAACTCATTCCTGAACTCATACCGATTGGCGGGGGCACCGGCTTTTTGGGTATAATTTTTATATTGAATCGAATAGTGGCGCCGAGAGGGAGGAGTAGGAGTCCGGTCGCCCCAGAGAGGGCGGAATGGGTGAAATTGCCTGGCGAGCCGGCTTGCGAACGTCGCCCTGGAGCCGCAGTGCCGATCCGAGATCAATGGTTCAGGCGCTGCCGGGTACGCCCGTTACAGCTCGAGAGTGCCCAATTTGGGAATGAAGGTGGTACCGCGCAGCCGACGGCCTGCGTCCTTTAAGGGGACGCGGGCTTTTTCGTTTATAACACAAGTAGGACGTTTCCGTCCTACTTGTCCTAATCGACTTGGAGAATGATATGACAACAGAAAAGTTGAAAAAACCGCGTAGCGGCGGCTACAATCCCGCGCTGGTGGAGGATAAGTGGTACTCGTTTTGGCTGGATCGCGGCTATTTTGAGGCCAAGCCGGACGGGGCGGGTAAACCATACTGCATCACCATACCGCCGCCCAATATCACCGGCAGCCTTCACATCGGCCACGCATTGAACAATACGATCCTCGATGCGATGACTCGCTGGCACCGGATGATGGGAGAAAACGCGGTTTGCATCCCCGGCATCGATCACGCCAGCATTGCCACCCAAAATGTGGTGGAGCGAGAGTTGACGAAGGAGGGCCTAACCCGTCATGACCTGGGTCGGGAAAAGTTTGTAGAGCGTTGCTGGCGGTGGCGGGAGGAGTACGGGAACCGCATCCTGGAGCAGTTTCGCAAGCTGGGATGCTCCTACGATTGGTCGCGCACTCGCTTTACCATGGACGAGCGTTACCTGAAAGCGATCGGGGCGGAGTTTAAAACATGGTGGGACAGCGGACTCATCTACCGAGGCGTTCGCGTTGTGAACTGGTGTCCGCGCTGCGCGACCGGCATCTCCGATATCGAGGTGGAACGTGAAGCCCGTTCGGGCAACCTCTACACGATTCGATATGATCTTGAAGATGGGAGCGGCGCCGTCACGGTGGCGACCACCCGCCCCGAAACGATGTTGGGTGATACCGCCGTTGCGGTGCATCCGCAGGACGAGCGTTACCGTGCGCTCATCGGCCGCAATGCCATCTTGCCATTAGTAGGCCGCACCATTCCCATCATTGCCGACGAGTTCGTGGATCCCGAATTCGGTACCGGCGCGGTGAAGGTAACTCCCGCCCACGACCTCAACGACTTTGAATGCGGATTGCGGCACAACTTGCCGCAGGTGGTGGTGATCGGTGAGGACGCCCGCATGACAGCGGAAGCAGGCAAGCGGTACGAGGGAATGGATCGCTTCGAAGCGCGAAAACAGGTGGTTGACGATTTGAAGCAGGAAGGTTTCCTGATCGCGATCTCTGATTACGACATATCCTACGCGCTTTGCGAGCGCTGCCATACCATACTGGAACCGCTCCTGTCCGAGCAATGGTTCGTGCGAATGAGGGAGATCGCGCAACCGGCAATTCAAGCGGTTCGAGACGGACGCATTCAGTTTTATCCGGAGCGATACGGACGACTGCTGGTGGAATGGCTGGAAAATATCAAGGATTGGTGTATCAGCCGCCAACTCTGGTGGGGCCAGCGCATCCCGATCTGGCGCTCATCGGATGGACGAACGACCGTTGCCTTCAGCGATGAAGAGTCAAAACAGAAGCTGGGGAGACGTGTTGTGTTCCGAGACGAGGACGTGCTGGATACCTGGTTCTCCTCCGCCATCTGGCCGCAAGCCGTGTTGGGCTGGCCCGAAGATACCCTGGAGCTGAAAACCTGGTACCCGACCGATCTGCTCTCGACCGCCCAGGAGATCCTCTACCTCTGGGTGGCCCGGATGATCATGACCGGCCTCTTTTTCTGCAATGAGATACCGTTCCACCATGTCTACATCCATGCCACGGTGCTGGATGAGCAGGGCAGGCGCATGAGCAAATCGCTGGGGAATGGGGTGGATCCGCTGGAGATGGTGGAAAAATACGGCGCCGACGCCCTGCGATTTTCGCTCATGCAGCAATCCGGTAAAAACCAGGATATCCGTTTCAGCGAGGAGAGGGTCAAGCTGGCGGCTGGATTCTGCAATAAAATCTGGAACGCAAGCCGATTCGTCATTTCGCACCTAACAACCGATGGGATGGGATACATAAGGTCAATTGGACCAATGTTAACGGTGCCGGATCGCTGGATTCTCTCCCGCCTGAACAAGATGCTGGAGGAGGTGAATGCCAAGCTGTCCACCTACGATATGGACGCCGCCGCCCGCGCGATCTATCAGTTTATCTGGGACGAGTATTGCGACTGGTATCTGGAGATGGCAAAGCCGCGGCTCTCCAACCCCGGCGCGGATGCCGATGCGGCCCGCTCGATCCTATATGAAGTGCTGGAAACCACCCTGCGCGCGCTGCACCCGATGATGCCGTTTCTCACCGAAGAGATATGGCAGTCGTTGCCCGGTCATGGTGAGACGATCATGCTGGCCGACTACCCAAAGCCGGATCCGGAGCGGTTTGACGCTGAGGCGGAATCGGCGATGGACTATATGATGCAGGTGACGCAATTGGTGCGAAACCTCCGCGCCGAGCACCGGATCCCAGCGGCCGCTCGGCCGAATTTCACCGTATCGTTCATTTCATCTGCCGCACAGGATCAACTGCGGCCGCTTCTCGGGTGGGTTAAGTATCTGGCGAGGCTGGGTGAGGAGTTACCGGCGGGGTCGGCAACGGCGCCCGGCCGTTATCTTCGTTCTCCGATCAGCGGCGGTGAAATCACCTTGAATATCGGCGCCGAAATTGACACTAAGGGTGCGACTGATGCAACGGTGATCGATGAGTCTCTTGTTCTTGTAGATGAGGCTGAGCGGAAGCGGCTGCTGGCCGCCCTTGCTAAAGTCGAGAGCGACCTGGAACGTTCGTCAAATAAGCTTAAAAACGAAAAGTTTTTGGAAAAAGCTCCCGCTGAGGTGGTGGAAAAGGAGCGCCGCATTGTGGAGGAGCTGACCGAAAAGCGCGATCGGCTGGCATCCCGATTTAGTCGCTTCACCGACCCAACGCCCCGGTAATCGCACGGGGAACCTTTAAAGCGCGGGCATCGTCACATTCAACAAAACCGCACGTTCTTAAAGTGTGGAATTCGAGAGCGGTTTCCAAGTCGAAGGATCCACCAAAGCAAGATAAGGATGGAAACAACGATGAAACTTGAATATAGACGATGGTACGGGATTATCGTGATGCTGGTTTTATGCAGTATCCTACTGCTTCCGATAAAGAGCATCGCCAGCGAAGAGGGACGAAGAAACACCGCGATCGGTTTAGGTGCTTTGACCGGCTACCTGTTCACGCAGCGCGGCAGTAAGGTTCCGGCATTTATGGGCGCGGCCGCGACTCTATACGCCTACAAGCGGTATCAGGATGCGATCAACGCGCGCCACAAGCGCGAGCGGTACTATGCCGAAGAGAATGCGTACCAGGCCGGCTACAGTGACGGTAAGCAGCGCGCTGTGTACATTGCACAGCGCGACGCGTATGCACATCAGGAGGCATTAAAAAAGCATGCCATAGCTATGGCAACCCAGCAAAGGGAGCAGCGGCTTCAAGCGGCCAGCCACCCAATTGGCGCCTCGCTCAAGCAGGCTCAGATGGAGATGGAAACGCCGGTGGCGGCGGCTGCAACCACCTCGGCGCTCGACCCCAAAACGGCGCCGACCAAGGCGTCCGGCAGCGGGAACGGCATGGTTGGTGGGATGGCGGCCTTCATACTGGGCCTCGGCGCAGCGCTCGGTGCACCGAGGCTTTGGCGAGTTGCTCGCTCACGGCGGCAACTGCGAATCAGCAAGTTAACGCCGGAGCAAGAGAGCGAAAACCCCTATCTACGAAGATTCGCTTGATAGGGTAAGAGTTAAAGGCGAAACCCCCTGCCGCTTCCTACAATTCTAGGAGGGACAGGGGGTATTTTTCGCGATCATATCGGCGGAAGCCCGCCTCACTAGATTGCATCCACCCAGATCGGATGCAGGCTATTTCTTTTTCTTATCGGTGCCGGCTAGCTTGCGGATGAGATGCTGAATCGGATCAAAATGCTCGTCCGCAACCCGCTCCTTCAGCGGGATAATCCCGTTGTCGGTGATGTGGATGTGCTCGGGGCAAACCTCAGTGCAACACTTGGTAATATTGCAGAAGCCCACACCAGCCTCATGTCTGATCATTTCTCGGCGACTGAGCGTGTCGTAGGGATGCATGTCGAGGTTTGCCAGCTTGATCAATTGGCGCGGACCGTAAAATTGCTCCTTGGCATTATGGTTCCTTAAAATATGGCAAACGGTCTGGCAGAGGAAGCACTCGATGCACTTTCGAAACTCCTGAATACGGTCCACATCCATCTGCTGCATGACCAGCGGATTCGGTGCATCGGGAGCAAGCTGCAGCGGTGGAATTTTTTCGGAGACGCGGTAGTTCCAGCTTACGTCGGTCACCAGGTCACGGATGATGGGGAATGTCTTCAGCGGGTGCACCACGATAGGTTGCCCTTTGGATGCCATATCGGAGACGTGGGTTTTACACATCAATCGAGGAACTCCGTTAATTTCGGCGCTGCAGGAGCCGCACTTGGCCGCCTTGCAATTCCAGCGGCAGGCGAGGGTGCTGTCGAGATTTTGCTGAATGTAGTGGATGGCATCCAGCACCACCATGCCCTCGAAGGTGGGAACCTCATAATCTTGTTCAACGCCGCCGTTACCGGCCCCCCGAAATACACGTAATGTGACTTTGTCCATCTATTTGCTCTCCTCAAATAGCTTCGCCAGCTCCGGTGGCATCTCCGGCAGCGGTCGCGTTGAAATTTTAACCTGATCGCCCTCTTTGCTGGCAATCAAATTTTTTTTGCCCCATTCGGGATCTCGATCCGGATAATCGGCCCTCCATTGAGCGCCGCGGCTCTCCTTGCGCTCCAGCGCGCATCGAACGATCACCTCTGAAGTCTTCAGCATATATCGTATGTCACGCGCGGTGTGCCAGCCCGGATTGTACTCCCGCGAACCATCCACATGTAGGTTTTTTGCCCGTTCCTGAAGATTGAGAATGGTCTGCAGGCATTTGGACAGCCCTTGTTCGGTACGAGCAATCATCGCACCCTCCTGCATTGCCTCCTGGAGCTCCTGGGTCAAGCGATAAGGGTTCTCCTTGCCCTCGCACGTGAACGGGGCCAGCATTAGGTTCATCTCCTCTTCGATTTGCTGATCGTCAACGGCGCCGTAATCCACCCCACGGGCAAACTCGGCCGTCCCATCTCCGGCGCGACGCCCGAACACCAGGATATCGCTCAACGAGTTCCCGCCCAATCGGTTGGCGCCGTGCAGTCCGGCTGCCGATTCACCGGCTGCATAGAGGCCTGGCACTGTGGTCGCGCAGGTTTCCGGATGAGTGAGAATGCCCCCCATCGTGTAGTGAATGGTGGGGTAGACCTCCATTGGCTGTTTAGTGATATCCACCCCGCCGAGCGCATAAAACTGCTCGTACATGCTGGGCAGCTTCCGCTTGATAAAATCGGCGCCGCGATGGGTGATGTCCAGGTAGACGCCCCCGTGTTCCGAACCGCGGCCGGCCAGCACCTCCTTGTAGATGGAGCGGGACACCACATCCCGCGGGAGCAGCTCCGGCGGGCGACGGTTCTTGTCTTTATCTTCCAGCCAGCGGTGCGCCTCCTCCTCCGTCTCCGCGTACTGCCCCTTGTACATTTCGGGCATATACTCCTCCTTGAACATAAACCGCTCGCCCTTGCTATTTCTCAGGATACCGCCATCCCCGCGCACGCCCTCGGTAACCAATAGGCCGCGCACACCCGGCGGCCAAACCATGCCGGTCGGGTGAAACTGCACCATCTCCATATCGAGAAGCTCCGCCCCCGCTTCGTAGGCCATCATCACGCCATCGCCGGTCGACTCCCACGAGTTCGAGGTAACCTTATACATTCGTCCCCAGCCGCCGGTGGCCAGCACCACCGCCTTAGCTTTTATCGCTAAAAATTTTCCGGTTGGCCGGTAATATCCGAATGCCCCGACAACCCGGTCACCATCCTTCAGCAGCCGGGTTAAGGTCACTTCCATGTAGGTTTTCATTCCATAGGAAACCGCCTTATCCTGGAGGGTGCGGATGATCTCCAATCCGGTTCGGTCTCCAACGTGACTCAACCGTCGGTAGGTATGGCCGCCGAAGGGCCGCTGCATAATCAAACCTTCAGGTGTTCGATCGAACACGGCTCCCCACTGCTCGAGCTCCAGCACTCGCTCAGGCGCCTCTTTGGCGAATATCTCAACGATCCGCCAGTTATTGAGGAACTGCCCTCCCTTCATCGTATCCTTGAAATGAATTTCCCAGCTATCTTTTTTATCCAAATTGCCCAGCGCGCCCGCCACCCCGCCTTCGGCCATGACGGTGTGTGCCTTTCCCAATAACGATTTACAAACCAGGCCCACGTTCAAGCCAGCCTGCGCTGCTGAAATAACCGCCCGGAGGCCGGCGCCACCCGCTCCAATTACCAACACGTCATGTTCGAAAATATCGTAATTTTCGGTCATTAGAAGAACCTCACATCGTGGATTATTCCGGCGGAGACGAGCCGAATGTAGAGATCGGTGAACCCAACGGTGAAAAGGCTCAACCAGGCGAAAAGCATGTGTCGCTCATTTGCGTAGCTGATCCGCTGCCAGATGCGAAACCTGGTTTTGCCGCTCCGGCCGCAGGAATAGCAGTTGAGAGCGCCACCGATAAGGTGTCGGAAGGAGTGGCACGAAAATGTGTAAACGCTCAGCAACAAAACGTTAACCACCATGATTAAGGTGCCCAATCCCATACCGAAATGACCGTTGAAATCGAAGGCGATGATGGCGTCACCGGCCAGGATCGCGATAAAGACGGCCGCAATGTAAAAGGCGAAGCGATGGAGATTTTGAATGGTGAACGGAAATCGGCTCTCGCCGGTATATCTTTTACGAACAGAGGGCTCGCCAACCGCGCATGCCGGCGGATCCCAGAAAAAAGCACGGTAATAGGCCCCGCGATAATAGTAGCAAGTGAGCCGAAAAATGAGTGGGAAGGGTAGGATTAGAAGCGCCGGCGAGATGGCGAAGTGTCCGATGTGAAAAACTGGTAACAGCGGCGAGTAGAATGGGGATAGGTAAGGCCCCCACGTATGGGGACCCCAATAGTACCGATCCTCAAAAGCACGCCAAGTAGCGTAAATTCCAAAAGTGCTTAATCCTAAAAATACGAGCAGGGGCTTGATCCACCAGGTGTCTTTGCGACTGTTGATCGGCAAGGATACCCGTCCGGGCTCCTTAGATTGAGCGGTGTTTAGGGCCATACGTACATCCTCCATCTTACAGGTGCGGTCTTGGGTTATGCAATGGATCGGTGTGATTGCCTGGCGATCAACCCAATCGGCGCCAAAATAGCCACCTGCATCATGCTATGAATACCGTGCCATCAACGACATAGCGTTTCATCGGCGGTGATTACGTGATGAGGGACGTTGGGTAGTCCGTGTACAGAGGTAAAACGGGTTACTGAATCGGTCCAATTGAACACAACGAGAGGAGAATGCACCATCCGACCAATGCGGTTAAACTCAACCGTTAGGCTGTAGCTGAAATGAATACCTGCTTGGTTACTCCGAACCCGCAATGGTGTCACCGCCGAGGGCTTTACTCAAAAATCTTTATAAGCTGAACGCCATTTCGACCTTATCCGATTAAAGAATACCTCAAAATGCGGCCTAAAAAGATACGGTGATGGGTATGAGTTCAGTTTAGCGGGAATCTTGTTTGGTGACGGGAGTATCACCCCCATCCTCGCCTTCCCCCTGGAAGGGGGAAGGAACTCGCGCGCGGACAATCTATTCCCCCTCCCCCTATGAGGGGGAGGGTTGGGGTGGGGGTGGGTTGTGTAATCGAGTATGAATCCCGTAAAACTGAACTGTTACGGTGATGGGTATAAGGCTCAAATTCCCATCAGGCGGGCGAGGGAGCCACCTTCGCACTATGGCCTAGATAGGAGCGCAATCCCTCTTCCAGCGTCGTAAGCTGCAGATTGGGAAAGGTTTTCAAGAGCAATGTGTTGTCACCGACGTTATCTTCTTGCATCATCAGGTACTGCTCATGGGTGAAAAGGGCCAGCGGGAGGTAAATCCGCTGGAAGGGGTCGTGCAGGGTCGCCAGGAGTTTCATAAAGGCCATGGGCGCCGGCACCATCGGCTTTCGCTGGTTGGAAACTTTCAATGCGATCGCCATCATCTCACGATAGGTCAGTTGCTGCGGGCCGCCCGCGTCGAGGGTCGAATTGCGCGAATCCGGTGTTGTGAGTGAAAGGATCACGATCCTGGCCAGATCGTCCACGAAAATGGGCTGAAATCGCCCGCGCCCGCCGCCCGGCAGCACGACGACCGGGAATTTCAGGAAAAAGTTGATGAACTTATCCTCCGGACCAAAGATAATGGAGGGGCGCAATATCGTGAAGGCGAGGTCTGATTTTCGTATCGTCTCTTCGGCCTCCCATTTCGTTCGATGGTAGCGGGCCGCCGCACCGGCTCGGGTTCCCAGCGCGCTGATGTAGATGAAGCGCGAAACACCGGCCTCCACCGCTGCTTGAACCAGTGAACGGGCGCCTTCCGCCACCACCTTCTCAAAGGTGACGCCGCGCGGTTCCACGATTATCCCCACGCAATGGACCACCGCCTCAATTCCTTTGAGTGCGGCCGGCAGCGAATCGGGAATCGTCACGTCGCCGGAAGCGAATTCAACTTCGTCGAGGCGGAGCTTGGAAACGAAGCGCTCGGATCGAGCCATAACTCGAACGGAGTGCTCGGCCTCAACCAGCCTCTTTACCGTATGAGAACCGACGAAGCCGGTTCCTCCGGTCACCAAGACCTTCATCGCAAGCCTCCTTCGGATTGTGGGGCAGCCTGACTATTTCGTTGTTTCGGCTTTTAATTCGCGACCGGCCGGCTGAAAAGAGGAACCGCAACCACAGGTTTTAGCCGCATTTGGATTTTGAAATGCAAAGCCTCCGCTTAACAGCGAATCCAGACGGTAATCAATGGTGGTTCCCTCTAAAAACGACCGGCTTTTCGGATCCACAATGATATTTATACCATCTATCTCAAAGCGGGCGTCATTTTCACATGGGGTGGGCTCTAAATTGAGGGTATAGGTGAATCCGGAACAGCCACCACCTCGTACGCCCACTCGCAGGTAGAGGCCGGGATTCCCCTGCTTCTCCATCAGATATTTGACTCGTGCCGAGGCTGCAGGGGTCAGTGCAATTCCAGAAACGATTGACATTGAAATCTCTCCTAAAAATCATCTCCAACCATATGTTTAGTATAGCTTAATTTTAAACAAATGGAAAGCGCTGACTCGGCGGTGATTGAGTGATTATTTTCACAATCGGCGGCAGTTTCAAAGTGTGCTAAACTTTAATCCAGATGAATTGGGGGGTTATTTTGCGGTTAAGGTGAGGATTTTGGGAATGTCGAGATGTTGATTATCGCGGGTCTCACGATTCGAGAAGCGCTGCGCCGCCGCATCTATTTGATGGCGATCGTGATCGGCCTCATTTTTTGGCTCCTCTCATTGCTTCCTTACTATTTGCACGGGTCGGAGATGATGAGGCTGCACGAAAACGATAAGGTCGCCATTATGGTTCAGATGATGATCGGGATGTTGAAATTTTTTACTTCCGTGGTTGCGATCGCGCTGGCGGCCAGCACGATTTCGGGCGAGATCGAACGGGGCACGTTGGCGATCATAATGCCGAAGCCGATATCCCGAATGCGGGTGCTGATGGGTAAGTGGTTGGGTCTCAACGTTTTACTGCTCATCAGCGTCATATTCTGGTGCGCTCTGATCTGGCTGAGCATCTTTATTCAAACCCACCGCTCTTATCCGACCATCATGCGCGCCGGCCTGGCCGTCACCCTCTATCCGGTGCTATTTACCTCACTCACGATCTGCTTTTCGACCTTCGCGACCGGTGCACTGGCGGCTGGGCTTTCGCTGGTGCTGGCCGGCACGGCTTGGGCCGACCCGGTGTTAGGGCAGCTCTATCTATTCACGAGAGAGCATGTGTTTATGACAACCAGCCGTATCATCGGATACCTGATCCCGATGACCCAAATGTCGCTCTGGGTGGATCGAGCCATTGGGCCGGCCGTACAGTCTCCGTTTACCTCGATGCAGCAGCAGATGATCGCCTATCGCTATCAACTAGCCGGCCTTAACCCTCCCACCGCCACCCTCTCCGGTTTGGTTTATATCTTCATCTATATCGTGGGTACGATCGTAATAGCCGCCTTCATATTTCAGAGGCGGGACGTCTAAGCGTTGAAATTCATCAAGCGTTACAGCGATTTTCTCAGCGTATTACCGATCAGCGTGCGCAAGGCCTGGTTCTGGGATGCAAGCTCCGGGATAACGGCCGGAATCTATCAAGGGCTCATCTGGACCTTCGTCATGCGGATCGCGCGGGCCAATCTGCACGTCTCAAGCTTTCAGATCGGTTTAATGACATCGGCGGGAGCATTCGGTTATCTTTTCTCCGCCGTTTGGGCCCGAATGATGGAGGGACGGTCTAAGCTGCCGTTCGTATACGTAACCTGGCTGGTGGCTCGAGGAATCTTCATATTTTCGCCGTTAATCATCTCCCGCAATATCTACGTTGTCTTGACCTGTACCACGCCAATCGTCTTTTCCATTTCGGCGCCAGCCTACACTGCCGTCATTCAAGATATCTATCCGGAGCAGTGGCGCGGGCGGCTGATGAGCGCAACGAGAGTGCTGGCTCAAACCGCCACCTTGCTCACCGCGTTGATCGTTGGCCGGCTGCTGGATCGCGGACTAAACTTTCATAACGCGTTTACGGTGGGTGGTGCTTTCGGCGCCGCCAGCGCAATCTGCTTCAGCCGCATCTCGATGGTGAAAGTCCATCGTTCCGACGAGCCGCTGCCGGGTTTCAAAGCCTTTTTGCTGGACACGTTGAACATATTGCGGCGAAATGTTGGATTCCGCTGGTTCACCGCCTCAATTTTCATCTACGGCTTCGGCAATCTCATCGCGCAGACCCTGTATCCGATCTACCAGGTGGATCGCTTCAACATCACCAATACGGTGGTGGCGAACATGCAAAACATCACCGCAATCTTGATGATATTCAGCTATATTGCATGGGGCCACTATATTGACCGCAAGGGTCCGCTCGCGGCGGTTGTGTTGGCGGTGACACTGGTAGCGATCCAGCCGATCGTCTATATTTTTGCCAATGACGTGCGGTGGCTTTACCTCGCCTCTGCGGCCGGCGGCATTGCCTTCTCCGGCATTGATGTCGGATATATCAACTCGATTATCTTATTCTCCGACGAGGGGCGGGCGTCGCAATATCAGTCGGTGCACTCCAGCGCTTTCGGCATAAGGGGAACGGTTGCGCCGATGGTGGCGGTCCCGTTGATGCTAACGATTGGTTACCTTCATACCTTTTGGGTTTGTTTCGCAATGATCCTGACCGGCGGGGCGCTTCAGCTCATTTTACTTCGCGACTACCGCAAGCTGCACCGCCAAATGAGAGCGCAGCGGTACACCGATCCCGAAACCGCAGCCTAGTCAACCGTTTCAAATGGACCGATTTCTACGGAGCAATCGAAAGTGAAGATACTGGTTACCAACGATGATGGAGTTGCCTCCCCGGGATTGGCCGCTCTCAGTGAAGCGTTGGATAAGATTCTACAAGGGAAAGGCGAAAGCGCCGATGAAATCGTAATCATCGCCCCGGAGCGCCCTCGTAGCGCATCCGGCCACTCGATCACGCTGCATAAGCCGTTGCGGATCGAAGAGGCAAAGCTCTCGAATGGGCGGCCGGTCTACAGCTCGAACGGAACGCCGTCGGATTGCGTGACGCTGGGTTTCGATGTCTTACTTCAGCAAAAGGCGGACATCGTCATCTCGGGTATCAATGCCGGACCCAATTTGGGTTGGGATCTGTCTTACAGTGGAACCGTTTCGGCCGCGGTGGAGGGCGCAATTGTAGGGGTGCCCTCATTCGCCATTTCGGTGGTTTCGCTGCCCGATACGGAGCCACTCGATGTCGGAAGCTACTCGCTGGCGGCTGATTTCGCGGTGCGCTTGGCCGAACAGATCGTGGAGAACCGAGTGCCGCCCAAACAGATGGAGCATCGCGCCGGTTTCAACGGCCTCTTGCTGAACGTGAACGTTCCGGCGCTGCCGGCTGACCAGATCAAAGGGATCGCGCTGACCCGCCAGGGAAAGCGACGTTATGTGGATCGTATTGATGCGAGGCTTGACCCTTGGGGACGCCCTTACTATTGGATTTGCGGTAATATCCAGGATGATGAAAGCGATGTCGGTTCCGATATCTACGCGGTTCTTCATCATTGGATTTCAGTTACTCCCTTGCAACTGGATATGACGGCTCAACATCAGTTTTCCTTCCTCAAACAATGGGATCTGGGTTTTCCCGTTAACCGGCACGGCGAGAGTTGAAGGATCATTGGTCGGCTCGGTGATTTTACTTCATGCGGTGATTTGGGATCGTTATGCTGCCGATTCTATTTTTTCTGGTCTTCGTACTGGTAGTTGCGGCGACGATTGGTTACCGGGCTTACGCCGTCGCCCAGTGGGATCGTGCATCTCGAAAACTGGATGCCAGGCATCGCCATCCCAGGCTGAGTGTCGGTGAAATTACAGGAAAGGTCGAGGGACGCCGTTTTCGAGTGTCCACCGCAACGGTTTACGAGGAAGGACCAGCCTATTTTCATACGCGGGCGGTGGTTTGGTGTGAAAATCCGGCTCATCTGGTTTTGGGATTAAGGAGAAAAAGCGCACTGGAGATGGTGACGACTCGTCGGGATCAATCACCTCTACAGACCGAAGATGAGGAGTTTAATCGCCGTTTTCTGGTGATCTGCAACCACGTCGCTGACCTCGACAAGCTACTCGACCCTCATATTCGCAAATCATTGGCATCCCTCGAATCGGTGGAGATTCGGATCAAAGGGGCAGAAGTTCAAAGCCGGCTGCCCGGCCGGTTGACCCGATCCGATGATATCGTCCGGCTTTGTGGGCTGGCGAGCGCCATTGCTCAGCGCTTGGAAACGTTGGCGGCGCGCACCGAGAGCCTGTCTGAACGGCTTGCCGACCAGAGGCTGCTTGACGAAGGGGTGTGAGCGGAGATTGAAAAGGAGATACTGGAATGTGGCGGACGGTACTGTGGATACTGGTCGGCGGAACGCTGGGATACGGATATCATCGGTTGGTGCTCCATCTGGGCGGAACCTGAGGAATCGGTTGTAATCCGGTTTTGAGCACTGGGATCGGTGCGCTCATCGCCGGGTTATGGGCTCGCGGTGCGGGCCCGAGCTGAGGTGGGATGATTCAACAGGAGGGTTGATTGACCTTGGCGGCTGAAATGGCGGCCGTTCCGGTCTGATGGACGACCGCCTTCTCCACCGCCGGGATCGGCCGCCGGGCGATGCAGAAAACGGTAACCCCAAACGGCAAGGTAACCCAATGGGTGGCTGCGTTTTCAACCGCCAACAGCCTGGTAAGCAAGCCGTTCAGCAATCGGGGCGCCATCACGAGCGTTGCGCGCGGCGGCCCCTTTCTCCCAAACAGGCGGCGGAAAAGCCAGACCAGCGGAAACAAGATCGTCATCGTGTAGGTCAGCTTTTCAACCGCCAGGCCGGCCTCGATCACTCTTTTTCGAACTTCCGGCGCGCAGTAGCGGCGGTAGTGCATTAAGGCCACATCATGGCCGCTCCATAGCTTTGAGTAGGCGGGAACGGTGGCCATTAAAACCCCGTTCGGCTTTAACAGGCGTGCGATCTCTCTTAAGGCGGCCGCATCATCGGGCAGGTGCTCGAGGATGTCTAGCGCGACAACTAGGTCGAAGCGGCCGCTCGGAAAAGGAGCTTTCGCTGCATCGGAAGCGCATAGATGCAGGTTACCGCGACGGCGGCAGAAGTTCAGCGCGCAGTCGGAGTAGTCGGAGGAAATGACGAAGCCCCACCGGCTTAGGATTTCCGACATGGCGCCGGTGCCGCAGCCTAAATCGAGGATCGTTAAGTCGGACCGGTTGCCGAATGCAGCGCGGATATACCCTTCAACCAGACGATGGCGCCCGACGAACCACCAGTAGTGGTCCTCCAGATTGAACATCCGCTCGTATTCTTCAGTGTTCATGTCCGATTGTAGGGGAGATGTCTAAGGTTGCTTCAGCCAGACGATAATCACTGCGCCGGATGAGCAACAGGGTCATCAACATCCGCCAGGCATCCCGGGCAAATCGAACCTTAGAGCCTTCCTGATGCGCCCAACGCACGGGTGATTCCACAATGCGATAGCCCAGTCTACGGCCGATGTAGAGCGCTTCCACATCGAAGGAGAAATTATTGACTTGGCAACGGCTGAAAATATCCCGGGCAGCCTGGCGCCTGAACAGCTTAAATCCACACTGAGTATCATGAATGCCCGGAACCGCTAGAAATTGCACGCAGCGATTGAAGATTTTTCCACCGGCTTCCCGCAAAAAGGATTGGCGGCGGACGAGTTGAGCGCCCGGTACATCGCGGGAGCCGATCGCAATATCAGCCCCCTTTTCCAGAGCCTGAAAAAGCTTCTTTACCTCCTCGATCGGAGTTGCTAAGTCGGCATCCGAGAAGAGAATGAAATCACCGCGGGCGAGCAACATTCCATGCCGAACCGCATGGCCTTTACCTTGGTTGGGAGTATAACGCTCACTTTCGATGATGCAGTTTTCTTTCGATTTATCGGTCACCACCTGGGTCGTCCGGTCACTGCTGCCGTCATCCACAATGATGATTTCCACCGGATATGGCTGGGATTTAAAGTATTCCAGCATCCGATCCAGCGTGCTGCCGATACGGGATTCCTCGTTGTACGCCGGAATTACAACCGAAAGCAGGCCACGATCCGAATTTTCAACCATTCAATTGTCCTCGATTGCTTCCAAACGACTGATTGATGAAAATCGTTACCCTCATACATTGATCTCCGATTTCTTAGTTATTGTATAAGAACTTATTCCGAGTCACTGCTCAAATACTTCACTGGTCTGGCATTCAAAGCCGATCAGCACTTTCGATTGGATCATCTCTTCGCCGCTAAATCGCCCCAACCGCTCATAGCGCTCACCCGCCAGGCTATATACCTCGATCATCAGGGCCGAAGGATCCACGATCCAATACTCCGATGCACCGAATTGCTCGTAGAGGCGGAACTTGATCTGGCGATCATTCTCCTCGGTATTCGGAGAAAGAACCTCCACAATGAGATCGGGCGCACCCTGTACATTGTTCGGTGTGAGAATATCGGCTCGCCCCTTCGAGATGAAAAGAATGTCCGGCTCCACCACATTGTCAGATGAGAAGACCACGTCAAGAGGAGCGGTATAAACATTCCCCAAGCGATTGTCTGTAATGAAATGATGCAATCCGGCATGTAAATTACCGACTGCTTGCTGATGTGCGACGTTCGGAGCTGGCGTCATGATCAAGTCTCCATTTATCAGCTCATGCCGTTGGTTGTCGTCTGGAAGACGCTGGAGATCATCGTAACTATGTTTAATCTTAGTTGCGGTGCTCATTGGTGACACTCCCTCTGGATCACAGTTTCCTCAAAAAGCGCTACTCCACCGGCGAGTTACTCGATTCATCGTCCGGGAAAATGAAGTGGAGCGTTTCCGGCAACACGGTATCAATGAAAAGGATACCGTCCAGATGATCGATCTCGTGTTGAATGACGCGTGCCTCAAAATCGGTGGCACGACGGCGAACGGCGCGGCCGTGCTGATCCAATCCCTTCACCACAATCTCTTTGGCACGGGACACGTCGCCTTGCAGCGCCGGAATGGAAAGACAACCTTCCTGCCCGATTTGCTCTCCCGATCTGGATACGATTTTGGGGTTGACGAGTGCGTGGAGAACGCTTCCCTCTTCCGGAAGCTGGTACAGGATCACTCGCTGCAGCAGTCCTATTTGAGGTGCGGCCAGCCCGACGCCCGGGGCAGCCCGCATAATTCGGCCCATCCGCTCGATAAGTTGAGCGACCTCTCGGGTGAATTTCGGGACCGGCCGTGCAACTTGCCGCAAGACCGGATCCCCGTACTTGACGATTTCTGGATTACGTTGCCATAGGTAGGATAGCTCAGGCGGGACCGGTATCGGTAGTATCTGCCCGACGTGCTCTTTCTGTTTGATTGGTGTGGTTACAGCAGCCATAGCCTGATTCTTTCCTTCTGTTCGAAATCGGGTTTCCGCCCGATTCTTACCCCTTTATATATACGCCACAGCTTGATTTCTTGCAACTCAGCGATTGAAACGTTGCATCGCCGATTCAAATCCGTTCTGAATCGCAACGACTAAAGCTTCGGTAGCTCGGTCAATTGCTTCATTGATCGTTGCTTCTTCCTCCGGCTCAAAACAACTTAAAACATAACCGCGCATCTGGCCGGGCGGGGCTTCGCCCACGCCGACTCGCACGCATGCTATCTCATCGGTGCCCAGCGTTTCCAACACCGATCCCAACCCGTTATGACCAGCGGTTCTACCCTTGAATCTTAATCTTAGTTTACCTAATGGAAGGTAGATGTCGTCGCAAACAATGATAACTTGCTCTGAAGTGAGCTGGTAGCGGCGCATGGCCTCTTTAACCGAAATGCCGGATCGGTTCATGTAGGTTAATGGTTTCAGCAATAGCACTGTTTCGCCATGGTACGAGCCGATCCCCACCAGCCCTCGGCATTCCGGGCGATTGATGGTAATTTGGAGCCGCCGTCCGAGAAGTTCAATCACTCTCCATCCGATGTTATGGCGGGTAAAAGCGTATTCGGGGCCGGGATTACCCAACCCCACGATGAGATGCGAGGGAGGAGGGTTGATGGATGGTGTGCGGTGGCGAAACTGAGGGAATATCCTCAAATGTAACCCTGAAACAGCATGCTGACCGAATCGTCATTATGGATGCGTTGAATGGCGTCGGCAAGCAGGCCGGCGACGGACAGGATGGTTAGCTTGGGATGGTGCTTCGAATCGGGCAGCGGAATGGTATCGGTAATGACCAGCTCCTTGATCACCGAATCGGCGACCCGCTCAATCGCATCACCGGAAAGTACGCCGTGGGTGCAACAGGCGTAGACGGCCTTCGCTCCCCGTTCGAAAAGGGCATTGGCGCCCTGCACAATGGAGCCGCCGGTATCAATCATATCATCAATCATGATGCAGGTGTGGCCCGACACGTCGCCGATAATTTCCATAATTTCAACGTGATTCGGCTCCGGCCGCCGTTTAGCGATAATCGCGATGGGTGTACCCAGATGTTCAGCCAGTGCGCGGGCACGCGGCACTCCGCCCACGTCGGGCGACACAACGACGGTGCTCCCGTCAGCCAGGTTTTGCTTGGCGAGGTAGTCGGCAATGAGCGGACCGGCGTAGAGATGATCCACCGGCAGATCGAAGAAGCCTTGTATCTGGCCGGCGTGGAGATCCACACAAAGCACGCGGCTGGCGCCGGCCACGCTGACCAGGTCGGCGATGAGTCGAGCGGTAACCGGTTCGCGGGGCTTGATCTTCTTATCCTGACGGGCATAACCGTAATAGGGTAAAACGACCGTGATGCGTCTTGCCGAGGCCCGTCTGAAAGCGTCCAGCATGATAAGCAGTTCCATCAGGTTATCGTTGACAGGCCAGCAGGTCGGCTGGATTAAAAAGACATCTTCCCCCCTGACGCTTTCCTCGATCTTGACACAAATTTCACCATCCGAGAAATGGGCGACCTTAATACGGCCCAGCTCGACTGAAAGTTCAGCCGCAATCTTTTCAGCCAGCTTGGGGTTCGCGTTTCCGGTAAAAATGCGCATCTTACTCATTCTGGTTCTCCGGCGTGATCGTTGGTAGCTTCTCCCTTCTCCTTCTGATGATCAGGTACGAATTTTTCTCTCCGCTCCTGTGCCCAATTCGGCTTGGTCACCTGGCGGGCTCGCGCAATGCCGAGCGCATCGGGCGGGACATCTTCCGTTATGATAGATCCGGCGGCGACGAAAGCCCCATCTCCGATAGTAATCGGTGCGATCAGTGCGCTGTCGGTTCCGATAAACGCATACTTGCCGATGGTTGTCCGATGCTTTTGCTGGCCGTCATAATTGCATGTGATGACGCCGGCGCCGATATTGGCATTCCGGCCGACTTCAGCATCTCCCAGATAGGCAAGATGCGATGCGGACACGTTATCCTCCAGCCGCGACGCCTTAAGCTCTACGAAGTCACCGATTTTAACGTTGGCGCCAAGGTAACTCTTCGGCCTCAAATGAGCGAAAGGTCCGATTTTGCAGTTGGGCCCCACCACGCTCTCGACGATCTGCGAATAGGCGACGGTAACCCCATCACCGATCACGCTGTCAATAATACGGGAACTCGGGCCCAACCGGCAATTTTCTCCCACATGTGTGTCGCCTTGTAATATCGTACCCGGCTCCAGCACCGTATCACAGCCGATGTCAACCCCCACATCCACGTAGGTCTCGGCAGGGTCTACAACGGTTACCCCTTCAATCATCCATCGCTCAAGAATCCGCTGCTGCATGATGCGGCTTGCAACCGCCAGTTCCACCCGGTTGTTGATGCTCATCACCTCATCGGAATCTGAAACCGGAACCGCTTCGACCCGTTCTCCCATCCGGCTTAAAATCTCAACGATATCGGTCAGGTAGTACTCACCCTGCACGTTATCGCATCGTAGATGATGAATCCCTTTCCTTAGCGCAGCGGCCTGAAAGCAGTAGATCGAGGGATTCCACTCCTGAATTTTACGCTCCTGCTCGGTGGCATCCTTGTACTCAACGATCCGTAGAATGCGGCCGTCTTCACCGCGAACCACGCGACCGTAGGTCTGAGCGTCGGGACTGATTGCGGAGAGCATCGTAAGGGCGGCGCTGGTGTTTTCCTGTAAGCGGCGTACTTTTTTCAGCGTTTCAGCCCGCAGTAACGGCATATCACCAACCATCGTCATAATCTGCCCTTCGAAACCATTGAGCAGAGGCAGAGCCGATTTTACCGCATCGCCGGTCCCACGCTGCTCCGCCTGGACCGCATATTCGACATTACCGCCAAGGCTGTCGCGAACCAGATCACCTTGATGCCCGATTACAACGATAACCCGCTCGATACCAGCCTGCCGGCAAGCCTGAATGAGGTGGTAAGTGAGCGGAATCCCGCAAATTGGATGGATCGCCTTTGGCAAGCGGGACCGCATCCGGGTTGATTTTCCGGCCGCCAATATGATGGCTGCGCACGGGATTTGTTGATCGGACAAAGACAGTTCCACCTTATAATCAGAATTCAATCCTGAGAGCAAGATATCGCTGTGTGGCTGATTGAGATGATTCATTATAGGCCGAAAACAGCTCAAAGTCAAGTTGACGAATTGCCTCACGAAAAAACCACACGAAAAGGGATCGTTGCCTCAAATTAGAAATCCACACGAAAGTATGATCAAAATGTTCTCCTTTACTCAATAA